>PMZX01000310.1 GCA_003170035.1 Myxococcales bacterium | reverse complement strand
GAGGGCTAAAGAGGGGGCTCTATCGGACAACCACAGGACGGGCGCTACAGGCGAACGCGTATTCCCGTGTTCAGGTCGGCGACCATCGAGAAATCAGGGGCTCCTGCCAGGACGTTGGTCTCGACGATCCAACTCCAGCTATCGCTCAGGCCAACGGACAGTCCTCCAGCACCGCCGAAGATGACCGGTCCGCCTCTGACCGTGTCGCTGACCACCTTGCCATCGGTGGTGTGGAGGCCCGTGATCTGGAGACGGAAGCCGTTGCCACCGCCCACAACCGCGCCGAAGTAGAAGCGCACGGTTTCGCCACTTGTGAAGTAGAGCAAGCGCGCCAGGAACGCAATGGCCCCGTTGGCGGTACGGGAGCTGGTTTGAGGAAGGTACTGGAGGCGTCCCTGAACCGACAGGGAGAGCTTGGGAGTCAGAAGGTAGCCAACCTCGGGCGAGACTTGGCCCAGGGGCGCCGGGGCCCGGCCTGCGACGTAGTCTCCAGTTCGTATACGACCCTTGTAGCCCTCGGGCCCGGACTTTCCGGCATAGCCGTACCCCGAACCGAGGCCAAGGCCGAGCCACCAGGGGCCGCCCGCACCATGAGCTGACTCGCCTTCACCCTCGACGTCGGTGTCTCCGCCGCCGCCGGGGCTTGTCCCCATCGCCCCGCCGCTGCGTATGCCGACCAGGGTTGGGTTGTCCGCGCTCCCGACTGAGCTCATGACTTCACCCTGCCGGTTGTGCGCCTCGAAGTAGAGGAAGAGCTGCTCGCCCGATGTTGCTTCGGATGGAAGCTGCGTGCCCCAGCTTGGGCTCCCGTCCAGCGTCGATTCCGTGGACATCTTGCGCGACCGAAACGACCCTTCCCCGGAGCGGAAGTAGACGATCACCTCGGTGGCCGGGAGCGCCCCGTCGGCCACACAGCGCAACTTCAGCGACGAACCTGCCCTTGCCACCCCCGGTGCCGGACAGCGGAGCTGTCCCTGCGACGAGGTGGATGGCCCGGTCGTGTCCGGGACGGACGCCGTTCCCGCCCCGGTGTCCAGTTCGGACCGCGCCCGCTGGTACAGGTCCTTCACCTCGGGGGAACTCATTTCTTTGCTCGGCACGTAGTCCGGTCGCAATTCCAAGGCCTTCTTGAAGTGGAAGAGGGCTTGGTCCTCGTTCTTGATGCCGGTGGCGTACAGCACGCCCAGATTGCCGTGGGTCCCTGCCATCACGACGTGATCCCCGAGGGCAGCGGCCTCACCGATCTCAAGCGCCTTCTTCAGGCTCTTCTCGGCGAGCGTGAATTCCATGGCATCGTAAAACTGTCTGGCCTCCTTGTTGAGGCGTACCACCTTTGCCACCGCGTCCTGGTTCACGCCCGTCGCCGCGGCCGGCCCGGCGGGCAGGGCATAGAGGAGCCAGGCGACGGCCCCCAGCAAGAGGTGTCGGTTGAACCAGGGGCGTACTATTTTCCGCGCGCTCATGGGCTCCCTTGCAACATGACTACGTTGCCCCGACTTATAACTCGGGGGCTTTTCAAAGTGCGAAATACTTATCCGACCACGCACTCGACGCGAACCCGGCGCCGGGCAGGGCGTAGGGAACGATGGTTCCATCGATGGGACGGCCATCGACCACCGGTCGGGCTGGCCCCTTGCCGCGATTGACGCGCCCCGCAGCCGTCTCGCCTATTTCTTGCGTCTGGCCGTTGCTGTGTCTTTCGTCTTGGCCTTCGAAGTGCCCTCTGCCTTGCTGGCCGGTTCGGCTTTGGGCACGGATTGGGCCACGCTTGCCGCATCGTCCTTTGGTGGCGAAGACGCTGCTGGGGCATGCTTGCCCTTGGGCGGAGTGGCGCCCTTCTCGTCCAGGTAGGCAAGCACCCAGGCGAGGGGGGCGTTCCAGTTGATGCAGATCTCGTTGGTGGCCCAGGATTCGATGTTGTCGGCAAAGCACTTCTCGGGTGCACAACCGGCCAGACCCGCTGCTTTCACGTAGGGATCCTCGAGACCCGAGTTGGGGCCGCCGGAAACCATGCCGGGCGGTGCAGACGGAAACTTCTCGTTGGATTGGTGCGACCAGAAGCGATGGTGGGGGTTGCGTAGGGGCCGGGTGCCGTAGCCGGTCACGTAGCTCTGATCCATGGGGTTGCGGCCGAGAATGTAGTCCATGCCGGCAACCACGGCGTTCAGGTAGCGCTGCCCGCCGTTGAAGTCATGGGCCAGTGCCAGAACCACGAGGTTGTTGAGCAGGAAGGAGGTCGAGCCCCAGGGCGCCTTGTTGGCCTTGCCGTACTCGATGGGCACCCGGTAGGGACGCTTCTGCAGGATCTGCAGATAGGCGTCGGCCGCCTTGGTCACGGCCTTGCGTGCGGTTGCAATCTCGTTGTCACCCAACCCGTTGGGCACGACCGCGAGGGAGATCGTCCCCAGCGCCGCGGTTGTCTGCCAGGTCATGGGCGACGCCACATCCTCACCCACTTTGACCGAAGGCAGACGCGGTGCCAGCTTGAGGTAGTAGGGCGAGGCCGCGAGGAACTGCTTGTATTCGGGTTTCTTGGTCGTGATATAGAGTTCGGCCGCCGCCCAGTAGAACTCGTCGTCCACCTTGTTGTCTTCATACGGCCCGCCCCCCACGCCGCCCGGCGGTGCGAAGACCGCCGGATGGCGCTGGGCCGCTTGCCAGGCTCGCTCGGCCGCCGCCAGGCAGCGCCCGGAGAACGCCGGATCGATGCTCTGCCAGATGCGCGCAGCCTGGGCTGCGACCGCCGCAAGATTGAGCGTCGCCGCCGTGCTGGGCGGATAGAGGAAGCGCGGAATCTGGTCTTCGTGGGGAGCGAGACCGAGCGCCGTCCATTCCCTGTCGTGAATCTTGTGGTGCACCATCCCGACGCGGTCGCCGTCGGGAACCTGCATCTTGAGCAGGAATTCCATCTCCCAGCGCACTTCGTCCAGGAGGTCGGGAACCCCGTTGCCCTGCTCGGGAATATTCATGCGTCCATCGCCGAAGTCGGCCACGGAAGATCCGAGGTGCTTGGTCCGCTCGTAGAGATCCAGCAAGGTCCACACCGAGATCCCGCCGTTGACCACGTACTTGCCGTGATCGCCGGCGTCGTACCAGCCGCCGGACACGTCCAGGCGATAGCTGCAGCCCGCGGCCGCCGCGCAGGGCACGCTCTTGTCGGACAGGTGGCCGGCCGGCCGTGTCCATTGCGGGCCGCCCGCATAGGGCATGACGATCTCGATGCCGCTGCGGTTGTGATAGTAGAAGGTCAGCGCGTCGTACTTGAGCTTGTGATAGATGGTGGGGCTGATGTCAAAGGGGTGGCTGCGATCGGCTCCGACGACGATGGCGAATCCGCGGCCTTCCCGATCGACGGGCGAGAAGTCAGCTATCTGGACCGTGTCGCCGGCCAGAGCATCAGTGCCGGCCACCTGGGTCTGCCCCGACTTGACCTCTTTCCCGGCGCCATCCACCAGATGCCAGGGTTGGGGCGTGCTGCCGCCCGTGCGCACTATCGCCAGCTTGACCAAGCCAGGGAAGTAGCCCACCTGGTTTACCAGCACGGCGGCAGGCGGCGCGACCTTGCTCTTGGCCGGACGTATGAACTCGGAATCCTCCAAGCGCACGTCGTCGATACACACGCTGAATACCCCACGCGTCTCGCGCGCCAGAGACCCGCCCACGTGAAAGGCGAACTCGGCGGTTGGATCGTCGGGCCCGGATTTCCGGAAGTGACCCTTGAACCGTCGCGGGGTTCCGTCGAGCTTGATCTCTTCGAACCAGTATTCTGCGTAGGGTGGGCCCTGCATGCCCACCTTGGGACGGATCGTGGTCGGCTGGGTGGCATATGCCACGAAACTGAGACTGTACTTGTGGCCCTTCTGGATGGTCATCTCGCGGTGGCGAACCTGGGCATCCCAGTTGTCCCTGCCACGGTTGGTGACCTGCAAGCAGAGCGCGCCGTCCACCACCGAGGCCGAGCCGTCCCCAGGCGGCGTGAAGGACGACGTCCAAGGCAAGCTGGTCCCGTCGGCGAAGGTGGCGTTGGCGATGAGGTTGTGGGGTGACAGAGCGATATCGTCGGTCCCGGCAGCCCCAGATTCGGGGGAGCCGCCGCTTTCCGACCCACGCCCCGGCGATGCGGTTCGCGCGCCGATAGGCACGCAGCCCACCGCCAGAGGCAGGAGGAGCGCGGGAAGGCCTACGCGCATCGCCGCGCTACCACCACATGCTGGCAGCGATGCTGACGGTATGCTTGTCGGGCTTCAAGGGATTCCAGAGATTCCCTATTTGGCCGTAGGGGTAGGGTAGACCAGGGAATGGCATTCCCGATGCGTTGGTGGTCTGGTTGTACCAACTTCCATAGGAGTAGTACTGGTACTGCAGCGTGATCATCTCGTGGGTGACGAACTCGGTGCGGAAGATGAGCCGCGGCGAGAAGACTGTGAAGGTGTGGGTGCTGTTGTCGAGATTGGGCTGGACCGAGTCGACCCGCAAGCCAACCGACATGACGGGCAGCGGGGTGTAGAGCAACTGGGTTCCCATTTTCAGCTTCTTTGTGCCCAGGCCGTCGGGTCCAGTGATGCCCGCGAACAATGAGGTTCCAGGAAGATCTCCTGTCCCGGTGATCCAGGTATAGATGCCGAAGAGTTGGACTGTGAAGTCCGCACCCTGGCCCCACCAGGCCTGCGGCCGCAGCAAGAAGGCAGCCAGGCTGAAGGTATACTGGAACCCGAAGTTGTTGACGGTTCCGTTCCCCTTGTTTCCGAGGTAGTTGTTGGTGAACTGCCAGCCGCCCTGGGAGTGGACGACTTCGATCGTGTCCTGCAACACGCCGGCGTTGGACGCCTTGATCGAAGAGAAACCAATATAGCCGATCCCCATCCATCCACCGTCGAGCCTCAGGTCCGCACCCAGGATTCGCATGCTGCCATCCTTGGCCGAGTTGGCCTGGCCGGGGCTGGTGTAGTTCCCGGGGATGCGGGGGTTCGGCGGATCCGTGGCAGCCGGCTTGATGTTCATGTCGGTCCGCATGGCGTCGCTGGTGAAGGTGTCCAGGAAGTGAAGGGTGAAGGTCCATGCGTTGTCAATCACCGCACCGAGATGAGCGTGGGCCAAGAGAGAGGTGCCCATCTGCGCGAAGCCCGGGTAGGGCTCCCACGAGGTGTAGGGATAGAGCTTCCACTGGTGCACGTCCATCTTGGCGCCGAAGCCTCCCTCGAAAACCAGCCGGAACGAGTCGGCGAGGTCAAAGTCGAATGTACCGGTGGCGCCGGCGATGCGGGTGCGGCCCATCAGATAGGTGTCATAGGCACCGCCGTCGTACTTGCCCATGGCGCCGTAGCGGTCCCCGAACACGCCCACGTTCCACACCATCTTGCCAACATCGCCGAAGGCCTCGGGGAAATTGAGGGTGAGGAAGGCGCGGTCGATGCCGAGCTGGTCCTGGAGCTCGCGCCATCCACCCGAGGTGATGTTATAGCTGGCAATGGCCATGGTCATGATGGCGCGGTTGTTCCCGTACTGGAAGAGAGCCTCGCCCCAGGGGCCAGGGTTGTTGTTGGTGTACTGCCAGGTGGTGTAGTTTAGATCGGGCGTCACGGGTGGAGCATGGGCCTGGAGCCCCCTGCCTGGCTCAGTCCCCAGGCTCAGGCGCATCGGGCCGCGGAAGAAGCCGTGGAACTTGAAGCCCCAGTCCTCGGCCGGCGCCTCGGCCACGACGGGTGGGCCGGTATTGTCGGCCGCGTATGACGTGGTCTGGGGATTCAAGCCGAGCTCAGTGGTCTTGCCGCTACGCTTGCGCTGGGCGCCGGGGGCGCCGGCTTCCGGTGTGGTCGGGGCGGCTGCCTCGGGGGATGCAGCCGGGGCCGGCCCGGGAGCCGGGGCAGGAGACGCAGCCGGTACAGGAGCCGGAGCGGGCGCGGGAACCGGAGCCGCGGCCGGGGCAGGAGCTGGCTCGGCCGGGGCGGCCTCGGCTGGGGCCGAGGTTGCCTCGGCGGCTACCGCTGCCGGCTGCGCCTCGGTTTGCTCGGCTGCTGCGGCAGGGGTCTTGGGGGTCTTCTTCTTGGCTGCCCACGCGGTTCCGCCCGAGGCCAGCAAAGCCGTCACAAGGCAGGCCGAGGAGAGCAGGTGCAGGGCGATTCGGGTTCCTGGAGGGGTGGTCGTTGTCATTTGGGGAGCCTCGTTGGTTGTCCGCGCTCCCCAACGGCCAAGAATGGACAAGTGGGAAGCAACAAAAAGAGGAGGCGGTTGTACACCAACTTACACTTGGCCGGCAAGCCACCTGTCCCATGTTTCTGGCGGAGTTGGGGCCTTGTTTCCCATGACTCTGGCGCCAGGACTCGCCGATACGCAGCCTTCCGGGCTCCTGGGGACACGNNTTGCTCCGCGGAATCCGCGGAACTCTCATTTGAGAAGCGATGCTCGGCATGCGGCCCGCCACACCCAGGGGTTCCGTTACCGCGCAGGCCGTTCTGGCTTGCGGCCCTGATCTGCTCGACGAGATTGGCCGCATGACCATGTGCGCAGTGAGTTTGGCGTTGGCGTCGGAGGACGCCGGGGAATACGCGGGACCACTCTTTTCCAGCGGCCCGGCGGGCTATGCCGGCTATGCTCTGACGGGCGCGGGCCGAGAGGCGAGCCCACGAGTCGTGGAAAGAATCAGCGAGACTGCCCTAGCCACCCTGTACCAGAAGTACGCGCCGGCGATCTACGCCCACTGTCGGCGCATGTTGCAGTCGCAGGCGGCGGCGCGAGACGCGACCCAGGAAGCGTTCGTGCGTGTGCTCACGCGCGGGCCGCAGTTCCCCAACGACGACGATGGCCTTCGCTACCTGTACCGGGTGTCGACGAATGTTTGCCTGAATCAGATCCGTGAGCTCAAGGTTCATACCCGCGCTGCAGCGTCCCTGCGGGTGCGGCCGTCGTCGTCGGGCTCGATGGAAGGGCGGCATGTGGATCGCGATTTCGTGGCCGCCGTGTTGGACCGCTGTGGCGAGGCCGGCGCGACNNAGTTCTTGGGATCACAAGGCGAACGGTGTTCAATCGATTGCGCAAAGTGGCGCGAATCGCTCGGGATTTGCTCGGGGCAGCGCAGCCCGAGGGGGGAACGAAGGGGAGGGAGGGACGCTCATGACGGATTGTATTTCGCACCTGGAGCTAGTGCGATGGGAGGCGAGGCTCGAGGCCGAGCGATCCCCGGATGGAGCCGCCCACCTGCGCACATGCGATCGATGCGCCGCTTCATTGGCGGAGTTGGTTTCGGCCCGCCAGGAACTTCTGGGCTCCGATCCGCAGGCCCGAAGCCTTGTCGCAGCTCGCGCCATTCTCGCGACGGTGGCCGAACGGCGCCGCAAGGCTTGGTGGCGCCTGGTCGTGCCCCTGACGCTGACCCCTGTTGCGGCCGTGGCCATGGTGCTGCTGGTGATGTCACGCGGTGTGTTCTCTCCGACACCCGTTGCGCCGGACAAGACCTCTGGTGCCGCCAGGCAGGTCGCAGGTGCCGTGCGCAGCAAGGGTTCCCTTTGGGTCGAGGCGTTCTGCAAACGTGGTGACAGGATCTTTCCGGTCAAGGATGGCGACGATTTCATGGCGGGCGACCGCTTGCGCTTCGCCTATACCAAGGACCAGCCCGGTGTCTTGCTGGTGTTCGGAGTCGACGACACCGGCCGGTTGTTCCCCTACTACCGCGACGACGCGTTGGCCGGGGTGAGCGCCCCACCCGGTGCCGAGGTCATGCTGCCCGAGTCCGTGGAACTGGATGACCACCACGGCTGGGAAAGGGTTTTTGCCCTCTGGACGCCGGGTGCCATTGGCGAGGACGTCATGCGCACGGCCGTAGCCGAAGCGCTGGCTGCCGGCAAGGGTGACATCCGGCAAGCGGCACGGTTGCCTGTCGAGGCAGAGCAGGTGTCCTTCTTACTCAGGCGGCCGTGACCATGGTCACTTTGGTGCACGGGAGCAGTTGCGATCGATGTCCCTGCCGCGAAAGAATGAGGTAGGCTAAAGTCATGTCCCTCCGCTTGTTAGGCGCTTGCCTGATCTTGGCGTTGGGGCAGGGCGCTGCTCGCGCGCAGACCCAGCAGGCCCGCGTGGCAGTCGTGGTCGGCAACAATCTGGGGCACGACCCGGCTCGAGTTCTGCATTTTGCCGAGGCCGAAGCCGGCAAGCTGGCCAGCTTGCTTCGCGGCGCGGGTGAATTCGACAACGTCATCACCGTCAAGGGGGCGCGGCGCGAAGCGGTTGAAGAGGCGCTGGCCGCCGCGCGGGCGCAACTCGATCGCGCTCACGCCGAGGGCAAACGCACGCTCTTTCTTTTCTACTACTCCGGCCATGGTGATCAGGAGGCCCTTGAGTTGGGATCGTCGCGCTTGCCCCTGCGCGACCTGCGTTCGTATCTCGAACAACTTTCCGGGGCCGACGTGCGCGTCGCATTCGTCGATGCCTGCCAGTCGGGCGCACTCACCGGCGTGAAGGGCGGCCGACGTGCGCCAGGCTACGAGATCCATCTGGCCGATCCCGGCAGCGTCAAGGGTATGGCCATCGTGACCTCGTCGACGGCCAACGAGCTGTCGCAAGAGTCCGACGATCTCGCGGGTTCGTTTTTCACCCACAACATAATGGCCGGCCTGCGTGGCGCCGCCGACTCCTCTCATGACGGCCAGGTGACCCTGGGCGAGGTCTATCAATTCGCGTTCAGGCGCACCCTGGCCAGCACCGCGGCCAGCTTGGTCGGCGGCCAGCACCCCACCTACGACTATCGGATGTCCGGTGCCGGCGACGTGATACTGGCCCGCACGCGGCCCAACGACGCTCGCCTGGTCTTTCCGCGCGAGACCGGTGTCACGTATACGGTGGTACACAAGGGACGCGGTGAGGTGATCGCGGAGTTGGGCTCGACCTCCAGCGAGGATGTGTACCTGGCCCTGCCAGCCGGCGAGTATCGGGTCGTGCGGCGGGCCTTGGCCAGCGTCAGCGAGACGACGTTCGCTCTCGCGGCGGGCAGCTCGACAGTCATCGAGACGGCGACCATGGCGCCGGTGCTTGCCGATGCCGAGAACCAACGCAAGAAGGGCGGGCTGTGGCAGCCCAATTCATTGGGCATTCACCTCGGACTGCAAAGCAGCCCGGTATCGGGAACCGGGTCTCTGGTCGGGATGGCTGCGCTTTCGTATATGCGCCAGATCGGAGGGCTCGCGTTGCGCGCGCGCGGTGACTTCTCATCCTCCAACGCCAGGTTCCAGGACTACCAGTCGTCATTCTTGCGCGCAGGGCTCTCTCTCGATGCACTCTGGCCGCTCTTCTGGTCAGACAGGTTCGCGCTGTTGCTGGGGCCAACGGTTGGTGTTCCCATCGTGCGCCAGCACGACGTCTGGCACGGGAGCACATATTCCGTCGGACTCAGCTACGGCGGTACAGCCTCGGCCATGGTGCGCTCCTATCGCAGCACATGGCTCGTGCTCTCGGCGCAGGGAGGTGGTGAGGTCTTCCGTTTGGACAACCAGCGCGTGCAACGCGCGACTCTTGGCGTGTCGCTGGGCGGGCTTCTCGCGTTCTAGCTCGCGACCGGCGCGCGCCGCTATGCGACGAGCGGGTAGGACAATGTGGTCAAGTGCGCAGGAATCTGAGGCTTTTTTCTATTCGCAATTCCGTTTTTTGGTCTTCTGCGCATACTCTATATGTGAAGAGCGAGAAGAGGCATACGGTGAGACGATATCTTCCTCAGAGGGTTGTGACAGGTCTAACTAGTACGCGGCGATGGCTGACCACAACGGCAGGCGGACTCGGCCCAGTCTCGCTCGTTCTGCTCCTCTCGGTCGTGGGTGCTGGTTTGATGTTGGCCACCTGCGGAGCACCCGATGAAGTAAGGCGCGTGAGCGCACAGCCTTCGAGTGGTGGCACCGGCGGAGGTTTTTCCAGCCCGAGCAACGGTGGAACTGGTGGCACCACGGAAGTCACTGTGCCACCTACGGGCGGTTCATCGAGCCCCGGCGGCACCGGCGGTTCTGGCGGCGTCGACGTGACCGGCGGTAGCACAAGCGGTGGCACGGGCGGAAGATCCAGCGCGGGAGGGACCACCGCCTCAGGTGGCACGACCACGACGGGCGGCAGAACTGGGAGCGGCGGGACCAGCGCCGTGGGCGGTAGCAGAGGCGGCACGGGTGGCACGGTTACCGGCGGCAGCACCAGCACCGGCGGCACGGTCACCGGCGGGACCAGCGCCGTGGGTGGCAGGGGCGGCACGGTCACCGGCGGGACCAGTGCCGTGGGTGGCAGGGACGGCACGGTCACCGGCGGCGCGACCGGGACCGGAGGCGCTACCTCTCCGTTCGGCGGCGGCGGAAGCACCGGCGGAACCAGCGCCGCGGGCGGCAGGGGCGGCGCCGGCGGGACGACGGGTGGCGCCGGCGGTGCGACAGGTGGGGCATCGGGCGGTGCCGGCGGCCGCGGCGGAGCAGGCGGCACCACCTCGACGTCAACCGCGCCAACCGGCAGCTTGCAGGTGTACCTGACGAGCAAGACCGCTAGCGGCGCGACCGGACAGCTCTCACTGGATTTTCGAATTGACAACCAGACATCTGCGAGCGTTGACCTGTCGAACGTGACCCTTCGCTACTGGTACCAGGACGAAGGGTGGGTCACCACCAGCTTGACGCTTGAAGTCGACTACAAGAGCCTCAGCGGCGACAATGTGACGGGTGGCAAAGCCGTCGCAGCCTCTCCCTCCACCGCGGGCGCTGACCACTATGTGGAGCTTTCATTCAGCGGAACGGTCGCAGCAAAGGGTCCCGCCTCGGGCGCCGACCAGTTCGCCGCCAACATCAGGCTACACAGCTCTACCTGGGTGGGCACAGTCGACGTGACCAACGATTACAGCTATGACGGCGGAGCAACGGGGCTCTACGAGAAGAAGATCACCCTCTACTCGGGCGGGAAGCTCATCTGGGGCACAGAGCCCTAGCCATGCTGACGCTGGGCTTGATGCCAGCGCCAGTGGCGGTGACTGCGGCGTGTAGATCATCGGGCGGGAAGTCGAACCCGCGGGTGGCGCGAGCGTAGTTGCTCAAGTAGCTCCGGCTCTTGCGTGAGGGCGCGGGCTGAGCGACCATGGTCCACATGGTGAC
>PMZX01000208.1:7850-19663 GCA_003170035.1 Myxococcales bacterium | reverse complement strand
ATCGTGCTCAACCTGGCCTCGCTCAGCTTCATGTTCCCGCTCGGCATCTCCATGGCGGCCAGTGTTCGGGTGGGCAACCTGGTGGGGGCGGGCGACTTGCGCGCGGCCCGCCGGAGCGCTCTTCTGGCCCTTGCCTCAGGCGCAGGTGTGATGAGCCTTTTCGCTTTGACGTTCTACTTCCTGCGCTGGCATCTGCCCGCGCTCTACGGCGCTGACCCACAGGTGACCGCGGCAGCAGCCTCCATCCTGCCCATCGCCGCCGGGTTCCAGATGCTGGATGGAACGCAGGTGGTGGCGAGCGGAATCCTGCGTGGTCTGGGTCGCACGCGCCCCGCTGCAGTGGCCAATTTCGTGGGCTACTACCTGCTGGCCCTGCCCCTGGGCTGGCTCCTGGGCTTGCGTCATGGGCAATCGCTGGCTGGCCTGTGGTGGGGCCTGGCCACCGGCTTGGCGGTGGTGGCCGTCGGGCTTCTGGCCTGGATCCTGCGGCCCGCAACCTTCGCGGTCGCTCGCACGACAACGTGATGGATCGCCTGCGAATAGGCTGACGGCCCCTTACGTCATATTCTGGCGAAGAATTCCGGAGTTGTGTAAAATATTTGCCCTGCGGCGTGTTTCGGTCTCCAACCGACCGACAGAAAGGAACACAAATGACTAGACTAGCTCGACGTTCTCTTTCCCTCATTCTCCTTGCGGCCCCCCTTGTTGTTGTGGGCTGCAGCGGTAGCAGCAGCAACAACAAGGATGCAATGCCACCCGATGGGCACACTGCNNCCTATCGCGGACGGGCCTGTCGCGGACGGGCCTGTCGCCACGCCCGATGTCGTCGCGGACGGTGGTCCGGGCGTGCCAGACACTGGCCTCGTCGTGACGCCTGATGCGGCTGTGGATAATCTGGTTGCCGTGGACCGGCCGATTGTCAGCACTGATGTGCCGGCCGACAGCCCAGCGGATGCCAACGCTGCTGATGGCGGCGCGCCCGCTGACGGCTCAAGTGATGCGACGGATTCTTCGCCGGTTGCTTGTGAATTCTTCGGAGGCGCCGTTGTCTCCGACATCACGCTGGCCAAGGCGTGCAGCCCGTACCTCATCAGGGACTTCATCCAGATCACCGAGGGCGCCGTCGTGACCATCGAGCCAGGCGTCACGCTGAAGTTTGAAGGCCCCATGGGAATTGACGTCGGCAGCACTAATGGAGGCAAGCTGGTCGCGGTCGGAACCGCGCTGGACCCGATTGTGTTCACTTCTAACGCGTCGCCGCCGTTGCCCGGAGATTGGCGGGCCATCCACTTGTGGGATGGCACCATGGCTGGCACCCGGATCGCGTACGCCAAGCTAGACTATTGTGGTGCGGATCGCAGTGGCTGCATAGTCGGTGACGGCGTGGGGGCCAACCTCGTGACAATCGATCACGTGACAATCGACCACGTGGGCCCGGACTCCGATGGCATCTTGGAGTACGACGTGGATTCGAACTTCGTCATCACGAACTCGACCTTCAGCAATATCCCGGACGGCCAGTATGCCATCTCGGTCCAGGGGGCCTCGTTTGCGGGCATTGGTGCAAACAACACCTTCAATGGGGGCGCCACGATCGAGATCGTCGGCGGGATAATCAACTCGACGGCGTCTTGGGTCGATCCAGGAACGCCCGTAGCGGTCACCGGGGGCCTGTGGCTGCAAGGTGTGGAATTGGACAACCCGGTCTTGACCATCGGCGCTGGCATGAAACTCATGTTTGCCGCAACCAACCCCCCGGCCGAGTTCAGCGTCGGCTTTGCAGGACCCGCCACTCTCGTGATCGCGGGCACTTCCAGCAACCGTGTTTCTCTCACTTCACTTGCCGCCACGCCAGATCTGGGGGACTGGGTCGGCCTGGAGGTGTGGGGGGGCGCCACGGCACGGATCAGCTATGCCGACATCTCCTATGCTGGCAGCGACGGCGTCAGCGGTGGAGGCGACCTCATTCTCGAGAACGGCAACTCCACCGCTCAGATCGTGGTGGACCACGCTTCGTTCACGTACAGCCGAGGTTACGGTATCTACCTCGACTGCGCCGGTGCCACCGTCACGCCCCTGTCCACGGTGACGCTCAACGCTGGCATCACGTACGCACACAACGAGAGCGACATGACGAACACAGGCCTTCCGGGCGACAACGTGGGGCCTGGCCTCACTGGCCCGGACTGTCCAAGCCACCACTAGAGTCGCTTTCGACTGGGCGAACCCTTTCAGGGTTCCTATATCAGAAAAGGGGCGATCCCCGACAGGATCGCCCTCTTTTTTGCCAGGGCCTTGCAAGCCCTCAGTTGTGTTTGCCGCTCTCCAACTCCTGAATCCGCTTCTGCACGTCGGCGCGGTTGGGCGCATTGGGGGCGTTGCGCAGGTAGCTCTTGTAGAAACCAACCGCCTCCTTGTCATGCCCCATCTTGCGGTGGCACTGCGCGATGTTGAAAAGAAACGCCGGATCAGGCACCGCCATGTAGGCGGCTTCGAACTCGCCCAGAGCCTCCTGAAAATGGCCGAGTTCGAAGTGGCGGTTGCCCTGGTTGAAGTGTTCCTTGGCACCGGCAAGAATCTCCGGACTGGGTTTCGTCTCGGTCGAGGCCGGGTGTCGCTCGTTCCGGACCGCCGCCAGACGTGGGTTCTTCTTCTCGGCGAACTCGGCCAGCCCAGGTGAATGAAGCAGAGCTTGCACCGCCTTCTCCGCCGCGATGAGGGGGAACTCCCCGGCGCGGTGGAACTCGTCGGGGGTCACCGCGATGGCCACCGCTGTGTCATCGCTTTGGGCCGTCAGAGTCACATGTCCGTGCACCAGGTAGACGCCCGCGGTCACGCGGATCTCCAGTCGGACGTCGATGTCCGGCTTCTCATCCTGGCCGTGCAGCACGGTGAGCCCGGCATGGCCCAACTCGGCCTGCACAGCAGCTTTCATCTGCTCGTTGAACCTGGAATCCCTGTCCCCGTTGGCCCCGAACGCCATATCCTCCAGCACGCGCACGCGTAGGGCGCGCACCGCGGCCGATATTTCGGGCATGGGCGCCACACCCGGCGGGCTGCCCGAGGACAGCGAACCGCCGCACCCCAAGACCGCGACAGAGAGCAAGAGAGCAAGGGACCGAGTCACGGACTGAGTATCCGACGGTCGCGGTTCGGCTTCAACCCTGACGAGCGCTGGTCGTGTTCGGCGGGCTCGATCATAAGAACGCCAGCCACTCCGGGTGAGCCTCGGTGGCGCCTTTCACGACCGCGGTGAACGCCGCTTGCAACTTGCGCGTGATCGGGCCCGGCTCGCCGGTTCCGATGGAGATCTTGTCGATCTCGCGCACCGGCGTGACCTCGCAGGCCGTGCCGGTGAAAAAGACCTCGCTGGCCGCGTACAGCATGTCGCGCGTGAAGGCCTGTTCCACGATGTCGATCCCATTCTCGCGCGCCAGCGTGATGACCGCGTCGCGCGTGATGCCGTCCAGGATGGGCATGGACAGCGGTGGGGTGTACAGGCGGCCGCGGTGGACCATGAAGATGTTCTCACCCGTGCCCTCGGCCACGGCCCCGGCGGCATCCAGCATGATGGCCTCGTCGTAGCCCAGGCTCACCACCTCACGCTTGGCCAGTACGGAATTCACGTACTGGCCCGAGATCTTGGCCTTGCTCATGGTGTGGTTAAGGTGACCCCGTACGAAGGTGGACAGGTGGGCGCGGATGCCCTTGTTGAGGGCATCGGCGCCCAGATAGGCCCCCCAGGGGAAGGCGATGATGGCCAGTTCAACCGGGTTGTCGCGCGAGCCGAGCCCCAGCGCGCCGGCACCCAGGTAAGCGAGCGGCCTGATGTACGCCTCTTCCAGCTTGTTGGCGCGCAGGGTGTCGAGGCAGGCGGCCTCGATCTGATCGCGTGGGTGGGGAATGGCCATGTCACAGATCTTTGCCGAGGTGACCAGCCGATCCACATGCTCGCGCAAGCGGAAAACCGCGCTGCGGCCGTCGTTGCGCTTGTAGCAGCGGATTCCTTCGAAAACCGCCACCCCATAGTGAAGCGTGAAAGCAGAAACGTGGGTGGTCGCCTGTGCAAAAGGCAACAGCTTCCCGTTCATCCAGGCGATCTCGGACTTGATCATGTTTCTCCCTTCAGGCGCCGGATTTCTTCCTCGATGTCGGCAAGACCGGGGCTCATGCCCAGGGCAGCCTCGAATTCACGGATGGCATCATCGGGTAGCCCGGTCTCGGCGTAGAAGCGACCGAGCGAGATGCGCACCCAGGGATTGGCGGGTTCGGTCTCCACCGCCCTGCGCAGCTCGGCCAGGCCCGCGGCCAACGCGCGGGTGTCGGCGGGCGCCTGGCGATAGAGCGCCCAGCCCAGAGCACTGCGATAGCTGGCTTGTTTGGGCGCCAGGGTGGTGGCCTGGCGAAACGCCTCGGCCGCCTGTGGATAGCGGCGGGCGCGCAGGTGTGACACACCCGTGAAGTACACCCGCTCCGCCGCGGTTGCCGCGGATTCGGATCCGTCGCCCCCCTCTGCATCGGAGCGCGCGGGTAGCGGGGTACGCTGCAATTCGGCCAGGTACTTGCGCCGCGCGCTGCTGTCACGCAGGACTGCGAAGGCCTTCTCCAGACGCTCGAAGATCTGACGAGCGGCGTCCCGCACGTCATCGCTGCGCAGGCGGAAGAGATCGGGATGAAAGTCGCGCGCCAGGGCATGGTAGGCGTCCCCGATCTCGACCGGCGTGGCTTCCCGCTCGACACCCAAAACCTCGAAGTGACTCTGCACGCGCATCACCGCCAGCAGCGCGACCAGCTCTTCACGGCTGCGCTCGCCGGTCGACGCGCTCGCACCGCCCAGATCCACCGGCCGTGGCGTATGGCGGCTCTCGTCCTTCTGCCCGCGCGGGGGCGCCTGGCTGGGCGTGATCATGCCCGCCTCGGACATGGCCACCAGGAGGAGGCGTGCACGGTCGATGGGAATGGGCGATGAGGCGAGCGCCGTCTCCAGCTTGACCGTGCCATCCAGGCCATCGATGAAGCGCCGCTCGTTGGCATCGGCGGTAATGTCCTGCAGGCGCCGGCGTGGGTCGGGACTGGGCGCCAGGTACTTCCCCGAGAGGGGCTCCAGCACGCTGTGGATGCGCTCCGCATCGTAGTGGCGCCGAATACCATCCAGTATCAAGGCCGCAGGCGTACGTTCCAGCCGCATGGGCGCGTCTTGGTGAGACTGGTCCTTCTTGAACATGAAATCGCCGCTCGACCACGAGAAGATCTCGAGCACCTTCGATTCCATCTGCAGCATCAGGGCGCGCGACAGGTTGTAGGGCGAGAGCGCGCCCATGGCTACCAGGACCTCACCCTGATGCTGGTGCGTCTCTTTCATCCGGCGCAACGACTCCGCCAGCGTCTCGGCAGATATGAGGCGTTGCTCCAGCAGGATCTGACCCAGGCACTCGGACAGCATGTTGGAACGGACCGAGACGGGATAGCCCTCTTCGAAGTTGACGATCTTCTTGGTGTCGCCGCGCGCGAGCAGCAGTGCCCCGGACATGCGGGCGGAATAGATCCGCTGTAGGACGCGGGCGAATGGCTGCCGGGCCAGCGATCCGCGCAGGTCCGACTCGCCCTCGGCGAAGTGCTTGGCCGTGGTTTCCACCGCGCGCCTCTCGCGCTTCTGCTCCGA
This sequence comes from Myxococcales bacterium, assembly GCA_003170035.1. Classification (GTDB taxonomy): domain Bacteria; phylum Myxococcota_A; class Polyangia; order Fen-1088; family Fen-1088; genus Fen-1137. The sequence goes on along the minus strand of PMZX01000208.1, from coordinate 14,001 downwards.
ATCGGCCGCCGCGGCGCCCGGGTAGTTGGGCACGGCCTGCGCCTCGGGCGCCTCACTGGGCGGTACGGTTTCGAGCAGACGCGCCAGCAGGTGGTCCGCATCGAGCGGCGTGGGCAGGTACTCGGCCGGGGCAAAGCGGCGCTGCGCCTCGGCCTGATGGCTGGCCCCACGGTGTGTGCTGGCGATGAAGAAGATAGGGATCCGGGCCGTACTCGGGTTGCGGCGCACTTCGTCGGCCAGCGCGAAGCCACTGCCGTCGGAAAGCGTGGTATCCAGGATGATGGCGTCGGGCGCACGCACGTCCAGGGTACGCCGGGCCCAGGTCAGCTCGGCCTCGGTCGAGAGCGAGTAGTGCGCTTCCCCGAGCGCCTCGTTGATGCGCCGAGCCAACGCGGGATTGCTTTCGACCACCAGGACGTAGGAAGCCATGGGCAGGGATTGTATACCGCAAATCTCGCTGCAACTCGCAACCAAGGCTCTGCGATGGTAGACGATGTCCCGGAGGATTCTCGTGAGTCGCGGTCAACCGAAAGCGCAGAACAACCTGGCCTGCTTGATTCTTGCGGCCGGGAAAGGGACCCGCATGTACTCGGCGCGGGCCAAGATGCTGCATCCGCTACTGGGCGTGCCCCTGGTTTCGTATCCGGTCGAGCGCGCGCTGGAACTTGGCGCCTCGCCCATCGTGGTCGTGCTCGGCTTTCAGCGTGCCGAGGTGGAGAAGGCGCTCACCGCTCGCCACGGACAGGCCACGGTGACCGTGGTCGAACAGGCAGAACAGAAGGGAACCGGGCATGCCGCGCACCTGGGGCTGGCGGCCCTGCGCCGGTGGGAGGGAACGGTTCTGATTCTTTACGGCGACGTGCCCCTTTTGAGTCGCGAGACCTTGACCGCGTTGGTGAAGAAATCGCGCAGCGCGGGCAAACTGGCTATCCTGACGGCGGAACTGGCCGATCCCCACGGCTATGGCCGGGTGATCCGCGACAGCCAGGGCCGTGTCGTCGAGGTGGTGGAGCACAAGGATGCCAGCTCGGAGCAGCTCCGGATCACAGAGGTCAACGCCGGTATCTACGCCGCGCCAGCAGCCTTTCTTCGTCAGGCCACGGCGCGACTCTCGCCCCGCAACGCCCAGGGCGAGCTGTACCTGACTGACATCATCGCAAAGGCCGCCACCGGTATCGGCGTCGCCTCGGCGAGTGTGAGCGCCGAGGAGATGGCCGGGATCAACGACCGCCAACGACTCGTCTCGGTCGAGAAGACCCTGTGCCGGCGCATTGTCGGCGAGCTGGGCAAGCACGCGACCTTCCGCGATCCCGAGGCAGTCGTGGTCGAAGCCGGCATCACCATAGACCAGGACGCGGAGATCGGCCGCAACGTGGTGCTGCGCGGTCGCACCCGGATTGGCGTGGGCGCACGCATCGACGACGGCTGCATACTCACCGACACCGAGGTGGGTGCAGGCGCCATCCTTCTGCCCTACACCGTGGCCACTGAGGCCCGCATCGGGCCAGGCGCCAAGGTGGGACCCTTTGCCCATCTGCGACCGGGCACCGACCTGGGACCCGATGTGCACGTGGGCAACTACGTGGAAACCAAGAAGACCCGCCTGGGCCGCGGCAGCAAGGCCAACCACCTGACCTACCTGGGCGACACCATCATCGGCGAAGGGGTCAACGTGGGAGCGGGCACCATCACGTGTAACTACAACGGCTATGAAAAACGCCAGACCATCATCGAGGACGGCGCCTTCATCGGATCGGACACGCAACTGGTCGCGCCGGTGCGCGTGGGCAAACGCGCCGTCGTGGCCGCGGGCGCCACCATCACCGAAGATATCCGCGACGGGGCTCTCGCCATCACGCGCGCGCCGCTTACGCAGGTCGATGGATACGCCGACCGGGTGGCACAACGGTATGCGAACAAGGCGGCGCCCAAACGCTGACGTTGACAGCCGCCGCTGCGCAGCCACAATCCCGCGCTGAGGTTCCATGCCCAGTTCCGTGAAAGACTTCTTCGATCGACGCGTCCCGGATGCCCTGCGCCGGCACCCCGAAAAGGCCAAGGAAGTGGCCGCGACCTTCCTGTTCACCATCGCCGGTGCTGACGGAGGGACATGGACCGCCGACCTCATCAGCTCGCCGCCCATCTGCCAGCCCGGATGCATCGGCCAGCCTCACTGCACCATCGAAGCCACGGACGAAGACTTCCGCATCATGATCGACGGCGGGGCCCAGGCGGCGGTCCAAGTCTTTCTGAGCGGCAAGCTGAAGATCATCGGCGATCCGATGCTGATCTCGCGCCTGTCGCGGCTTCTGCAAATGGGCAGCGCGCCGGCGATCTGACATGGGGACCCTCAAAGGGTTCCCAAACCCTTGTATCTTGCGGGGGAACCCTCAAAGGGTTCCCAAACCCTTCGGCGCCCCACCTGCCACCCGCCCCCGCTCGCTTCCCCCTTCGGGGACTTCGGGACCTGCACCTTCCCCACCACNNCCCTCGCGCTCGGCCTCGCGCGAAGGTCCGCGGCGAGTAGAGCTCGCCGGCTCCCCACGCGACTGACACATGAACCACGATTTGACTCGCGGAGGACGCAAGCTAGAGGCGGCCATAGCGCGCTTCAAGCTTGCGACATTGGTGCGCGGGGGCTGGGCGGTGGATGTCGGTGCGTCGAGCGGCGGGTTCGTCGCGGTTCTGCTCCGGTGTGGGGCGGCGCACGTGACCGCGGTGGACGTGGGACATGGCCAACTCGATCCCGGGCTCGCCGCCGACCCACGTGTCGACAACCTGGAGCACACCGACTGGAAGACGTTGTCGCTGGCTGTGGCGCCGGGACCGTTCGATTTCTTCACCGTCGACGTCAGTTTCGTAGCCGCGCGCAACATGCTGCGCTCGCTGGCATTCCGACTGCGCGATGGCGCCGAGGGCGTGGTCCTCGTCAAACCGCAGTTCGAACTCCCCAGCCACTTGGTCAAGCGCGGCCGGGTGGACGATCCGGCTTTGCGCCGCCGTGCTCTCGCCGCATTTTGCAGGAAGGCCGAAGCGCTTGGCTTCCAGTTGCTCGCCCATATGGATTCCCCGGTTTCCGGTGCCAGCGGCACGGTGGAAATCTTGGCTCACCTTCGTTTTGCCGCCCGCGCGTCCAGCATGCCCCGCCCAGGCGAGCGTAGACAGCCGCGCAGCCCTGTCCATGCGCACATCCCGGACAGCGGCAAGCTGGACTGGTTCGCAGCAGCGACACCTGGCCTGGAAGAGCCTTTGCGGAACGAGGTGGAACAGCTCGACGGCGCACACGCGGTACGCGCCCTTCCCGGCGGCGTCGAATTCTGCGGCACGCTGGCGGTCGGTATGGCGGCCAATCTGCACCTGCGCATCGCCAGCCGCGTGGTGCTGAGGCTGGGCCAGGTCAAAGCGCGTGATTTTGCTCCCTTGCGCCGGCAGCTTGCCCAGCTGCCCTGGGAGCGCTTTCTGCCCCGCGATCGGCCCTTGCGTGTGGACGTGTCGACCAACCGTTGTCGGCTCTATCACACCAAAGCGCTGGCTGAAACTCTGGAGCTCGCGGTCCGCGACAGCCTCGGCACGCTACCTCCGCGCCCGCCAGGTACCGAGGACGACGACGACGCGAGCGACGAACTTTCACGGGTGCTGGTTCGCGGCGAAGCCGATCACTTCACCGTCAGCCTGGATGCCTCTGGTGCTTTGCTACACCGACGAGGCTGGCGCCTGGAAACCGGGCGCGCGCCCCTGCGGGAGACCCTGGCCGCAGGCGTGTTGGCCCTGTGCCAGTACGACCCACGCTTGCCGTTTCTCGATCCGATGTGCGGTTCGGGAACCATCGTCATCGAGGCGTGCGCCGCGGCCCTGCGTGCGGCGCCCGGCCTTCATCGCTCGTTCGCCCTGCAGGAGTGGCCTTGCTTCGACGCCAGCGTATGGGCCCGCCTGCGGGCTCGGGCCGAGGCGGCTCAACTCGCCACCACACCGTCCATCCTCAACGGCGTGGATCAGGATGCCCACGCCATCGAAATCGCCCGCCGCAACGCCGAACGAGCCGGATTTCACCGCCATGTCCGCCTCGACGTGGCGCATTTTGCTGACCAGCCGCCCTTCGGACCAGGCGGGCTCGTGGTCATCAATCCTCCCTACGGCCGCCGGCTCGGGCAGCGCCCGGATGTTCTGCGCCTGGGCCGCACCATCGGACGCATCCTGGCCACCGGCTATCAGGACTGGCGGGCCGGCGTCCTGTGCCCAGACACCGCTTTTGCTAGGGCGGTCGCCACTGGGCTGCGGCGCCCGCCGATCGCCACCCATGCCCTCCGCAACGGGGGCCTGCGCGTGGAACTGTTGGTCTTCGATCGGCCAGGCACTCCAGACAGGGCCGGGCTATCATCGCGGCCATCCGTTCCATGACGAACATGTTCAGCTTCCGACGGCGCGGGGGTCTGTGGCTGTTGGTTGCGTTCTTCCTCGTCTACATGTTCTCCATGAGTCGCGAGCGGCCGTGGGGCGACGCCACCCCTCTGTGGGAGGTCGCAAACAGCATCGCCCGTGAAGGCACCATCGCCATCCGGACCCGCTGGCCCCCGACGCTTCCCCTCGGGCGCGGCGGCAAGGTTTACGGAGTGGCCCCCGCGCTGCAGGCGCTGATTCACATTCCCGGAGCCGTGCTGCAGCGTCTGGTACACAAGCACGTCCCGCTGCAAGAGCAGCTCGCGCTGCGTTTCAACACCCGCCTGGGGCCTACCCTCATGGGGGCCCTGACCTGCTTGCTCTTCTTCGGTATCTGCCGCCGCTTGGGCGCAAGGCCTGCGTCTGCTGCCCTGACCACCATTGCGCTGGGGCTGGGCAGCACGCTGTGGGTGTACTCGCGCTACACCTACTCGGAGGTCCTGCAGACCGCGTGTTTCACCGGCTTCTTCGCACAATTGCTCGAGACGCGAGAGAATCCCTCGCGCCGCACCGGCGCGCTCTTGGGGATGTGGGCCGGGCTGCTGGTGAACGCCAAGTACATCTACATCGTATCCGCGGCAGGGGCGGCCATCTATCTGGTGGTGGCTCTGCGGGGCCGGTGGCGGGTGCACCTGGAAACAGCAGTCGCCGCAACGGTTGCGGCGTTGCCTTTTGCGGCCCTGGCCCTCCTCTACAACTATGCGCGATGGGGCGACGTCTTCGCGGTTGGATACGACCTGTCCAGCGAGGCCGGCATCCGCGAGAACGTCGCCGTCGGCCTATGGGGCATGTTTCTCTCACCTGGCAAGAGCGTGTTCCTGTACAGCCCACCGCTTCTGGCCGGCCTGATCGGTCTTCCTCGCGCAGTTCGCCGCTGGCCACACTTCCTGCCCGCGGCTCTTCTGACGGTGGCGCCCCCGGTGCTGGTCTATGCCCGTCTGATCTTCTGGAGCGGCGACTACGCCTGGGGGCCCCGCTATCTGGTTTTTGCCGTGCCGGTCATGTTGCTGCCGGCGTGCTTGCTGGTCGATGACCTTTCTCTGGCGGCGCGCAGTCGCAAGCGCATCCTGGCTGCTGGCGCGCTCGGCACCCTGCTGCTGGCAGGTGGCTTCGTGCAATTCCTGGGCAATGCCTTCTACTGGGATCACTTCATACGCATCCAGCGGGAGGCGGCGCGCGCATGGCTGGGCACACCCATCGCAAAGGGCAGCGGCGTGGGCGACACCCCCAGCGCGTGCGGCGCATGCTTCGAGGACATGCACACCCTGCAGTGGCTGCCGCCCTTCCAACCCATCCTGGGCCACGCCTGGATGTTTCGCCACGCGCGCCACGACGACGACTGGATCGCCGCCGAGAGGGACGCCCCCTGGCATCGATACACGTCGGTCCAGCTCGACATCGCCTCAAGCTGGAACCGCGTCCGCCTTGACTGGTGGTTCGTCGAGTACCGTCGCTCCAACCCGCAGATCTCACGGGTCCTGGTCTTCCTGCTACCCCTTGCCGCATCGCTGTTCTTCGGGCTCTTCGTGCGCGAGGTTTGGCGCGCCGCCCGCGCCAGTCGAGAGCAAGCGGGGTTGGCCCCTGTCCCGCGCTCACCCCCCCTGCGATCCAGCCTTGACCGCCTCGACGTAGCGTAGACGCAAATCGTAGAGAAGACTCTCCAGCAGCCTGTCCTCCTCTGGGGTGAGGTTGGACTGGGTCTTCTCGCGCAGCA
>PMZX01000208.1:0-7766 GCA_003170035.1 Myxococcales bacterium | reverse complement strand
GAATGACCGGCGATCGGTGACTGTAAAACCAGGCTTCTTCTCGGAGTCCGACATATGCGAAGGCTACGCAGCCGGGCGCATGCTTTCAAGCTGCGTGCGGAGACGGAGTGCCTGTTCCCGGCGAACTGGAGCCCGGCTCTGGGGCCTCGTCGGGCGACCTCATCTTGTCCGATGCGTCCGGCAGCGACTTCAAGAACTTCTCGTAGTCTTTGCGCGTGACGAGGCCGCGCTTGATGTTGCGTTCGACGATCCGGCGATCGAACAGGCTGGGATCAGGGGCGTCTTCATCGCGGGTCATGGCGCACAGTGCTTAGCGAGTGCCGCGGCTCAAGTCAAGGGCGCTGATCTTGGCGGCAAGGGCGCGCACCCGTGGGGCGACCTACGGTCGCCCCTGCGCGGAACATGATGCCTACGGGACGCGCGCCCGCAGGAGCGACCTGCGGTCGCCCTGCAGAACATCATCTAGGCGCACAGATCTCGGGCCTTGCCGAACGGCACGCTACAATGGGGTCAACATGACCGTGACCCTAGCCAGCAGTTCGGACAACCCAAATTTCCTCCGCCAGCTTCGCCTGTTTCTGGAGGAAATATGCTGTGATATCTGCCGCGTGCACGCTGTCCAGCATGATGGCGCCCATGCCGACGAGGTCGATGTGGCCCGCGAGGTCGACCTCGGCGCGCCAGGCGCGTTCGCCGACATGCTGGTGCGCCGGCCAGGACGACCGCCCTATTTCCTCGAGGTCAAGTACGGCTATGCCAGCGATCGGCTGGTCCATCATCTGCAGAACAAGTACGGGACGCCATCCACCACGGTGCCCGATGCCGACCGCGTGGTCCTGCTCATCGACCGGGCGGCGCGAACGGACTGGACCGCGCTCTTCGCGCGCCTGCGCGCCGCTGTCCGTCCCGAGCTGCAGTTGGAGATCTGGGACGAGACCAGGCTGCGCGAGCTGATCGTCGAATGCTTCAAGCTGGATCTGCCCGCGGTCACGGTCGAAAGCTTGACCGAGCTACGCAGCCGCATCGATCAAGCCAAGTGGCACTGGGCGTTCGGCGATCGGCATGCGTCAAGCCCGCTCAAGTCGTCGCTGCTCTGGCACTTCGGCTGGTCACGCCTGTTGCAGCTGCACACCCTGTACGGCCTGACACCCGAACGCATCCTGCCACCGCAACGCTATCGCAACGCCGTGGTGATTCTGGCCGACCTCTCCTACTTCTCCAGCTTCGTGCGCGACACCCGCGACGACGAGGTCATGCGCAGTGCCCTGACCTCGTTCTATTCCAACTCTCGCTACGCCATCATCAACGCAGGCGGCATGATGGGACAGTTCGTGGGCGACGAGGTGCTCGCGCTGTTCGGCGTGCCCGAGCCCGAGGACAACGTCACCATCCGGGCGCTCGAATGCGCGCGGGCGCTCCTGCAGATCGGCAACTCGGTTTCCAACCGCTGGCAGCGCGAACTCGACCGGGTGCAACCCGCGGGCGGCGTGCACATGGGCATCGCCATGGGCGACATCCATGTCGTGCTTTACCGGCCGTTCAGCCAGACCCACATTGGGGTCGTGGGTGACGCCGTCAATCTGTCGGCGCGCCTGCTGGCCGAGGCCTCGTCCAACGAACTGGTGGTGGCCAACACCTTCTATCAGAAGCTTCCCGAACCGGTGCAAGCCGAGTTCAGCGAGATGGAGCCCATTGAAGCCAAGAACGTCGGGCTCATCAAGGCCTGGAAGCTACACGGCCGCTCGCGCTTCTCGACCCGCGGGGCGTAGATGAGGTGACGCGTTTGGGGTTCTCACGGTGGTCGAGAAGCCCTTGCCAGAGACCACCGTCTGACGCACCGGACAGAATGAACCTCCCGCGGTCACGTCAAGGGGGGCAGTCATGCAGCCGATAATCCTCTGGGCCGGGCCTCGACCGACATTTTCCGGTGAGAGCACGGTCGCCGAACTTGCCGAAATCGCATCTCTTGCGTAGCGTTCCGTGTTCGAAGCATCCTTCAACGATTCCCAATCCCCGGCCGAGCGGGGTTCTGAAGTTCAACGCACAGGAGTGTGTTCATGAGGTTTCCTCCTGCCCCGACTCTTGCCTTGCTTGCCCTTGGGGGAGCGTGCGCCCTTGCCCCGCCGTCGCACCATTCTGGACAGGGTGGAGGCGCCGGCTCGACCCCGCCGAGCACCTCGGCAAGTGGGGGAAGCGGCGGCGCGACCCGCCCGGTCGGAATCACCAGTGCCACCACAGCCTCGGGCGGCAACACAGCCCCGAGAGACACGCTCGTGACAGGTGGCACTCCGGCAACCGGGGGCACCACGCCGACAGGCGGCGTGACGGTAACGGGCGGCACCTCATCAGGAGACAGCACGCCAACCGCAGGCGCGACAGCGGGCCGCACGGCAACTGGAGGCAGCGCGACCGGCGGCACCGCCACGCCAGGTAGCACCACCACAACAGGCGGAACAGCGACCGCCGGTATCACAGCCCGAGGCGGCTCGTCCACAAGCAGCTCGTCCGCAGGCGGCTCCACGTCAGGGGGCACCAGGACCGCAGGCACCATGACCTCGGGTGGCAGCATGTCCAGCGGCGGCACCACCGCCCGGGGCGGTACCACCACAACTGGCGGTACAGCGACCAGTGGTTCGTCCAGCGGCGGAACCTCCACCGGCAGCACGCATGCCCAGCCGCCGCCCATCACCAATGGCAGCAGCGGCTTCACCACCCGCTACTGGGACTGCTGCAAGCCATCCTGTGGCTGGGCCGCCAACGCCAACAACAAACCGACCCATACCTGCGGCAAGGACGGCACCTCGACGGTCGGCAATGACACCCAAAGCGCGTGTGGCGGCGGAGGCGGATATATGTGCTACTGGGGCGCGCCCTGGTCCGTGAGCGATACCCTCTCCTACGGCTTTGCCGCCTACAACGGCGTCGCCTGCGGCACCTGCTTCCAACTCCAGTTTACCGGCAAGGGGCAATACAACGCCAATGACGCGGGGTCAATCGCCATCAAAGGCAAGACACTGATCGTTCAGGTCATCAACATCGGAGGCATCGGCTCCAACCAGTTCGACCTTCTGATCCCAGGCGGTGGCGTGGGTGCGAACAACGCGTGCACCGGCGGTTCGGCGCAATGGGGCAGCGCTGATATCGGCGCGGGCAGCGGGGGCATGCTCACAACCTGCAACGATGACAAGGCTTGCGTGCAGCAGAAGTGCCAGGCTGCCTTCGGGAACATGCCGCTGCTGTTGGCGGGCTGCAACTGGGTCGCCGGCTGGTTCAGCGCCGCCGACAATCCCCAGATTCTATACCAGCAGATCGCCTGTCCAGCCGACATCACTGCCAAGTCCGGGATATAGTTGGCTGTTGAACCACGGAGGGCACAGCGCACACAGAGTCGGAATGCAGAGGAGAGCAATGCGTACCTTTCTCCTTGCGGTGGCTGTACTCGTGGCTGGCTGTGGCCAGGGGAGCGATTCCGGGCGCGCCCCACGCAACGACGGCGCCGTCGATCTCGGCCCGGTTGCCCAGGCCGATGGGCTGCGCAGCCCCGAGGCTGGCGCGCTGGATAGCGGACAGGATCGCGACTCGACGATCGACGGGGGCAGCAGCCCCGATCAGGTGGCGGAGTTGGGGACCAGCCCCGACCTGGCCGTGGACTTGCCAATCAGTCCCGATCTGGCTGCGGACATCAACCCCGCCGCTGACCTGGCCGCCGACATGGCAAGTGTTCCTGACCTGGCCGCTGACCTGCGCGCTGGCGCCGACCTGGCTGCGGACGCCGGGGCCGACCTGGCTGCCACAGACACGGCAGGGTACGCCACCGACACAGCCGTCGAAGCCCCCGGCGCAGACGGGTCCGCCGGCGGTGGCTGCACCCTGGTTGACGACATCGCCGTCGACAGCCTGCGGGCCATCGCCATCAGCTTTCCGACCTATCACGATCAAGTGCAGATCGAGACATACCTACGGTCCGTGGCCTCGGCCCTGCCCGCCATCGCCACATACAAGGTGCTCGGCCAATCGGGGCAAGGCCGCGATCTGCCCTACCTCATCATAAATGCAACCTGCCAGGCCAGCCCGCCAGCCATCTTTGCGAATGGAACCCATCACGGCGACGAACCATCCAGCACAGAAGCGGCCCTGGCCATCCCAGCCTATCTTTTGCGAACCAGCGCGACCGACGCGTCGGTGCGAAGCCTGCTTCAGACCTACGCCTTCTACGTGATGCCCCTGGTGAACCCGGATGGGTTCGTTTCGAACACGCGGGAGAACGCAGCCGGGCTGGACATCAACCGCGACTATTCGTACCCGGGGCGCAGCGACGCGGACTCATTCAAGACTGTTGAAGCCGGTCTGGTGAAGGGACTGCAGGAAGGCGTCGGGTTCCACGCGGCCATCGCGTACCACAGTGGCGCGCAAGAGGTGCTTTGGCCCTGGTGCTACACAAGCGATGCCACCGCCGACGGTATCTTCTTCACTGCCGCCGGACAGAAGACCGCTCAGGCGATGAACTTCGCCATATACCAGCAGTCCTACGATGACTACCCGACCCAGGGCGAATACATCGACTACGCATACATGAGAAGCCATACCCTGGCCGCCACCTTTGAGGTGTCGATCGCGAAGGCCCCGAGCGCGGCTTTGCTCGCCGGCGTGGTCGATATCGCGTGCAAGGGCACCGTGGCCTGGGTCCAGGCGGTGAGTGATCGCGACAAAGGCAGTTTGCACGCCCTGCCCGCGACCGCGGCCGCGCGAAGGAGATTCCCGCTCACGACGCCGTTCGACGGCACGAATCGGCTCGAATAGCGCCCGATCCGCTGCGACTGCACTTTTCCAAGCAACCTTCTGTTCGGGCTTCCGATAAGCCTGGCATGATTCTCATCAGCCAGGTCGATTCCCTCCTCCAGCCGGTCGCGGCTGCCGCTCCCTGCGGGTCGGACCTGGAGTACGATCCGGCGTTCCTGGATCTCGAGCGCCTGGTCCAGGGCAAGCCCGAGCAGCACATGGGCAGAGCGGTCCTACCGGCGCAGGAGCCTGACTGGGACGCAATCGCCGAACGCGCCGCGACCCTCCTGGGCAAGACCAAGGATCTGCGGGTTGCCCTTCACCTGACTTCAGCCTGGCTCAACACTGAAGGGTTCGCGGGGCTGCGCGCTGGCCTGGCCGTGCTGCGCGGGCTCACCGAACGGTACTGGGACGGCTGCTTCCCCCGGCTGGAGCCGGACGACGGAAACGATCCCACGCTACGGGTCAACGTCCTCACTGGACTGTGTGATTCAGCCGCGTTCGTCGACCGCATTCGCGCGCTTCCCCTGGTGACTTCGCGATCCCTTGGCCGATTCAGCCTGCGGGATCTCGCGATCGCATCCGGCGAACTGCCGCCCGCGCCCGGGACCGCAGCGCCGGCATCCACCGCGATTGACGGGGCCTTTTCCGAGAGTGCGATCGCAGATCTGCAAACCACCGCGGCGAGTGTGCGCGAATCTCTTGCACACCTGACCGCGCTCGAGGCCACGGTTGGCGCCCGCGTGGGAGTTGCCCATGCGCCCAGCTTCGCGAAGTTGTCCGGGCTGCTGGGGCAAGCCCACAAGATTCTGGCGGCTCGTCTCGAACAGCGCGGTGCCGGATCGGTGCCCCTGGCGAGCGACTCACCTGGCGACCCAGCGGCTGGCGACCCGGCCGCGCCAGCACAGCCCGCGCTGACGGGGACCGTGACCTCGCGGGAAGACGTGGCTCGCCTGCTCGACCGGATTCGCGAGTACTACGAGCGGCACGAGCCATCCAGCCCCTTGCCGCTCTTGCTTGCACGATGCAAGCGGCTCGTGTCGGCAAGTTTCCTGGACATCGTTCGTGACGTCGCGCCGAGCGCTGTCTCCCAGGTGGACATTCTGCGCGGCAAGGACAGCTAGACCGGGGCCCGACCGCAGGTAGGCAGCATCCAGTTCTCACAACCTCCACACAGGGGAACACCATGAGCAACAGCGGACAGAAATTCATCGCGCGAAATCGCGCTCCACGCGTTCAGATCGAATACGACGTCGAACTCTACGGGGCCGAGAAGAAGGTCCAACTTCCCTTCGTGATGGGAGTCATGGCCGATCTTTCCGGCAATCCCGTTGAGCCACTCGCGCCGGTGGCTGATCGGAAATTCCTCGACATCTCGGTCGACGATTTCGACGATCGGCTCAAGGCGATGAAGCCGCGGGTGGCGATCCAGGTTCCCAACACCTTGACCGGCGAGGGAAATCTCAGTCTGGACCTCTCCTTCGAGAGTCTGGATGACTTTTCGCCGGCGGCCGTCGCCCGCAAGGTCGAGGCGCTCAACCAGCTTCTGCAGGCGCGACAGCAGCTGTCCAACCTGATCACGTACATGGACGGTCGCACCGGCGCCGAGGACCTGATCGCAAAGACTCTGCGCGATCCAGCCCTGCTGCAGGCGCTGGCCTCCGCGCCCAAACCCGAGAGTGGCAACCCCGAAACCGCCCAAGTGAAGGTGACCCATGGCTAATGCAACAGAGAGCACCCAGGCTCAGGCCGGCGCAGCGACAGACCAGGTCTCCGAGTTCGCCGGGCTACTGAACAAGCAGTTCAATCCCCAGACCGATACCGCCAAGCGAGAAGTCGAGGGCGCGGTGCGAACCCTGGCCGAGCAAGCCCTGGCCAGCGCGCAGCTCATCTCGACCGACGTGGTGCAGAGTATCGAGGCGATGATCGCCGAGATCGACAGGAAGCTCGGCGAGCAGATCAACGCGATCCTGCATCACCCCGATTTTCAGAAGCTCGAAAGCGCGTGGCGCGGCCTGCACTACCTCGTCTCCAACAGCGAGACGGACGACATGCTGAAGATCCGGGTGCTCAACGTCTCCAAGAAGGATCTGCACAAGACTCTCAAGCGCTACAAAGGCGCCGCGTGGGACCAGAGCCCGCTGTTCAAGAAGCTCTACGAAGAGGAGTACGGGACCCTGGGCGGAGAGCCTTTCGGCTGTCTGCTGGGCGATTACTACTTCGATCACGGTCCGCAAGATGTGGAGTTGCTGGGTGAGCTGGCCAAGATCGCGGCGGCGGGCCATGCCCCCTTCCTGGCGGCCGCGTCTCCCACCGTGTTCCAGATGGAGTCCTGGCAGGAGCTCAGCAACCCGCGTGACCTGACCAAGATCTTCCAGATCCCCGAGTACGCCGGGTGGCGATCGCTGCGCGACTCGGATGACGCCCGCTATGTCGGCCTGACCATGCCGCGCTTCCTCGCCCGGCCACCCTACGGGGCCAAGACCAATCCGGTCGAGGCGTTCGACTTCGAGGAGGATGCCAGCGGGCCCGACGCCAAGAAGTACACCTGGGCCAACTCAGCCTATGCCATGGCGGTCAACATCAACCGCTCTTTCAAGACCTACGGCTGGTGCTCGCGGATTCGTGGCATCGAATCGGGCGGCGACGTGCAGGGCCTGCCCACCCACACCTTCCCCACCGATGACGGGGGCGTCGATGTGCGCTGTCCCACCGAGATCGCCATCAGCGACCGGCGCGAGGCCGAGCTGGCCAAGAGCGGCTTCATGCCTCTGGTGTACAAGAAGAACACCGACTTTGCCGCCTTCATCGGGGCGCAGTCGCTGCAGAAGCCGGCCCAGTACGACGACCCCGACGCGACCGCCAACGCCGCGTTGGCAGCCCGACTGCCCTATCTGTTCGCGACCTGCCGTTTCGCCCACTACCTGAAGTGCATCGTTCGCGACAAGATCGGATCCTTCAAGGAAGCCGCGGACATGCAGCGCTGG
>PMZX01000091.1 GCA_003170035.1 Myxococcales bacterium | reverse complement strand
CGCATTGCCTGCGGTCTGATTGTGAAGTAAGCCATCGCCGTCTACCTTCGCGAAGGCTCCGTTCCCCAACAGAGTCACAGCGTGATTCGGCGATACGCCGCACCCTGTATCATCGCGACCACCAAGATCGCCGTCTCGCTTACGCTGCTCTGGACGGGATTTCGGTCCGTCAGCGATGACGACTTCGCTCGTGCCGTCATTGCACAGCAATTCGCCATCCATCCGCACTTTGATCCCTCTGGGACAAGCTGGCTGCCATTTCCATTCTTGCTTTGGGGTAGCGCAATGGCGGCCTTTGGCCCTACGCTGGCGGCTGCACAGGTAATGGCGATCGGGCTCGGGGCTTGCGCCGCGGTTGGCGTTTGGTGGGTGGCTCGCTCGATCGAGCTGTCAGCACGAGCTGCCTTTATCGCCGGAATGATTGCTGCCTGCATGCCCCACGCTGCCTACTACGGTGCTGCGATGGTGCCCGAGTATGCGACGGCCGTACTCGCCCTCTTGGCCAGCGCCACGCTCAGCTCGAAACATGACCGAATACGCGCCGCAGGCGCGCTCGCAGCCTGCTTGGCCACGCTCTGCCGCTATGAAACCTGGCCGATTGCCTGCGTGGTTTCTATATGCGCGACATTCGATGCGATTCGGCAGCCACACCGGCGTCGTTGGTTGGTGGGATCCGCGATCATCGCGTCGCTGGGGGCCACCGCCTGGATGTTCTATGGTTTCGTCCATCACCACGATGCTTTGTTCTTCGTCACACGCGTCGCAGCCTACCGCCGAGCGCTGGGTGGCGAATCGATGACTTTCGGCTCGCGCCTCCTTCAACAGCCCCTGGCACTCTTCACCGGAGAGCCAGAACTGACGTTGTTGGCGCTCCTCTTGCTATCCATCGCGCTTTGGGTCCACGGTCGCACAGGCCTGCGCGGGCGAGCTTGGGCGAGATTGTGTCTCGCCATTGGCGCCCTCGTGTCATTCTTGATCGTCGGCGATTTGCTCGACGGCGCGGCGACTCATCACGAAGATCGGACCCTGCTCGTGGCATGGCTTGCTATGGCGCTGCTTGTGGGTGAACTGCTTGATCGTCTTTTGCGAAACGTCCGGCTCTCGCCCATGCGCCTCGCCGTATCAGTCGGCGTTTTGGCCGCCGTGGTCGCGACGACACTCATAGCTCGTCCACGAATCACCAAATCGGACTCATTCGTCGATCGCTCTCGTGAGATGGCGATCGGCCAGTTGGCGGCCGCCCTCGTCCCAGCAGGGCAGCGCCTAGCGGTCTACACTGAAGACTATGGCTTCTTCGCGGTTCAGGCCGGGTTCGCCCGTCCCTTTGANNTCCGCGCCGCTGTTGCGACACGACCCACGTCACCGCGAGCATGACCCATTGTCTAGTCCCGCGGAACTGACACAGCGACTAAACGCGCTGTGCGTTCGGTATTTGATTGTACCAATGGCTCGCCTACCACACTTGTCGCAGCAGACCCGCATCGAGACGGAATCGAACGGGTTTGCCCTGTTATCGCGGCGCTAGCTGCGACAATACTCGTCACACAGCAGCCTCCGCAGCCAGTGCGTGTTTGCCCCCGTGTCCGTGGCGCTTCATCGGATGTTGTATTCCTTCGTGATTTGCTGACTGTTCCGCTCTATCCCGAGCGAGAGATGGCTGGCTGACTTGATCTCGGCGTAGACATCGAGGGCTTTCTCCGGCCTTGTGATCTCGAGGCCGTTGAGGGACGAGATGATGTCGCCGTTCTGCATGCCAATCATGGCGACTGGCCCATCGGGACGAACCGCGTAGAGGCGGAAACCAACAGCCTTGCCATCCTTCATCGCGGGCACGACGCGGGCCGAGCGCGAGAGCAGAGCCATGTTGGCCAGCACGGCTTTCAAGGTGTCGCGCTGAATCTCGTAGTTGTGCTCGCCGAGCTTCTTGATGCCCTTGGCGAAGTCGACGGCGAGCGCGTAGGTGGCGGCTTGGCGGCGTATTCGGGTGACATTTAGCTGGATCCGCTGCGCCAAGGCGGTCAGGCCATGAGACTGGACGAGTTCAAGGGCCTGTTCGGCTAGTGCAACGGCTTCGCCAAACTGACTGCGTTTCGCCTGGATGATGGCCTGGTCGGCGAGCGAGACCGCCAGCCCGCGCGGGTTGCCGAGCTGCCGGCAGATGTGCTCCGCTTCCTTTTTCAAGGCCATGGCCTCGTCGAGCTGGCCGCGGGCTTTGAGGATGAGCGCCTGGTTGCCCAGAGTTGTCTGGAGGCTGTCGAGGTTGCCGAGCTGCCGGCAGATGCGCTCCGCTTCCTTGTACAGGGCCATGGCCTGGTCGAGCTGGTCGCGGTCGCTGAGGATGCTCGCCTGTTTGTCCAAACTTGCCTGGAGGCCGTCGAGATTGCCGAGTTGCCGGGAGATGCGCTCCGCTTCTTTGTGCAAGGCCATGGCCTCGTCGAGCTGGCCGCGGGCGCGGAGGATGCGCCCCTGGTTGGTCAGACTTGCCTGGAGGCCGGCGAGGTTGCCAAAGGTTCGGTGCCGCTCTGCGAGGCGTTCTCCGATGACTAGCGATTCGTCTGGGTGCCCAGTGTCGAAAAGGAGAGAGCCAATTGTCTGTTCGAAAGTGCTTATCCTATTGTTGCCGCGGATTGCCCGCACGAAATCCCCTAGCAACTTCCCGCCGCCGATTGCCCTTCTATACGTCTGCACCATCCTCACCTCGGATCCTGCCTCGATCTGCACCCAATACGCCTTCACTTCGAACTGGTTCACGTTCCACGCCGCTGCGAAGAACTCCGGCTCCGCCAGCCGGTCAGCCAGGCGTTGCCATTCTGCTGCGCGGGCAAGCTGCCAGGGTAGTTCGTCGACCTTGCGGCGGTCGAGGGGCTGGCTTGCGAAGTAGTCGGCAATGCGCCGGTGAAAGGTGCGGCGGATGTCGTCGTTCGGCAGGTACGCTTCGTCCACAGCCTGGCGGGCGAAGTCGTGGCTCAGGCCGAGCAAGCCCGATCGGTCGACCAGCGAATCGCCAGCAGCCAGAAGCAGAGGTGACAACATGGCGCGTGGGATGGGCTCGGCCCCGGTGCCGAGCAGATCCATCAGCTCTCGCTCGGACAGGCCGCGGCGGGAACAAGCCAAGAACGAAAGCACGTCGCCCACCAGATCGGTCTCGCCTTCGTAGTCCTTCTCCCAGCGGATGAAGACCTTCTCGAACAGCTCTGGCAGGGTCTGCGCCTCCAGGTAGTACGCGATCCGCTGCAACAGACTCTCATGCTGACCCCACAGGCGCAGCTCTTCCAGCAGCACGCGTAGGTACAAGGGATTGCGCGTCTGCTCGGCCTGGGCCACCGCCTCCGTCGGAGCGGGCGCCAGGGTCTTGCCGTATTGTTCGAGGTACTTCGGAATCAGAGCCCGCCGCTCCTCCACCGACAGCAGCTCGACCTTCATGCTGGGCCAGCCACGGCGTTGCAGCTCGTCCAATGGCCGGCCGGCAAGGGTGGACAGCACCAGACGCAGGTTGCCCAGCACCTCAGGCGGCAGCCAGGCCAGGTCCAGAGCCTGGTCGCGGTCTTCCAGTTGGTTCAGCCCGTCGAGCACGATCACGGCGCAGCCCGCTGCGGCTGCGCGACACAGCCCATTCGCAAAGGCCATGCGCAGCGCCGCGGGCTGGTCAGGAATCTCCAGCTTCAGCCCGAAGTGTCTGTCTAGCTCGCCGAGTATCCGACGCAGCATGGCCATACAGTCGGTGCTGCCAGAACTGGCGCCGATGTAGTGCTGGATCACGAAAGGCGCGTCGGTGCGCTCGCGCAGGCGCTTGACCCAGTTCGCAAGCAGCGCGGTCTTGCCCGAGCCTGACTCGCCCAGCACCACCAGTGGCGGCCCATCCCCGGCCGCGTGCTCATCGAGCCTGCCGAAGTACACCTCGCGCGGCACGTACACCCGTTGCCGGCTGCGTGCCCATGCCTCGTGGTCAGCCGCCTCGCGCGTCAGCGTGTCCGGCTCCGACCCTTCTGGGAACAACCGGTCGATGACGTCGCCCAGATCCTTGCGCACCATCTCGGCCAGGACCTTGGGGTCGGCGTAGTTCTCGCGGGGCCCGATCTTCAGCTTGCCGTCACGGCTCGCATGTCGGACTTGCTCCTTCAGGGCCAGCAAATTGGCCTTTGCCGTGGCCGTGTCGTCCACGAACTTGGCTCGCTGCTCTTTCGGCAGTGTGGCCAGATATGCGGGATCGCGAAAATAGAAGAAGCTGTGCTCAGCCATGGCCGGGTCATTGAGCACCCCATGCAGGATCTCCAACTCGGTCACCGAGCGCCCCGCCTGCTTGCCCAACCAGGGCTCGGCCTCGACCAGGTCAGGATCGATGGCATCCGGCACCCAGCCATAGCGTTCGCCCAACAGGCCGATGAAGTACGGCCGGCACTTCTTAATCTCGGCCAGACAGACCGGCAGCACCTTGCCTTCCGCCTTCTGCTCGTCAGTCACGCCCCAACGCAGGTCCACCTCGCTCCACACCACGCCCCGGCTGTCGCACCGCCGGCGCAGCTCAGGGAACACGCGCTTGACCAGCTCCTCCCGCTCCGACTGCATGTCGGCAAACGTCGAGGACACGAACACGCGGATCACCCGGTCGATGGGTTGCTTTTCTGCTTCTTTCGTCGCCTCAGCCATCGCGTCGACTCTAGACCCCTTCATGGGGCACATGAAGGGGGTTGAGACAAGTTTCATACGTGAGCCTTTGTGTTCCGCGCAGATGCTCGCGGGCTTCGTCAGTGCTGCAACGGCTTCTTGGGCAGCGCTGCTATCGAGCAGCAACGCACCAGCCATTCCGGCATGCCGTTCGCCAAACGCTCATGAAAACTCTAATGGGGTAGAGCGGCCGGCCCCTCAAGCGACATATAGTCGCTGATTCAAACCATCACGAGCTGACCGGCCATAAACTACTGTGGAATCGATCTTGGCAAGAAGTCCAGCTACTTTCACATCGTCGACGGAGAGCGGAAGACCGTGAGCGCGGGCAAGTTCGCAAACAACGTGGATGCGATTCGGAAGGCGTTCGCGAATCGAGAACGATTGAAGATCGGCGTCGAGGCGAGCTGCAGGGCCTTCTGGATAGCAGACGGGTTGAAGGAACTCGGCCACGAGGTCGTCGTCGATCCCGGGCGAACCAAGGCCATCGGCGCGGCAAGGATCAAGCACGACAAACTGGACGCCCGCCCTATGCTACACCCAGGCTACTCGCGCCAAGAGACGAAAAGCGTGAGCATGCGTGCGTCAGTCGCACCTCCGGTGAAAGTCGTGGCCTTGGCCAACATTTCGAGCATGAACTCAAGCCCCACATCGAGACCGTGCATCGCGAGACAGCTGCCGCCGATGCCGATGGGAACTGCGTAGGAGTCGCCCAAGTGGCTGACCTTTCCAGAGATGCCGGAATCTAGGAAAACGGCGATCCGCGGGGCAGCCTGAAGAGCGATCTGAAGTGGCGCCGCAAGCTCCTCTTTGTTTGCGAGGGAGCTGCGCTTGTTGAGACCGATGCCGAGTTGGGGAGTGAGCTTCACGGAGACCGGCGCAGCGACGTACTTCATGCCAACGCCGACATCGACGGCGAACCGCATGTCAGGGGACAGCTCTCTGAACTGGGCGGCGAGGAGGCCGGACAGCTCCAGGCCACTGGCGTTGAGGAAGGAGTACTGCGCGCCAAAATTGACGTTGTTGTACGTCCCGTCGCAATTTCGGCTCGTGCCGCCCAGGCAGACGCCTGAACCGGATGTCACTGAGCCGCCGGGGGTGCCGTGGTTCACGAAAAACTCAAGCTGTTTCGTCTTGCCCCAGCGCAGGTCGAGCGGTATCCACACGGGCTTGAGCACATTGCTCGTCGAGAGATTGAGGACGATCGGCAAGGTGCCCTGGAACATCCCGGACGCAACAACCAGCGGACGCAGAGCGTACTCATCTGGATAGCCAGCCGGTGCCGCAGCAGGCGCGGGTGTTGCCTGAGGTGCTGCCGCAGGCGCCGCGGCAGACGCCGGTGCGGCCCCTTCCGGAGTTGGGGCAACTTCGTCCTGTGCCATAGCGGCGTAGGACATCAGGCCCGCGGCAAGAATGGACAGGATCGCAAAACTCTTTCGCATAGTTGCCACTTATTTCCAAGAACACGTTTGTTCAGTGTTCGGGCTCGGTCACGAGAGTATACAGCTACAAGAGCGACTTCAGCACCGAATACCACTGGGTTGCCAGCAAGACGTCTGTATCGAGCGCGTGGATTGTGGCATCCAACCCTTGCGTAGGCAGGAGATGGATGTGAGCATGGGTCACGGCCTTCGATTGGGGATTGGATTTGTCTGCTTTCTGGGGGCCTGTTCCAGCGGAATGGCGAAGAGGATCGACGCTGGCACCGGGGGCACCGGCGGAACCGAGGATGCGTCGAGTGATGATCGGCTGGAAGCAGGGCCGTCAGGGATGGGCGGGGGTATTCAGGGCGACCTGGGGTCGGGTGGTGGAATATCCACTGGGGGCGTGCCAGCGACTGGGAGAATCGTGTCGAGCGGTGGGACGGTGGCCACGGGAGGCGCGGCGGGAGGCGGCTCGGGATCCGGGGGCGCCGGTTTCGGGGGAGCCCCGGCTGCCGTGGATGCCAGTCTCGACTTGCCCCGCATCGATGCTTCCACGCCGGATTTGCCCCAGTTGGATTCTCTCGCGGTCACCGACGCCCAGGTGGACGCGCCCGCAAACACCGACACCGGGGTTGACGCTTCCGCCAGAGACAGCTCCACAGGGGGGCGCAACACGTGTGTCGGTCCGGCATCCGCGGCTCTCGCCAATGCGGCAATGCCACCTGGCTTTTGCGCGTGGACGTGGGCCAGCGGACTTGCCGCCCCTCGTGGAATCATGCGCAACCCGAACGGCGATCTGCTGGTCGTCGAGCAGAGCGCGGGGCGAATCATGTTGCTTTACGATGACGACGGCAATGGTGTTTCGGACTCGAGCGAACGAGTCGCAATGACGACCACCGCCGGGCTGAACCACGGCATCGCCATGCAAGGCGGATATCTCTACGCTTCGAGCGATTCGACCGTGTATCGTTGGCCCTACAGCGGCGGGCGCCAGGCTCTTGGAACACCTCAGACCGTCGTGAGCGGAATGCCGACCGGCGGCCACAGCACGCGCACTTTGCTTTTCGATGGCGACGGACGTCTCTACGTCGCCAT
>PMZX01000098.1:163-2928 GCA_003170035.1 Myxococcales bacterium | reverse complement strand
ACCCTAGCCCTCCCGCTGCGCTGGGCGAGGGAATATGCGCACCCGCAGCTTCGAGCGGCGGCAGTAAAGGAGCGACGCTGTGGGCCTTGCCGCGACTCCCAGCCGGCCCAGACTCTGTCGCAGGGGGTGACGTGAGATGGAAATTGAGATGGACAGCCCCTTGGCTGAACGATTGGTCGCGCGGCAGGAGGTGCCCTACGATGTGGCCATTGTTGGTGGTGGCCCGGCCGGGCTGGTGGCAGCCGCGCACTGTCGCATGCGCGGCCTGAACAGCATCACCTTCGAGGCCCAGGCATTTGGCGGCCAGCTCGTCAGTCTGTATCCCAGCAAGCCAGTCACGAATTTCCCGGCCCACCTCGACGTGGCCTCCGGGGAATTGGCGCGACGGCTGGCGGAGCAGGCGGCTCACTTCGGCGCCGAATTGAAGGAGCACGAGGCCGTGGAGTCGGTCGGATACGCGGTGGACGTCGGCTTCTTCGTGCGGTCCAGCAGCCGGGAGGTGAAGGCACGCTCGGTTCTGCTTGCACTGGGCATGGGTCGTTTCCGGCCGCGCAAGCTGGGCCTGAAAGACGAATATCGTTTCGCCGGCCGCGGTCTGGTGTACCGTCTGCCGTCACGCGATCACATCGTTGCCCGCCACGCCGTGGTGGTGGGCGGCGGCGACACGGCAGTGGACACAGCCATTGCCTTGAAGGCCATCGTGCCCGAGGTGACACTGGTACACCGTCACGTGGGCCTTCGCGCGTATCCGCACTCGCTGGAGCGTTTGGACGCATCGGGCGTGCACGTGATTCCCGAGGCGGAGGTGGTCGGTTTTGGGGGCGACGGCGTGCTGGATCGTGTGCTGGTGGCCGTGCGCGATCAGGCGGCGCAGGAGATCCCCGCGGATCTCGTGCTGGTGAGCGTGGGCCAGGCGCCGGATCTGGGCGGATTGGCCGATTGGGATCTGAAGCTGACCCTGGATGGGTCCCATCTCCCGGTGGACTCTTCCATGCGCACCGCCATCCACGGTGTGTTCGCCGCCGGCGACTTCGTGGCCTACCCAGGCAAGATCAAGATGATCGCCACCGCCGCAGCCGAGGGCTCCACCGCAGCCGCTTCGGTGGAACGCTACCTGCGGATCCAGGCCTGAACGGAACCGCAATAGGGAAATTGCGCAACAGGAAACTTGCCAAACAAGTTGGTTCGGAGGGAGCGGCCTGCAGGGGTACGCTGCTTGGTGGGTGTTCACCTTCCCGTGGCCTGGCGGATGCGCGTACGGAGACCGCGGGCGCGTTTGTCGACCGCGGCCAGGCCGCGCTGGATCCCCTTCATGACCCCGGGCCCGAGGGCTTCGAGGGCATCCCAGGCGAGTGCCAGATCGCCGGGACGATCCTCGACCAGCACGGCAAGCACCTGAACCGCCTGCAGGACGTCCTTCTCAGCCTTGGCCGCAAACGATGCCGGGCGAAGTTGCGCCACCAGCAGCTTGTGAAAGGCAAAGCGGGCCGGCGTTGGGACGTTCACCAGGGCCGCGGTGTTCGCAAGAATCACGGCGCGCTCGGGCGATTCGAGGAGAAAACCCAGACGCGCAAGCGGCTGCGCGGCGGCGTTCCAGCGTGGGATGAAGATCGCGGCATCGGCCTCCCCACGCTTGGGGCAGAGGAGGTCGACCCGCAGCGCCTGTCCGCGAACCTTGAAAAATGTGGAGGGACGTCGTGGATCGAGGGCCGGGACGGGAAGAAAACCCATCTTGAGATTCTCCAGCGCGGCCGGAAGGTCAACCCGCAAATCAGGAACAGCGATGTCCACGTCGACCTCGTGGCTGTTCCCCACGTCCACGTCCTGCGTCCTGAGCGATCCCGACGTCCATTGGACGCCAAGGAGGTTGCCGATGGCAATGAACGCGTGCGTGCCGACAAGGACTCCACCCGCCGCGAACACGCCCGCGTCAGCCAGGCCAACCAAAACTCGGGCCGAGGCAGCGTCGGTCGTGCCAGCGCCCCCGGCGCGTAGCTGCGCGGCCATCCGCGCAACGCGGGCAACGTCAGCCGCAAAAGCGGCGTGTTCGCGAGCGAAGCGCGCCGCCAGGCGATCCAGCGCGGGCGACTTGCGCCCCAAGTAGAATTGCCGAGTCTTGCCGCCTGGGAGTGAAGCCTGGTAGTAGACGTAGGTTTCTCCCTTGACCTGCTTCGCAGTGAACGAGCCCGCCAGGCTTCCAATCGAACGCTGGGACTCGAGGCCCAGGAGATGCTCCAAGAGCTCCGCGTACAGTGTTTGCGTTTCCAGCGGCAGACGATGGTTCATGGCGAGTTATACGTAGAATACCACGAAGCTACGTATAACGCGCCGAAGGCAGCAACTAATCGGGAAACCCCACCAGCTGCTGCAGATCCTCGTCCCACAGCTTTTTCTGCGACACAACGGGACGCCGACAGGCATCGAATCCCAACCCCACAACCGCGCCCCTTGGAGGAGTAGTCCATGACCAACCCAGCCCCCGTGACTTCCCCGCTCTCGGCTTGGTGGCGCCACGGCGTGATCCTGGTGATGGTCATCGGCTTTGCGGTGCTGTCGTTCGTGACCGTCAAGACCTACACCAACGCGCCACCCATTCCGGGCCAGGCGATCGACGAGCGGGGCGCAACCATCTTCACCCGCGATGACATCGAGGCCGGCCAGGAGGTCTTCTTCAAGTACGCCCTCATGGAACACGGCACCCTGTGGGGCCACGGCGCCTATTTGGGCCCTGATTACAGCGCTGAGTACCTGCATCGCCTGACCGA
>PMZX01000098.1:0-146 GCA_003170035.1 Myxococcales bacterium | reverse complement strand
ACGTTGAAGCAGAACCGCTACGACGCCGAGAGCGACAAGCTTGTTCTCTCCGCGGGGGAAGTCGCTGCTTACGCGATCCAGAAGCGGGAATGGTCGAGCTACTTCTCGGGACCCAATCCCGCCCCGGGGCTGGCGCGCGGATACAT
>PMZX01000181.1 GCA_003170035.1 Myxococcales bacterium | reverse complement strand
GCCGGCCATGACGATGGCCGCGCACGCGCCGACCACCAGCAGGAGAATCCCGATGGTCTTGAGGTTCAGGCGCAGTTCCTTGAACGAGCGAAAGCGCACGCGCGACACCATGAGGGCCGAGAGCACCAGCACGATGAGCGCCGTCGAGCCCTCGCTGACCAGCTGGTACGAGCCGGCGTTGTGGCTGACGATGACCATGAAGACCAGCACACTGGCTGCGGCCGGAATGGGCAGGCCCAGCATGTACTTGCCGGGCTTGACCTTGCCGGCGGCCTGGTCCCGCCGGGAAAGGACATTGAAGCGGGCGAGCCGCATGGCCCCGGCGCACACGTACAGGCCGGCCATGAAGATGCCCAGCAGGCCGAAGTGGTTGAGCCCCCACTTGTACATCAGGAGAGCCGGTGCCGCGCCGAAGGTGATGACATCGGCCAGAGAGTCGAGGTCGCGGCCCAGGTCGGTCTGTGTCTTGGTCAGGCGTGCCACCCGGCCGTCGAAGGTGTCGAAGAGCAACCCGAAACAGATGGCCAGCGCGGCCAGATAGAGGTTTGCCTCGCTGTCACCCGAGGCGGACAGGGCAAGGGAAGCGAACCCACTCAGAACGCAGGACAGCGTGAAAAGGTTCGGAAGGACGTAGTAGGTCTTCCGGAAATCCACGCGGCAAGGATACCATGCGGTCGTGCGTTTCCTGCGATCCTTGCTGACAATTCCCCACGTGGCGATCGTGACCGCGTTCGGCAGCCTGGTGGGGTTGCTGATGCGTCTGCGCGACCCCAGCGGCGATTGGGTTCTCGATCTGGCGCGCTGGTGGTCAGGGTGGGTGACCCGATTCGCCGGTGTGCACATCACTGTGGACAACCGAGCCAACCTGGACCCGCAGCAACCCTACGTGTTCATGGCCAACCACGCTTCGACGATCGACATCTGGGCTCTCTTCCTGGCGATTCCGCGCCGGGTTCGCATGATCGCCAAGAAACAGCTCGCGCGCATTCCGCTGTTTGGCTGGGTGATGTGGGCGGGCCGCTTCATCTTCATCGACCGACAGAATGCGATGGCGGCGCGGCGGAGCATCGACGATGCCGGCCGCCGCATTCGAGGCGGCGACTCGGTCCTCATCTTTCCCGAGGGCACGCGCACGCGCGACGGCGAGTTGGGCCCCTTCAAGAAGGGCGGCTTCCACCTGGCCATGGAGGCGGGCGTGCCCATAGTGCCCATCGCCCTGCGCGGCACGCGCGCGCTCATGCCGCGGGGAAGCCTGCGCGTGAAGAGCGGCGAGGTGTTCGTCACCATCGGTACCCCCATCCCCACCAGCGGGCTCACCCTCGATGACCGGCCCGTGCTCATCCAGCGCGTGCGCGACGCGATTGCAGCCATGGCCGCGGAACCCGGAAGGCAAGCGGGTTAGTAGATAACTTTCGCCAGGGTCAGTCCGCAGGCTGGTGCAGTCATGCCGGCCTGTGTGCGATCGCCGTGGGCGAGCAGTTCGCGAATCGTGGTCTCCGTCATCTTGCCGTGGCCCACGGCAACCAGGGTACCGACCAGAATGCGCACCATGTTCTTGAGAAAGGCTGTCCCTTCCACTTCGTAGGTGATGAGGCCTCCGTCGCGGTGCACGTCGAATCGCCGCAGCACCCGCACAGTGGTCCTACGCTCGCAATCCGCAGCGCGGAAAGCGCGGAAGTCGTGCTCGCCGCATAAGAGCGTCGCAGCCTCGCGCATGGCGTGCACGTCGAGTGGGGCGAACACGTGCCAACTGTCGCGCGCGTGGCGCGGCGACCGCACCGGGTGGTTCCAGATCAGGTAGCGGTACATCTTGCCACGGGCAGCCCAGCGGGCATTGAACCCCGTTGGCATGTCGGCCACGTCGAGCACGGCGATATCGCGGGGAAGGTTGGAGTTGAGGCCGCGCAGGAAGCCCAAGGCGGGGATGCGTGAGGCGAGTTCGACACTAGCGACCTGGCCGTCGGCATGCACGCCCGCATCGGTGCGACCCGCGCCCCGCACGCCTACCGCCACGCCGGTCATGGCGGCAAAGGCCTCTTCCAGACACTGCTGGACCGTGCGCTGGCCCATCTGTCGTTGCCAACCCGCAAAGTCCGTCCCGTCGTACTCGACGATCAAGCGGAGGGTTCGCAGGGGCGGGGCGTCGGTACTCACGGCCCCCCGATAATAGCGCTAGAACTCAAACATCAGGCCAATCACCCATCGGCTGTCGCCCACGTGCAACTTGTTCTTCATCCCCAGTCCGGTGGCGTCCACCCGGTTCCACTCGAAGAACACGTAGCTGTGGTTGACGCCGGTTTCCATATCCAGGGTGCGCGTCGCACTGGGGTCAATGAAGTCGAGCAGGAGGGATATCCCCGCGGCGGCTTGCCAACCAAGCGTGCCACCCGAGCCGTGGCCGCCTTGATAGTCGGGCACGTTCCCGTTGCCGTCGTTGATTTGCCACAGGGTGTAGTTCAGCCCTAGCTTGCCGTAGGGCACGAGCGGGATGCTCAAGTGTTCGGCCGCCACGTCCCAGCGGTACACCAAGAGAGCGGCAATCGGGATGAGCCGCAAGCTGGTCGTGTCACCCGAGAGCCTGCAGCCGCTGGTCGTGGTTGGGTCGGGTACGCACTTGCCTGTCGCATCGGCGGTGAAGGCCTTCGTGCTTTGGCTGTAGTAGCCGACGGTCACCCCGGCGGCCAGAGAACCGAAGGCCTGGAAAAACTGCCAGTCGAGCTCCACCTGCGACATGAGGTGCCGTTTTCCGCCGAACATCGCCTTGTAGGGAGTCGCGCCGGTGCTGCCGGAGAACTCGGAATCGACATCGGGACGGTAGGGACCGAAGCGCAGTTCGATGGCCCACTCCTTCGGCGTTCGGTAGGCTTTGGGCTGGTCGACCGGCTCGTCGTCGTTGTCATGAGTTACGGCTTGTGCCTGCGCCGGAGTTGCGACCAGGAGCAACAGAAGGAAAGGCAGACCGCGAGACAGCGCGCGACGTGCGCGGCGACGCCGACGGACGACGATCAGAGCCAAGAGCCCAACGCCAGCCAGCAACGAAATGGCCCCGAGTTGCACGTTTCGGCCGGCAAGCGCGCAGTAGCCGCCGGGCGACTGGCCGCCCGCATTCCGGTACGCCTGATAGAAGTCGACGGTTGGCACGGGTGTCTGGACGAACCCGCTCGTGATGGGACTTAGATTCCCGCTGTTGTCCACTGCAGCCACGCCCACCGTGTACGCAATTCCGTTCTGCAGAATGCCGATGCGCGTGCTCGACTGGCTCGGGGACAAGCGATTCGAACAGAGGAAATCGGGGTTGAGATTCTGGAAAACCGCTGGGGCCCCGACCTCGGTCGCGGTTGTCTGGCCGGCCACGCTGGACGTCAGACTGGACGTGGCCGTGGTCGGTGCGCCGGCCGGGCACAGGTTCTGGATGGTCAGGGTCTGGCTGCTCATGTACTGGCTGCCATAGAAGCTCGGATTGAAAACTTGGAGGCCGTCTCCGCGCATGCAGAACACCAGGTATCCGGCCAGGTCGGTCCAATCGGCGGCAGATACTGGTGTCCAAGAAACCATGAGGGCTTCGTTGCCACCTTCCACTACAACTCCGCTAGGGGCCGGAGGGGGCGTGCCGTCGAGCTGAACGCCGAGGCTGGGTGCGCTGGTGCCGGATACACCCGAGGCCGGATAGCCAGTGCCTGTGTTGTCGATCCACAACCAGATCGTCGTGGCGAGAGTGCCGCCGCAACTACCTGCCGGAGTGACCGGAGCGAACAACTTGGCGACAGTCGTCACCACGGAAAAGCTTCCGTCTGCCGACAGGCTCGACAGTTTCTGCAGGGGTCCGAGCTCGCTGCCCTGGCATTGGGGTTTTGGGGGATTGTAGGCAGTGTTCAAATTGACGCAGCCGCTGCCGACGTACAGTTGCGCGCTGGTCCCAGTGGCAGTCAGCCCCGTGAGTTTGTACCGTGAGGCAGAGGCCATCTGGGCCACGACTTGCACGGGAGTAGCGCACTGGCAACGCGCCTGGTTCAGGTAGGTGGCAGCGTCGGTCGTGGACAGGTCGCTGCCGTCCTCGCGCCGCAAGATGATGCTGAAGTCGCTCGTCGTCAGGTCGGTCGACGTGGTCGAGGTGGTGACGCTGGTATCAGTGGTCTGGGCCAGGCCCGGGCCGGCCCAAAGCACTGCGCTCAAGCCGAGCAGGGTCGTACGCATTCGGCAAGAGGAGGCCATGTGTAATCATGCCTTTTGCAACGCCTGTGCCGTCGAGTCCAGGCCCAAGTTCTGTGGGGCCGCGGGGCTGAGTAGGGGTCGAAGGCCCGGCGGGGTATTCGGGCTGATCAGGTGGCGCTCCCGTCCCGGCGATCGCGCCAATTTGGCAAGCCACGCGCTAAGTGAATGGGGGGCACCGAAGGCGAATCCGGGTCGCGACTAACACTATGTGTCTCGGCCGATGGAAGCGGCCTCGCTGCGCATCTGCAACACCACCTCCGACGGCACCTCGAGGTCGCCGTAGCGGGCCTCGGCGTAGCAGTCGGTCAGGCGCGCCAGGGAGTCGGCGGCTGCCACGCCCTGCTTGCGCACGCGCGCGAGATACTCGTGTGGCGTCTCCTCCGGGTGCCGGGCGAAGCCGCGCGCCGCCAGCCGGTCCAGGGTCTTCTGGTAGACGTGAAAGATGGGCGGCTCGCCGCGCCGTCCGCGCCGCAGCCCGCTCGTGCTCGTCCGGCGTCGGGGCAGCTTGCGCAGAGCGAACCCGACCACGAGCGCCACCGAGAGCGCGGTGATCGCCAGCACCTGGGATTTGCTCAGCCGATTGTGCTTTGCGCGTGGCGAGAAGTGGGGCTGCAGCCAGCTGAACTCACGGCTGAGTTGGCGGGCCAAGAGGAGCTGCTGGCTGGCGCTGTATTCGATGACCCAGCGATTCCAGAACGTCTCCACGGCGTCGAGTACTTGGCGGAAGCGGGTCATGCGTGCAGCCCGACTGGCTGCAGGCGTGGCATCGACGCGTGCCCAACCCATGCTGCCCAGGTAGGCCTCGACCCAGGAGTGGGCGCGGTTGTCTCGCACAGTCAGCGACTGGCGCAGGCTGTTCCATTCGCCGCCCAGAAAACCATTCACGTAGCGCGTGGGCACCCCACCTAGCCGCAGCAGCATGGCGGCCGCCGAAGCGAAGTACTCGCAGTGGCCTGCCGACTGGTGAAACAGGAAGTCTTCCAGTGGATCAGGGATGCTCTCGTCGCGCTTGAGGTCGGTTGTGTACTTGTGCGTGGCCTGCAGCCACTTGACCACAGCGTCGATCTTGGCCCCGGCGTCAGGCTTGTCGCGGGTCAGCCGCACAGCCAGCTCCCGCACGCGCGGCGAGAGTGACCGAGCCGTGCGCAAGTACGGCGCCATCGCGCCGGGCTGCAGTTGGCTTTCCGGCGCGCCTGCGCCGGGCCGCAGCCCGGATGTGCGCGAGTACGCACGGTATCGTGCCCCGGAGAATTCCGGCATGGCGGAGCGGCGATCAGCGGCGTCGAAAGGACTGACCCGGAACATACGCAGGCCGAGTTCGTCCGACCAACGCGCTTCCACATCGACGGCGGTAAATGCGCCGATCGGCGGGGCCGGCATCTCGACCGCAAGCGGCTGGTCGAGGGCAAAAGCCACGGCGTGAACCAGTGCGACCACCTCGATGTCCTGCTCGATGGCTCCTGCGATCGCCGCCTTGAGCCCGGGCCGCAGACCGGCCGCCTGTGGACTCGAAAGAACGTAGGTCCGTGCGTCGTTGCTGGGTGAGTGGTAGCGCAGAAGGCGGGTGCGCGTTCTCTCATCTCGCGAGCGGACCCATTCGCCGTCTTCATAGGTGTCGTACACGGTTCCCCGCCAGTAGAGCGAGGCGATCGCGTTGTCGCGCGCATCATCGCTAGGCAGGGCCGTGATGCGAGGAACCCGAGCGCGCAGGACCACCGTCTGGTTGTCGAGCGACAACACCCCGTGCATGCCCAGCTTCACTTCGTCAGAGAACCCGGCCACGCCGCTCTGGCGGCGCACGCCGCCCAGGATGAACCCCAACCCCACGCGCGGAACGCTGGCGAACACCAGGGCGGCACCGCCGAACACCAGCACGGCCACCAGCCCGGTGAATAGGAAGAACGGTCCGCCCACCACGCGACGGGAGTTGAGCACACGGGTGACCGTCACCCGTGCTCCCGACGCGTCGCCGGTATGCCGGACTAGATAGTTCTCCTCGATCTCGCGCCGCAGGTGGAAAAGGATCAGGGTCCATGTGGCGAGCAGGACGTAGAGGAAGAAGCCCACGATGAAGACAGCACCCGTGGCTTGCCAGGCGGCTGCCAGCATGACCAGAAACGACAGGATGTAGATCTGCAGGTAGTCGCGGTTGCCGCGTCGTTGGCAAAGCTTGTAGCCGAGCAGGAAAAGCACGAAGTCGAGGAAAGGCGAAAGATCGATCTCGGGGAAACTGCGTGCGACCTGCAAGACCGCCAGGGCGAAAAGCACCACCGCAGCCACGTTCAACAGCGGCACCGCCCGATCGAACAGCGCGCCCAGACGCGTGTCGGGCTCGACGAACCAGGAGAAAATCGCGGCCGCCAACAGAATAGCCAGGCTCAGCCACGACGCGGTCTCCGAACTTGCCAGCGTGGCGAGCGCGACGCCCGCCAGCAGGTACGAGGTGAGCTTGTGAACCAGGCGGAATCTCACGACGGCTTCCCCGCGGCGCGCGAGGTTTCCAGTCGTGGTGCCTGCGAGCCCTGCAACACGCGCAAGATGGCCACGCCACGCAGGGCCGCGGGGAACACGAGATTCGCCATTCCCGCGTCGGCCGCAGGCCGCATCTCGGCCAGCGCCAGAGACCTCAAAATGTGGGTCGCCTGGATGTTCCCTGCGCCCGGGGCGACGAACGCGTGGCTGGTGGCCAGGCCGACCTGATAGCCCTGCCGGAGCAGGACCAGGGCGGCGGATGCTGCCAGCGAGACCGCGGCTTCGAACGGCTCGGCGGGATTCCCGCCCTGTGAGGGTTCCTTTGGCTGCGCATCGTCGAGTGTCACCACCACCACGCGTCCCGTATTGCCTTCGAACTGGCGCACGAAGTGCTGTCCGCGCCGGGCCGAGGTGCGCCAATGGATGTCACGCGGATCGTCCCCGGGTCGGAACTCGCGCAGGCTTTCGAATTCTCCCCGACGGGTACGGGTGGTCGAGTGTCGCTCGTTCAACTCGGCCAGCCCCGAAGATAGCAAGGCGTCGGACACAGGCACCAGGGCAGGGTAGACCAGCAGTTCGGCCGGAACGTCCATGTCCATCGACCGGCGCAAAAGCCCGAAGGGAAAGCGCGTCGACAGACGCAGGCCGGACAGGCGGTGAATTCCGCGGCGGGGCAGGGTGCGGCGGTAGGCGGTCTCCTGTTCGCGGCCAGCGGGAACCTTCAGGTAGAAGCAGCGCCGATCTACAGGCTTCTCAGCCACCATGTCCTCGACTTCGAGGGAGAAGGTGGGGATTCGTTTCTTCGCGTTGCGAACCGCGATGCCCACCAGGAAAGGCGCTCCGGCGTGGATGGAACCTGGCAGGCGCCGGGTCACGACCAGGTGGCGCAGGCTCGCCTCGGACAGCACGCCGTTGGCCAGCAGGAGACACAGCAACATGCCGAAGAT
>PMZX01000256.1 GCA_003170035.1 Myxococcales bacterium | reverse complement strand
GAGTACTTCCGCGACGAAGAAGGCCAGGACGTGATGTTGTTCATCGATAACATCTTCCGCTTCACCCAGGCCGGCTCGGAAGTGTCCGCGTTGCTCGGCCGCATCCCGTCGGCCGTCGGCTACCAGCCCACACTTTCAACCGAGATGGGCGTGTTGCAAGAGCGCATTACCTCGACCAACAAGGGGTCCATCACCTCGGTGCAGGCCATCTACGTACCCGCCGACGATCTGACCGACCCAGCGCCCGCCACCGCCTTTGCCCACCTGGATGCCACCACCGTGCTCTCGCGCGAGATCGCGGCCCTCGGCCTGTATCCCGCGGTCTCCCCGCTTGAATCGACCTCGACCATCCTTTCACCCCAGGTGGTGGGGGCCGAGCACTACCAGGTCGCGCGCGACGTGCAGCGCATCCTCCAGCGCTACAAGGAGCTGGTGGACATCATCGCCATCCTGGGAATGGACGAGCTGTCCGAGGACGACAAACTGACCGTGTCGCGTGCGCGCAAGGTCCAGCGCTTTCTGTCGCAGCCCTTCCACGTGGCCGAGACATTCACTGGACAGCCCGGCCAGTACGTCGAGATCAAGGACACCGTGCGCGGCTTCAAGGAAATCATCGAGGGCCGCTGCGACGACATTCCCGAGCAGGCCTTTGTCATGATGGGCGGCATCGAGAGCGTGCGTGCGCGCGCCGAGAAGATGGCCAAGGAGAGCTAGAAAAGCGATGCACCTGACCGTCACCACCCCGCGCGGCGCCCTGGTCCAGATCGAAGTGGACGAGATCGCCGCGCCCGGTGCCGTCGGAGAATTCGGCGTGCTGCCCGGGCACATACCCTTCATGGCGGCGCTCAAGCCCGGCGTGCTCTTCTACCGAACCAAGGACGGCCCGCGTTTTCTCGCTGTGGGCGACGGGGTGCTGCAGGTGGCACGCAGTGGAGACAGCGACAAGATCTCAGTGCTGGTGGACCGGGGCGAAGCCGCGCGCGACATCGATCGCGAGGCTGCTGCGCTGGACCTAGCTGCGGTCGACGCCGAACTGGCCAAGACCAAGGCCGAGACCGCCGCCGAAGTGAAGGCGCTGCTGGGCCGGCGAGCCTGGGCTGCGGCCAGGGTCGATGCGGCGAATCGGGTGAAGTAAGGACGGGACGCTGTAGCCCAAGGAGAGGGGCTGGCGGCTAAAGACGAATCCCAAAGAGANNGCTCGGGCCAGAGATGTTGCGCGCCGCGAAGGGACAACTTTGAATGACATCATTCGGCGGCACCTCGAGACCATTGCCGGTCGTCGCAGCGGGGCGACGCTGGCCAAGGAGTTGCGACAGCTCTGGGCGGAGCACCCCGGCCATTCCGGTGGGCGGAAGGTGGCGCGGGACGAGGCTTACGAGGGTCGCACGTGAAGGGTCGCGTCTTCCTCGACACAAACATCCTGATCTACGCGGACGACGCGGACGCTGGCTCCAAACGCGACCGGGCCCAGCAGGTAGTCGAGGCAGCACTCAACAACGGGAACGGCGCGCTGTCCACGCAGGTTCTGCAGGAATACTTCGTCGTGGCGACCAGGAAGCTCGGTTTGCCCGCGGAGATCGCGCAGCAAAAGGTCGAGATATTGGCCTCGCTGACAGTGATTGTGGTCGATGTCGAGCATGTTGTAGAGGCGATCAAACTCCACCGTCTCTACGGGTTCAGCTTCTGGGATTGCCTCATCCTCCACTGTGCCAAGGCAGCCGGTTGCCCGCGATTGCTGTCAGAAGACCTGCAGCCTGGTCGCTCCATTGAAGGCGTGACCATCGAAAACCCCTTCGTATAGTCGCTAGCCATCTGCGCAGTTCACGGTGCCGCACACTGCGCGCTGGTCACGTTTGCATTGAGCGTGGCAAGGTCGGTCGCGTCGACGGTGCCGTCGTGGTTGAAATCCCCCTGCATCCACCACATGCCTGTCTTTCCGAAGTTCGCCCGAAGGATCGCGCAGTCNNGTTCGGGTCAGGGACAAGAGCGCATCCCACTTCTGCGCGCCTGGATCGGCCTGGCAGACCAAGGCGCCCCACGCTCCCCACGCGCCATCACCCGCGGCGTACATGTAGTAGGCGAAGAGCTGCTTCCTGCCGACCAGAGTATCCCAAAGGGCGAAGTACTGCCGGGTCGCATCGTACATCCGTGGGTCACTCTGCGCGGCGATTCTGTTGTCCTGGTTCGCGCTGCCACTTAACCCCTGGCCTCCCTCGTATGCAATCAGCGGCAGGTTGTACAGAGCGGCCTCGGCAAGGTCCGCCTTCAGCCAATTGGCGATTGCGTTGGCGTTGCTCGACGGTGGATTGGAAGCGAGAACGCTTCCCTGAAGGTTGGTGAAGATTCCATCGACCGTGGTGGCGTTGCTGTCGCCATCGATGTCGAAATAGGGGGCGACCGCCATGAGGTCGATGGCACCAACCGACCCGAACGCCTTCTTGAGAAACTGGAACCCGTCATCGACCTCGGCCGGATTCGCCGCTTGCACGTTCATGGGGATCTGGGCCTGGCAACGGGCGCCGCTCGCGCAGCCGAAGACCGTCCGGAAGATGTCGCTCTGGCGCTTCTCGAGGATCATGATGAATTGGCTGGCCTTGCTGTACTTGTCCGAGTTGTTCCACGGCAGCGCCGCGTTTGCGAGCGCGGCCGCCCCGATGGCGCTTACTGGTGCGGTCACGCTGCACACCTGCCCGTTGGTGGTCTGGTCGGGCTTGCCAAACACCATGCAATAGGTGTCGAGCACCTGGTGGAAGCCCCAGTTCCAGATCTCGTTGCTGTACTCGACGTAGATCTTCGACGTGCTGTTGATCGGGCTGGTCGTCGCCGTTCCCGCCGGCGCGTTCGGGTCACAGGCCGCGTTGCTGGTGTCGCCTTGTTCGCCGTAGCGAAAGAGCCGCGCCAGCCGGCAGACGTAGTCGTCGCTGGCCAGCGTCGGCACGTTGATCCAGATGTCCACGCCGGTTTCGTTGGCCAGCGCGATGATGTCCTCGTACGCCATCCCTTGCACGGTGAGGGCGCGGCTGCCGCCGCTGGGCCAAGTACGCTGCGACCAGTTCTTCAATGTGCTGTTGTCGTTCGTGTTGAGTGCGTCCATGAACCGCAGCGTGGAAAACGGCTGCATCCTGGTCAGGAAGTCGTTCACAAACATGCTGCCGGGTCTTACGGCAGTGCTTGGGGCCATGACGTGGAAATTCGCGATCGGCGGAGTGGCATTGAAGGTAATCCATACCGGCGACGTCGCGGTCGAACGCTGTTGCACGAAAGTCATGGTCGCTGCATTGTGCTGGACGCCGTTGTTGGTGGTAACGGTCACCTTGCCGAGACTGGCGCCGGTTACTTTGATCGAACCTGTGCCGTCCCAGCTGAGCGCGTAGTCCCCGCTGGGGTAACTGGCGGTTACGCCTGCCGAGGCCGCAACCGTGGGGTTGCCGTTCACGTCGAGTGAAGCCGCTCCCGAACCGGCGGCGTTGTCCCACGGCCCATCGTTGCCGGAGATTGCGAGCGCCATGTCGGCATAGATCGCGACGTTGTTGTAGTAGTTGAGGGCAGGGACGTTCATTCCCATGTTGAAGGTATTCGGCGGCGCCATGTGGCTGGCGTCGGTTGTGACTCCTGCTGCGTCGGTCCTGATTC
>PMZX01000329.1:1995-2541 GCA_003170035.1 Myxococcales bacterium | reverse complement strand
GGACGCACTTGTGGAACCAACACGACAAAACCTTTCACTTGCCGATCGCGGTGCGGGCCTGATCCGCGAACCGTCCTTTCGGGAACCTGGCGAGATAGTGTTCTAGGTCGCTGCGCGCTCCTGCCCAGTCGCCCTGCTGCGCCCGGCAGGTCGCGCGCCCATACAGGGCTCGTTCGGTGACCAGATCAGGCGGCGTCTCGGCGGCGAGCAGCAAGTTGAAATCATTCAACGCCGCCCCACACCTTCCCTTTTCGGCCCGCAGTTCGGCGCGTGCCACCAGCATCTCGCGCCCCACCCCCGCCGCGGTCAGCACCTGTGCGTCGAGCAGCCCCAGAGCCTGATCGTGGCGACCCAGGCGCAGAAGGGCCTCGATCCGTGTCACCTCTGCCTCAGGCTCAAGCGCGCCCTTTGCACCGAATCTGGCGCGATGCTGGTCCAGCATGGCCAGCGCTTGTCCCGGATTGCGTTCCTGCCGTAGCTTGTGGATCGCTCCGGCGAGTAATCGCGATTCCTGCGCCAGCGCAGACGGATTGGCCAGTGGGCTTG
>PMZX01000329.1:1683-1971 GCA_003170035.1 Myxococcales bacterium | reverse complement strand
TGCATAACGGCTGCAGACACAGCGCCGCAGAACAGCAAGAGGCCGACCGCAATGGCTATCTGCCACGCCCATTTTCTCGACAGACGCCGTTCCCGGGTGCGCAGTCGCGCGGCCACCTCGGCCAAATCCTTCGTCCCGAATGGCTGCACTACCTTCGCCGATCGCAGCAACGCCCCTGCCAGGGCCTCGTCGGTGTCACCGGGGGGCTGTGCGGTCCAGCGGTGGCGAATGGGCGTCCGCTCATCGGCGTCAGTCTGCTTGCTTCGCGCCGTCGGTTCTTTCATGTGC
>PMZX01000329.1:0-1675 GCA_003170035.1 Myxococcales bacterium | reverse complement strand
GTCGGTCAAGGATGCGGTAGACCGCCTCGCCAGACTGACGTCGCTCGACCTCGTCAACCGGGGTCAAATGGGACGGCGCCATCGTCCGTTGGATCTCAAGATTCCTGGCGCGCGAGAACCAACGCCGGAACCGGTCTTTGCGGCGGTTTTCCTGCGCCACGCGTTCCGTGATCCGGTAGAGCCAGGTGGTCACCTTGGCCTCCCCGCGAAACTCCGGCAGCCGACGCTGGACAACCAGGAAGATCTCATGCACGAGATCGTCGACGTCAACCAGGGGCCCTGCAAGTCTTGCCGCCCAGCGTGCCACCGTGGGTGCGTGGGTGCGATAGAGCGTTTCAAGGTCCGTGGCGCCAGCAGGGCTCGCGATGAAGGGCGTGGGGTCAGAACGGACCAGGGGCATATTCACCTAGTCCTGTGTGGCAAGCCGTCCCAAACCTTTCAAGGAAAGCGCCCCAAGCTCAGTCCAGAAGCAACCTGGACCTCCAAATGCGGGAGCTGGCCGCCGCCACCAAGGCCGCCGACTTCAAGGTGGTCGTGTCCCGGATAGGCGAGCAGGTCCAGACCAATCCACCCCGCCGCGTTGTTCCAGACCCACATGCCTCGCAGCCCAGTCCCAATGCCAAACTGCGCACTGGTGTCCGAGGCGGTCGACGGCAAGCCGACCCCTTCGACGTGCAGAAGCGCGATCGCGCCGCCCGCGTGAACGTCCAACATCATCGCGTTTCGGGTCACGCGATACTGTGGTCCCGCGGCCAGCGCCATGCGCGACCAGTGGGCAGCGCCGGTCAACGATCCGACGGATTGGGAATGGGTCGAGCTTGCCGAAAGCGCGAGCGCAAGGCCAAAGTATCCATGCGCGGGGGACAGCGACGCTGCGACTGTGGCGCCGGGGACAACCTCACCGCCGGTGATCGAGGCGAGAAGGCCGATGCCAACATCGAAGCGCAGGGATGGAGCGGGCGGTGGCTTCACCTCCTTCACCTCGGGGGGCGCCAGGGGCGGCAACACCACGGACGTCGCGACGTTGGGATTGAACTCCGCCTCCCAAGTGGAGAGGACGACAGCCACAGCCTCCGCCACGTCGGCACAAGAGCCAGTCCGGTTGAGAGTTCGTTCGGCCAAAAGACGGCCATCCGGTGCAAGCAGCTCGACGTGCACCATCCCGTCCGTACTGGACAGATACGCCCGATGCTGATCTGAGCCTGGGTGCCCCGTGGTGGAGCCGGAGAGCTGGGCCAAGCGGTCCCGTACCTCTGCTGGCGTGGGGCAGGTGCTGTCGCCCCCGAGATCCAAGAGTGGCTGGGCGAGCCAGAGGGCCAACAAAGCTGCAATCACGCCGTCCCTCGCCGCGCTAGAAACACACGCTCTCGAATCTCACCAACTCGGCAAAGGCGGCGCAGCGGGTGCGGATGGCCGGCTCGTCCAGTGACCGGAAGCGATCCAGGCTGAAATCCTGCACGCAGAACGAAGCCAGGACCGAGCCCACCACCAGCGCGGTGCGAATCCCGGCCGAAGAGGTGTCGCCGGTGCGGGCCAGCCAGCCCATACAGCCACCGGCAAAAGAGTCGCCGGCGCCGGTGGGATCGACCACCCTCTCCAGGGGAAACGCGGGCACGGCGAACACGCCATCTTGGCAGAAGAACAGCGCGCCCGCGTCGCCGCGCTTGATGACCAC
>PMZX01000075.1 GCA_003170035.1 Myxococcales bacterium | reverse complement strand
CGCGAACACGGGGGCGAGTTGCGGAACGGCGTCGTGCACGGTTGACTCGCAGGGGAATGCCAACTTGACGCCGGCGGGATCCTGCAACAGCTCTGGCACCTGTGCGCCGGGCACAGTCGGACCCTGTGCAGGCGGCTTCACCTGTGCCTCTGCGACAGCTTGCAAGGCGACAACCTGCAGCGCGAACACCGATTGCGCCGCCGGATACTACTGCACCGGTTCCGGTGGAACCTGTTCGGCGAAGAAAGCCACGGGCCTCACCTGCGGCGCGGCCAGCGAGTGTGCGTCGAACTACTGTGTGGACAATGTCTGTTGTGGCACTGCCTGCAGTCTTGCCGCGGCCGGTTGCATGGGCTGCTCTAACGCCACGACCGGCGGGCCAAATGGCACTTGTGCCGTGAAGAACGGCGCGGCCACTCATGCTTGTCCGGCGGTGAACCCAACCGCCTGCGTGGACTTCCAAACCAACGCCGACAATTGCGGCTCGTGCGGCAACGCCTGTTCGTCCGTTGGCCTGCCGTCCGGCGCGAGCCGCGCCTGCAAATATGGCTCATGCGACGCCGCCTGCGCTGCAGGGAATCAGCTCTGCACTGACACTGGCGGGATCAGGAGCTGCGTTGCGAGCGTGTGGGGGTTTGAAACCGAACCCAATTCCGATTGGCTGGGGAGCGACAGTGCGTCGTGGCAACGGTCCAGTGCCCAACACCATTCCGGTAGTTGGTCCCTTCAGGTTTACTCGACTGACGGGTACATGACGGACGTAGACCCCAATGGCTATATCTGTGGCGGAAATGCCACATTCGATGCCAGGGGTAGAACACTGAGCGCCTGGTTCTTCATCGATGCGGCCTCAACTCCGGCGGGTGCCTCGTGCAATCTAAACGGGGACGCATCCTGGACGAGGACGGACCCTCCGGCGCGGACATGGTTTCAACTCACCGGAACCTACCCGAGTACCGAGCCACAGCAGTACAGCTTCAACGTCGGCTGTGACGGCCTGCCGGCGAACATGAAATACTACGTCGACGACGTCAGGATCGACTGAGAGCCAGCGCGATCTCCGGATGCGCGCCCCTCGCTCCCTCGAAGCGGCGGCGAGCGACCTGTCAACAGCGAGACCGGCTCGGGAGCCCGACGTCGGACCCCCGGGGCTTCGGCCGGTCACCAGTTGAAGGTGAGACCGGTATTGACCACGTTCAGCACCTGGCTTTCGCCGAGGAACCAGGCAGCCTTGGCGCGGAAGTAGTCCAGGTCGAAGTGGATCTGGGGCGTGAGGTTGTAGACGACGCCGCCGTTGATGCCCATCTGGTACTTGATTACGCTCGGGGGCGTTTCCCCGGGATTTGGATTGCTGTCAGCGTAGGTACGGACAGCCTGCGAGATGCCCCAGCCAACGAAGAGATCGAACTTCCTCAGCACGACCTGGCTCTGAACATAGTAGCCCTTGGTTTTGCGAAGGATTCCCGTTTGATCCGTCGCGACGTCGGTGACCTCGAGCGCGTAGTTGAATCCCAGTCCCTGTCCGTAGAAGCCCGCCGCACCCAGGTGCACCGGTCCCAGTTCGAAGCGGCCACCGTAGGTAACGCCGGCCATCGTTTGTTCGCAAGGGAGATGTTCCGCTGGAACACAGTAGCCATCCTTGTAGATCTTCTGGTACGCGCCCTCGGAATAGAGGACGACCTTTCCCGTGTTGTAGAACTTCCTTTCGAAGGTCAGCTGGGCCTCGGGACGAACGTACTTCGTCCTGACGAAGTTGCCGTTGCCTTGCGACTCGACGGGATCGAAGGCACCGACCGAGAGCTGAAGACCTTGAACAACCGGCGTGGCATAGATAACCCCGGCGGCGAAGCCGCTTCCCAACACGCCGAATCCGATCTGACCCTGCGTGGGACCGTTGGAATCGATGGTTGGAAAGGAACCTGGGAAGCCGAGTCCCCAGCGATGGGCGTAGAGCGTGTCGATATCGGTCGTGCCGCGGGAAAAGAGCGAACGGGTTCGGCCAGCCAGGAGACTGCCCCAGAGCCCCTCCAGCTTGGCATACCCCTGCCTCACGTCTGCGTAGTTAGTCTCATTCTTTTTCCGTCCATTGCTCTCGATCCAGGCCCAGACCTGGATGTAGCCCGTGATCGTAGTCCATGGGGTGGCCTGTTCACGCACGCCAAGGCCGAGCTGGTTGGCAATAAAGCCGCTGCGAATCCGCATGGTGTTGATAGTTCCCTGGTCGGGTTGCGCGCCGGCGCCGGGGCCCTGTTCGATCGACGCCTTCCAGCCACCACCCAGGGGAAACTGGGTTTCGGTTCCGGAGGCGTCGTAGGTGTTTGGCGGAAGGCCTTGGCCGTGCACCCAGCTGAAGAAGCCTCCGACCCGACCGTCGGTATACACCTGCCAGTCGTCGCCCTTGGCCAGGATCTTTTCNNGAGGTAGGGGCGAGCAACACGCGCTCGCGATCGCGGTGATGTCACGGCAGTTCTCCTCAAGAGGGTGGGTTGGGTGGTGAAGTCGCGTGGGTGGCCTCCGGCTTCGCCGAAGGCGCCATCACGCAAGGCACGGGAACCCTATCAGGGTTCCCATTTCCCTACCAGGGGTCCCGTAGCTAGGGACTGGTTACGGACTTGACGGAGATATAGACCCACTGCGGATAGTAGGTAGTGCCGCTGACCAAATTGGTGGGCGGTTGCGTGAAGGTCGCGGGCGGGGTCATNNTACCCGATCTGGTAGCTTGCTTCCTTCTCGCACCAGCCAGTTACATTCGCGGGGAATGAGTTGAAATAGTAGACATTCGCCTCACCCGTGACCGGGGGGGCGATGTGGAGTTCGTAGGTGTTCCAGATGCTATTGTTTGCCTGCGTGCCGCCCACGTACCACGTGTTGTTGGCTCCGTTTGCATTTGGGGTCATGTTGGCAACGGCAGGCGTCCCGCCCGTGTAGCAACGCGTTCCCAGCACACCGCGCACCTCGAAATTGATGGTGTACGGGGTACCCGTCGTCCCCTTCACGCTGAGAACCTTGTCCCTAATCGCTCCGCGCGTGGCCCACGTGGTTCCGGCCGGGCAAGTGGTGCTAGTGCTCCCTACGGGGGCGAACGGGCAGTTCTTGCCGTGAATGGCGATATTTCCGCTGCAGGTTCCTTCCCAGTAGAACCCCATCAAGTCGGGTACGACCGTGGATGGATCGACGGACATGCCGCCGCCCGCGCCGGTCGTGCCG
>PMZX01000216.1 GCA_003170035.1 Myxococcales bacterium | reverse complement strand
ACCGGGAATCGTATTTCGTCCCCCTGGTGCACGTGCCCACGGATCGCATGCTGGGTATGCGGGACAAGTACCGCGATGCCCTGCTGGCCACTTGCCAGGGCGGCCAGGGTGCGTTCTTCGATGCCGCGGTGGACGACGGTTTCTGCCAATGGCTGCTGGGCGCGATCGAGCGCGGCGAAAGTGTCCGCTTCGAGAAGGGCACGCTTCACGGAGTGCCCGGGCGCCTGGCGGCCACCCTGCGCGGCGATTCCGGCGAGGTGCTGCCCGCCAGCCGCAGCACCGGGGAGCAGAGCAACACCTCGGTTCGCTACGGCGAGAAGCTGATTCTCAAGCTCTTCCGCCGGCCCAGTAGCGGGCCCAATCCGGACTGCGAGATGGTGCACCACCTGTCCGAAGAATGCGGCTTTCCCCATATCCCGCGCTTTGGCGGGTCGCTGGAATTCGTCGATCGCCAGGGCGCCCGCTTTACCCTGGGCATGTTGCAGGAGCAAGTGGCCAATCAAGGCGACGGCTGGACCTGGTCGCTGGAGGAGTTGCGCCTGTACTACGAAGCCCACGCGGTTGAATCGGCGCCGGCGGCCCTGGTCGAGGCCAGCAAGCGCCCGCTCCTGCCACTGTCCGAGGAGCCGCTGCCTGAAGCAATCTCCACCAGCATGGGCCTGTACCTGGAGGCAGTGGCCACGCTCGGCCGACGCACGGCCGAGATGCACCTGACCCTGGCGGCACCAAGCGATGATCCCGCCTTCCAGCCCCAGCCTCTCGACAAGAGCGACCTCGGCCTTTTGGCCCACCA
This sequence comes from Myxococcales bacterium, assembly GCA_003170035.1. Lineage (GTDB taxonomy): Bacteria > Myxococcota_A > Polyangia > Fen-1088 > Fen-1088 > Fen-1137. The sequence continues at coordinate 3,009 of PMZX01000216.1, read as the reverse complement.
GTTCCGCGAGCGGGCGAGCGACGAGTTGGACGGGTTGAAGTCACGCCTGGCCGCGCTTCCCGACGACCTGGTCGAACTGGTGGGCCCGCTGCTGGCGCGGCGCCGGCAGGTGCTTGCCGCCTTCCGCCGGCTGGAGGAGACCGAGGCGAGCTTGCAGAAGATCCGCATCCACGGCGACTTCCATCTGGGCCAGGTGTTGCGGGCGCGGGGAGATTTTGTGGTGCTGGACTTCGAAGGCGAGCCGGCGCGCTCGCCCGAAGAACGGCGCGCGATGCAGTCGCCGCTCAAGGACGTGGCCGGCATGTTACGCTCCTTCAGTTACGCCGCGCACGCCGCCCTGGCGAGCTATCTGACGCGACGGCCGCAAGACGCCGACACGCTGGAGCCGTGGGCGCGCCTGTGGTCGAAATTCGCCTCGGCCGCATTTCTGGCCAGCTACCGCACCGTCGCGGCGGGGGCGGCCTTTCTTCCCGCGGACAGCAACACCTTTGCGCGCCTGCTGGATGCCTTCCTGGTGGACAAGGCATTCTACGAGCTTGGCTACGAGCTCAATCACCGGCCGAGCTGGGCGCGCATCCCGCTTCTCGGTCTGCTCGCGCTGGTGCGCGAGCCGGTAGGTGAAAGGTAGCCCGTGCACGACCCGGACTTGACCGAGCGGATTGTGACGGCAGCGTCCGCGGCGCCCGCCACGACCGCAATCGTGGTCGGGGTGCCGAGTTGCAACCACGCTGGTACGGTTGCCTCGGTCCTGCGCACGGCCCAGGCCGGGCTGGGCGAGTTCTTCAGCGAACAGAGCAGCCTGCTGGTCAGCGCCGACGCCCGCTCCAGCGACGGCACGCGCGAACAGATACGCGGCCTGCGGCCGGAGAACCCGCTGTTGCGCGAGCTGGGACCGGCCGACGGTGGTGCGGCCAGCCCCGGTGTCGAGGTCCGCGAGCTGCGCATGATCCTGGAGCTGGCGCACGAGGTGCGCGCTCGCGCTTGCCTGGTGCTCGACGCGAGCGTAACCAGCATGAGCGCGGACTGGGTCGCGCATCTTGTACACCCCATCATCGACGAGCCGTTCGACATGGTGGTCCCCTGTTTCGCCCGGCACAAGCTCGACGGCGCCATCAGCAACGGCATCGTGTATCCGCTCACGCGTGCGCTCTACGGCAAACGGGTTCGCCAGCCCCTGGGAAGCGTGTTCGCGCTGTCGGGCCGCCTGGTGGAACGATTTCTTGCAAGAAGAGTCTGGGATATTGATGTCTCTGCCCTGGCCACCGATGCCCGCGCCTTGAGTGAAGCCATCTGCGGCGAGTTCGCCGTGTGCCAGGCTTTTCTGGGCCCGGCCGAGCACGCGGGCAGCGGGCCTTCGCTGGACTTGAGCTCCATCCTGGCGGGCGTGCTGGGCTCGGTGTTCGACGAAATGAACCACAACGTCGCTTTCTGGCAGAAGGTACGCGGCTCGGAGCCGGTGCGCTGGTTCGGCACGCCGGTCGAGATTGCGGGCAACCCGCCGCCGGCGGATGCCCACAAGATGTGGGAGTCGTTCCGCCTCGGCTGCCGGACTCTGCAGGATGTGTGGTCCGTGGTGTTGCCACCGGCGACGCTGCTCGCGCTCAAGTATCTGGCGCAAGAGGAGGTTGCCGGGGCCGCGCTGGCCGACGATCTGTGGGCGCGCATCGTGTACGACTTCGCGCTCGGCTACCGCTTGCACGTGATGAACCGCGGCCACCTCTTGCGCGCGCTGACCCCACTCTACCTTGGGTGGCTGGCCTCTTTTGTGCGCGAGATGGCCGCCGCACCCTCGCAGGACGTTGAACGGAGGGTGCAACAGCTTTCCATGGTCTATGAGGTCCAGAAGCCATATCTAATTTCCCGTTGGCGCTGGCCCGATCGCTTCAACCCCTAGTCAGAGAGGCGGAGAAAGGAGCGTTTCTTCATGTGGGACCAAATCAAAGACGCACTCTACGAGGCCACCCATCGCGTCCTGGTGGGCGTGGCCAGTTTTCTGCCCGGGCTGCTGGCCCTGGTGCTGGCGGTCTTGCTGTCGTCGCTTCTGGGCTGGCTGCTGGGCATGCTGGTGGGCCTCATCCTGCGCGGGCTCGACTTCGACAAGCGCCTGCAGAAGTGGGGCTTCGTCGCCATGGCGGAATGGGCGCCCAAGAACAGCCCGACCTTGCTGTTGCGCAAGACCGTCACCTGGACCGTGGTGGTGCTGGGCTGGTTGGTCGGGTTGACCGCGTTCGGGGCCGGGGTCACGCCCCAGCTCATCGTGCAGGTGATGGAGTCCCTGCCCCATATGGGCACCGCCCTTGTCGTGGTCTTGTTGGGTGTCCTGCTGGCGCGCTTCTTGTGCCGGGCGGTACTCATCAGCGCGGTTAACATGCAGATCCAGTCGGCGCGCCTGCTCAGCCTGGCGGTCAAATGGCTGGTGCTGGTCTTCGTCGCCGCCATGGCGCTCGACCACCTGCGCGTCGGCGGTGACATCGTTCGTCTGGGTTTTGCCATCCTGTTCGGCGGAATCGTGCTCGCCCTGGCTCTCGCTATCGGGCTCGGCTCCAAGGAGATCGTCAGTCGATCCTGGGAGCGCCAGACGCACAGCAAGACCGAGCCGTCAGACGATGCGCTCAAACACCTGTGAGGATCGGGCCGCAATGAGGCGCCCCTGCTGCACAATCGTGGTCGTCGTGTTGGTCGTCCCTCTGGCCCTGTTCGCCGGCGAGAAGTGGGAACTTGTCGGAAACAAAGACGACATCGTCACTTACCGGCGCGAGGTCGCGGGTAGCCCGGTGATTGCCATCCGGGGCGAAGCGGTGGTGGAGGCCCCTCTCCTGCACGTGGCCAGCGTTCTCATGGATACGGCGCGACTGCCCCAGTGGATGGACAGNNNATCGAATCCTGGGTTGAGATCGACGCTGCAAAGAAACAGATGGTCTTGAGGGCCCGCTCGGCGGCGGATGCGTCCGCTCCGGTGACCGGCCTGGTGCGGGGCGAGGTACTGTCCAGCACCTTCACCCTGACGGC
>PMZX01000385.1:13710-19294 GCA_003170035.1 Myxococcales bacterium | reverse complement strand
TGCGGCCTGCACGAGGGCGACGTCGTGCAGAACGCGTACGGCTACGGGCTCTTCACCGGCGGGCTGGGCGCGCACTATGGCGCCGAGGGCATCGGCGCGGCGGTGATCCCCATCTCGGGCGGCAACACCGACCGGCAGATCATGGTGCTGAAAGACTTCCGCGCCACCGCCATCTGCTGCACGCCCACCTACTTCCTGCATCTCATCGATCGCGCCGCCCAGTTGGGCGTGGACCTCAAGTCGCTGCCCCTGCGGGTTGGCGTGTTCGGCGCCGAGCCCTGGACAGACTCCATGAGGCGCCACATCGAAAGCGCGAGCAACGTCCAGGCCTTCGACATATATGGCCTGTCCGAAATCATCGGCCCGGGCGTGGCCATCGAGTGCCCGTGTCACGACGGCCTGCACATCTTCGAGGACCACTTCTATCCAGAAATCATTGATCCAGAGACGGGAGCAGTGCTGCCCGACGGCGAGGAAGGCGAGCTGGTGCTGACCACCCTGTCCAAGTGGGCCATGCCCATGATCCGCTACCGCACGCGCGACATCACCGCACTGCTGCCCGGGTCTTGTCCCTGCGGCCGCTCCTTGCGCCGCATGCGACGCATCGGTCGGCGCAGCGACGACATGCTCATCATCCGGGGTGTCAACGTGTACCCGTCGCAGATCGAGGCCGTGCTGCTGGAGGTGGAAGGCACCCTGCCCCACTACCTGATCATCCTCACGCGCGAACATGGCCTGGACCAGATCGAGGTGCAGGTCGAGGTCACCGCCCAGGTCTTCAGCGATCGGGTGGGTGCACTCGAGGCGCTGGAGGAGAGGCTGGCTGACACGCTGGAGCGGGTGCTCGGCATCCGCATCAAGATCACGCTGGTGGAACCGCAAACCATCCAACGCAGCGAAGGCAAGGCAAAGCGGGTCATCGACAAGCGAGGCCAGACATGAAAATCCAACAGCTCTCGATCTTCGCGGAGAACAAGCCGGGCCACATCGCGGCCCCCTGCCGCCTGCTGGCGGAAAACGGCGTCGACCTGCGCGCCCTGTCGGTCGCGGACACCCAGCACTTCGGGATTTTGCGCATCATCGTGTCCGACCCGGCCCGAGCCACGCAGGTGCTGGAGGCGGCCGGCTATGTGGTCAAGCCCACCGAGGTGCTGGCAGTGGAAGTCGAGGACCGCCCGGGCGGGTTGTCCAAGATCCTCTCGGCCTTCGAGCGAACCCGGATCAACATCGAGTACATGTACGCCTTTCCCTTCGGTCACGGCGATCGAGCCGTGCTCATCTTCCGCTTCGACGATCCCGATGCTGCGGCCCAGGCCCTGCAGGCCGGCGGCATCAACGTGCTCGCGAAGAACGAACTCTTCAACCGCTGATGCCTGTCGCGAAGTGCATCGCCGCGCAGCTCGAACGTGCCTCATGGATCCGGCGCATGTTCGAGGAGGGCGCGCGCCTGAAGAAGGAGCGCGGCGAGGCCAACATCTTCGATTTCACCCTGGGCAATCCCGAGGTCGAGCCGCCTGCCCTGACCCTGGCGACCTTGCGCCGGGTGGTTGAACAGGGCCGGCCGCACAGCCACGGCTACATGCCCAACCCCGGGTTTCCCGAGGTGCGCGCCGCCATCGCGGACAAGCTGAGCCGGGAAGTCGGGCTGGTCTTTTCAGCCGATCATGTGTGCATGACCACGGGCGCGGCCGCCGCCTGCAACGTAATTCTGAAATCGATCCTCGACCCGGGAGACGAGGTCATCCTGCTGGCGCCTTTCTTCGCCGAGTATCCTTTCTACGTGGGCAATCACAGCGGCCGCGTGGTGGTGGTCGAGACGGACGCAGACTGTCTGCCGGACGTCGACCGCGTCGCCGCGGCTATCACTCCGCGCACCCGCGGCATCATCCTGAACACGCCCAACAATCCCTCTGGCCGGGTCTATCCGGCCGCGATCTTGCGCGACCTCGAAACCATGCTGGCGCGCCTGCCCGGCCGGCCGCTGGTCATCAGCGACGAGCCCTACAAGAGCCTGGTCTACGACGGCGGCAAGCAGCCCGAGGTGGCGTCGCTGATCTCGCAGACTGCGATCTGCTATTCCTGGTCCAAGGCGCAGGCCCTGGCCGGCGAACGCATCGGGTTTCTCGCGCTGTCCCCGCGCCTGCCTGACTGGCCGCAGCTGGCGGCGGCCTGCACCTTTGCCAACCGCACCCTCGGTTTCGTGAACGCGCCCGCGCTCTGGCAACTGGTCATGGCCGAGGCGGCCGATGCTTGCGTGGACGCAGCCCTGTACCAACACAAGCGCGATGTCTTCTGCGCCGGCCTGGCCGCCGCTGGCTACGATGTGCGCAAGCCCGAGGGCGGCTACTACGTCTTCCTCAAGACTCCCATTCCCGACGACGTGGCCTTCGTGGGTTTCTTGGTCAAGCAAGGCGTGCTGGTGGTTCCTGGCGCGGGCTTCGGCCGCGGCGGCTACGTGCGGTTGTCCATGACCGTGCCGCTCGACACCATCGAACGCGCCCTGCCNNTCGCGCGCAGGGCGCTGTCATTCGATAGTCGTCCATCACGAAGCCGCCGCCGAATTCATTGACCACAGACTCGGCAATGGCGAAGCCCGAACGCTGGTAGGCGCGAATCGCCTTGTGGTTGCTCTTGTTCACGTAGAGCGACACCTCGCGCGCGCCCAGGGCCGCGGCGATGTCCATCACATGGTTCAGGCTGGCCCGACCCACTCCCTGGCCGTGCCGATCGACCCGAACGTAGAGCTTGTGCAGCTTCAGCCGCGCCACCGCCGGATCGTGCGAATAGGACAGGAATCCCACCGCTTCCGCGCCCTCGCGGATCAACTCCCAGCAGGCCCCGGCCCGCATCTCCCTGTCGATGATCTCCGTCGCGTACATCCGATCGAGCATGTACTCAATCTGCTCGACCGAGATGATCCCGGGAAAGTGGGCCCGCCAGATCTCGCGCGCCAGGGATTGCAAAAGCGGAATCTCGGCGGGCGTGGCGCGGACGAAGGTGACATTCGACATGGTGGGGAAACTACGGCGCCGGTGCGAAGTAGCGGTTGATCGGATCCATCGATCGATAGGCCGTGACCTCACGGTAGCCGTGCAGAGTGAAGTACTCGTTGAGGACGCGGCCGTGCTCGGACGAGTGGATCTCGACGCAGGCCAGGCCCGGCTGATAGCGGCCGATGGCGAATCCGGCCAGAGCGGCCGGCTCGGCTCCCTCGATGTCCAGCGAGAGAAAATCCACATGCGCGACGCCTTCGCGCGCCAGAAGATCATCGAGGGTGATGGAGGGCACCTGCCGCCTCTGGTACGCCCCGCCGCGCGGGTCGTCACCTGCGCCCGACGAGAAGTCCTTGTCCGGACTGACATAGAAGTCGTGTTCGCCACCGCTCTTGTCGCCGACGAAATAGGAAAAGAAGCGAGTGGCCGGCCGCAGCCGCGCATAATCGGCGGCGTATTCGGCCAACGCATCCACCGCGATCCCGCGCCAACCCAGGTGCTTTTCCAAATAGTACGTGGTGCTGTTCTTCACCGGATCCCCGGCGCCCACGTCGAGAAACACGCCGCTACGCCGGTCCTCGAAGAACGCACGAATCAACGTCTCCTCGTCATCCTGTGAATAGAGCGCGTCGCCAAAGCGCGCGTGCAGGACAGCGGGATTGACCTTGTTGGGAAAGCGACGCGCGCGGGTGTCTTTCGGACGACAGGCGCTGCCAGCCATAAGAACGCCCACCGTCAACAAAAACACCACGCCTCCTACGCAAGGCGGATTGGACCCGTGCCAAGCCAATTACTCAGCTCCAGATGCCGGGGATCGACTGTCCACAGAACGCGCAATGTCCGGATTTCAAGTTGACCGATTCCACGTGAAAACCGTGGCGAGCCACCACGACCTTGTGGCAGCGCGGGCAATAGGTGTGCTCGCCCTCGATCCCCGGCACGTTGCCGGTGTACACGTAGTGCAGTCCCTCGCCGAGAGCGATGTCGCGGCAGCGAATCAAGGTCTCGAAGGGAGTGGGCGGCACGTTCTTCATCTGGTACTGCGGCGAGAAGCGCGTGAAGTGCACAGGCACGTCCGCGCCCAGGTGTGTCTTCACCCAGCGGCACATGTCGCGAATCTCGGGCTCGCTGTCATTGGCGCCCGGAATGCACAGGTGAACCAACTCCAGCCACACCCCGCTTTCGCGCACGGTCTCGATGGTCTTCAACACAGGCGCCAGCTTTCCCTTGCACAGTTTTCGGTAGTAGTCCTCGGTGAAGCCCTTGAGATCGATCTTTACGGCGTCGAGGACCTTGCACGCCTCTTTCATCGGGTCCACTTCGCCCGAGCCGCCCGTGACCATGGTGGTGCGCACGCCCAGCTTGTGGGCCGCGATGGCGGTGTCGATGCAGTATTCGAGAAACACGATGGGCTCGGAGTAGGTGAAGGTCACGCAGGCACCTTCTGACTGTGCTCGACGCGCGACCTCCTCGGGCGGCATCCAGTGCCAGTCCACCTCCTCGGGCCGTGACTGGGAAATGTCCCAGTTCTGGCAACACTTGCACTCCAGATTGCAACCCGCAGTGGCAAGCGAGAAGGCGCGGCTGCCCGGCAGAAAATGAAAGAGCGGCTTCTTCTCGATTGGATCCACGTGCACAGCGCAGGGCTGGCCCCAGACCAGGCTGAGGTATTCGCCGCCGCGGTTTTCGCGCACGCCGCAGAAGCCGCGCTCCCGATCCTCGACCAGGCATTGCTTGGGGCAGAGCTGGCATTGCACGCGCTTGTTGGCGAGCTTCTTCCAGAAGCGCGCCGGGTGCGGCCGCGGCGCCTCGGCTGCGCGAGCCGGCCGGGACTGGAAAAGAGCAAGACTGCCCAACGCGCCCCCACTCAACGCCAGGGCGCAACCCGAACCGGCGCAGCCTCGGAAAAAATCGCGTCGAGAGAAGCTCATGATCAAACCTCGATTGACACCACGTCGATGGCGGCGCGNNGCCACGGGATCGACTGCGAACAGCAGGGCGTTGGCCACCTCGGCCATGCCCGGTTGGTAACTGGGACCGTTGTCAACCACAGGACGAAGCGCGTCCATCACAATCAGACGCTGCTTCTGTCGAACTGCGGGCACGGCGTTGACTTCGGCAATATAGGGGTCGCACTTGTCCAGGTGCATTTTGTTGGGATTGTGAATGCAGCCGAACTGGTTCTTCAGTGCGCCTGACATGCCCGACAGCATATGTTGCTTGAGCACGGGCANNACGGTCGGCTCCTCTTCGTAGCCAAGCGCATCGTTGCCGGTACAGCGGTAGCTATCGCCGCGCTCGTTGAGCTTGAAACCCGATGCGGTCAGGTCAGATGCAAAGCGATCAAAAGCAACTTGCTGATGGCCGCCAATGCCCATTTGCTGCAACAGGGCCGACAATTCGTCGACCAATTCCACGTGAGTGGCCGCATTGCGGCCGGCCAGTCCGTTGACCTTCAAGCCCACGGTCTGACCCGCCTGGAAGTATCGCCGCAGGCCCGCAACCCCATCCGGCGTGCCCGCAAGCGCCGCAAGACCTGCTCCTAGCATGGCGCGCAGGGCGCCGCGGTCGGCGTCGTAGCCGTGGGTCAG
>PMZX01000385.1:8893-13631 GCA_003170035.1 Myxococcales bacterium | reverse complement strand
CTACTTGAATTCCCCTTCCGAAAAGACAATCGCCTCGTAGACTTGAAACTCGGCCTTCTTCCACGCGTCGGCGGGCAGCCCGGCCTTCTGCGCCAGATGGCGCAGGGTGGTTACGCGATCCCAACCCTGTTCAGGCGCCACCTGCGGCAGGAAGGTCGCGCGGTTCCATCCCATCGACAGGATCATGCCGTGTCGTCCGATCACGATCTCGTCGGCGCTCTTCACCGGCTGCGGCGGCGTGAGCACTGACACCTCGATGGTGATGAAAGGCAATTCCTCGACGGTGACCGTGTGTGGGAAACGCGTGTCTTCCAGAGCGGCACTGGCCGCACGACGGGCCACCACATCGTACACCGACGAACTGGGCTCGAGCGTGCCGATGCAACCGCGCAACTCGTCGCCCTGGCCGCTACAGGTTCCGTCAGATCCGCCCTTGCACTTCAGGGTGACGAACGCGCCCGCCTTGCGCTCCAGCGAGGGTGTCATGGCAATGGATTTGACGGCGTCGGGATCGAAGCGCCCCTTGCGCACCGACGCTTCGAGCGACACACGCGCCAGTCGCAACAAGGTGCGCTTCTCGTCGTCGGTGAGCGGAAATGCGCCCTCGCCACCCGCGCGCGCCTCGTCGAGCTTCGACTCCTCGCGCCACTTGCCCGTGAATGCCATACCTATATATGTCACGCTGCTTGACCAGTCGGAAGTAACGTCGCCTGACGTGTAGTGGCTGACCACATGAGGCTTGCTGCCCGGGAAGCGGCCCAGCAGCTCCAGCAGCAGGGCGATGGGATGCAGGCCGCAGATCGTGGTGCCGGTCTTTTCCGCATAAGCAAGCAGGCCGGGCCGACTCAGCTTCATGATCTGATCTATGGATCCTTGATCGAGCCGCGCCAGGCGGGCCTGCACGTCGCCGGGGCCGTCGGGGACTTCGTAGCCGTAGTTCACGCCCCGGTGGGTGAAGTCGCTGGAGGCTACCACCACCGTGTGGCTGTCGACGATCTCAGCCAGGACCGCGGCCAGGTCGGCATAGTCTTGATCGGTCATGCGGCCGACCAAGATGGGTACCAGGCTGAACTTGGGTAGAACGCGCTGGAGCAAGGGAAGCTGGATCTCCAAGGAATGCTCGCCCTCTTCGGCGCGCATCACGCTGCTCACCACCGGGCTGCGCCGCAACTGCGCCACCGCCTTGCTGTCCACCGGCACCAAGCCGAGAGGCGTCTCGAAGTCGGTCACATCGGGAATCGAGGCACCGCGCAAAGGATAGTGGTGGGAGATGGCCAGCAGCACGACACGGCGGACGTCCTTGCCGCGCAGGAGCTGGTAATTCGACGCCGCAGCCTTGCCAGAAAAGCGATAGCCCGCATGCGGCGAGATGAGCGCGATGACCTTTCCGTCGATCTTGGGCGGCTTGGCATCGGCAAAGAGCCCGTCGACCTCGGCCGCCAACTGGTCCTTGTTCTCCGAGTACCAGGAACCGGCCATCTGCGCCCGCCGGATGCGGCGGCTCGCGTCCGCAGGCCGCGCAGGCGCCGGTGCGGCGACAGCCGGGGACTTCTCCGACGCGGGCACAGGGGGCCGCGTGTCCGGCTTCTTCAGACAGCCAGCACAGCCGCTGGCCACCAGGGTCATCAGCAGAGCCACCCAGTTCATCGCAAGGTCCTCACGGGAGGCAATCCTTGCCCTGCCCTGCCCCTCTGTCAACGTGCCGGCGCGGCGACGTTGACGGGCGTTGAAACCCGACGCAAAGAACGCTAGTCCTTGACGGCGATGACTGACAATAGGATGCGGAAGTACGTATGCGACGCCTGCGGCTACGAGTACGATCCGGCCGTGGGCGATCCGGACAGCGGTATCAAGCCGGGCACGGCGTTCGAGGATCTGCCCGCGGACTGGGTCTGTCCGACCTGCGGCCTGGGCAAGGACGACTTTTCTCCCGCCTAGCGCTGGAGCAACAACCATGTCCGCGCGAAGCTTAAAGCCCGGTGTTCTTGCAGTCGGCGTCCTCGACTGGGACAAGCCGCTATTCGACGACCTCATCCCCTTGCCCGACGGCACCAGTTACAACGCCTACCTGGTCAAGGGTCAGGACACGGTGGCTCTGATCGACACCGTGGATCGCGCCTTCTGCGACGAGTTGCTGGCCAACCTGGCCGCCGCGGGCGTGAGCAAGCTGGACTACGTGATCGCGCAACATGCCGAGCAAGACCATTCAGGAAGCTTGCCGGCGGTGTTGGCCCGCTTTCCCGAGGCCAAGGTGGTGACCAACCAGAAGTGCGCCGAGCTGCTCAAGACGCATGTGCACCTGCCGGCCGAGGCCGTCACCCTGATCAAGGACGGCGACACCCTGGACCTGGGCGGCCGCACCCTGCAGTTCATCTTCGCACCCTGGGTGCACTGGCCGGAAACCATGTTCACCCACCTGCGTGAAGAAAAGATCCTCTTCACGTGCGATTTTCTGGGCGCCCACCGTGCCACCAGCGATCTCTTCGCCGACGACGAGCCCCAGGCCTACCCAGCTGCCAAGCGCTACTACGCCGAGATCATGATGCCGTTTCGGTCGCGCCTAGGCGGCTACGTCCAGAAGATCGAATCGCTGGGCGTCGACATGATCGCGCCCAGCCACGGCCCGGTGTACCGCCGGCCGCAGTTCATCCTGGACGCGCACAAGGACTGGATCGCGGACAAGCCCAAGAATCACGCCGTAGTCGCCTATGTGTCCATGCACGGTAGTACGAAGATCATGGCCGACCGACTGGTGGATCGGTTGATCGATCGAGGCGTAGGCGTCACGCGCATCAACCTGCCCTTCATGGACCTCGGGCAAATGGCCATGGCCCTGGTCGATGCGGCCACGCTGGTGATCGGCACCTCCACCGTGCTGGCCGGGCCGCACCCAGCCGCCGCGTCGGCGGCCTACGTGGCCAATATGCTGCGCCCCAAGGCGCGCTTTGCGACGGTGATCGGATCGCTCGGTTGGGGCGGCAAGACGGTGGAGACGATCAAAGGCCTGCTGGGAAATCTGAAAGTCGAGTTCCTGGATCCGGTGGAAGTCAAAGGGCTTCCCACCGAGCAGGACCTGCAATCCATCGACAAGCTCGCGGCGACGATTCAAGAGAAACACGCGGCGCTGTAGGGAGACGCGTGGGCGTCAACCGGCAGGGGCGACCTGCGGTTGCCCGCGTGCGCCCCAACGCGCACCCGAGACGGGGTGCTACTTCTTCTTCATGGCCCCGATGGCCGCGCCCATCATCTTTTCGTTGATGGCGAAGAACTCCGGTTCGTGCTTCTGCATGAGAGCAAGAGTCTGCGCCCCGTACTGCGCGGCAAACTCCTTGTGAACCGTTTCGAGCTGAGCCGCCTGTGCGGTGTAGGCCTTCTCCATGGCCACGTCGACCACGCTCGGCTGCTTGCCGCTGGCCTTGGCGTCCTCGATCTTCTTGTGCAGTTCATCGACCTTGTTGGCAGCCTCCCGAAAGGCGTAGGCGTGTGCATAATAGCGGGTGGCCACATGGGTGAGCTTTGTCATCTCCTCCTGGGTGAGCCCGCTCTTCTCCAGGGCGGCCTGGTTCGCGGCAGCGATCTTGGCACTGCGGTCGTCGGCAGCCATGGCGCCCTGGAACTTCTTCTGATCGGTGCCGCCCTTGGCGTAGGCCTGCAGGCCGACGCCCACGGTGTCGCCGGTGACGGACAGCATCTCCTTCTGGTAGGTGGCAAAGCGCGAAAGCTTGTCATCGGTCAGAAGGGTTTTCGCATCCTCCGGGCTCAGCGCAGCCACCGGAGGGCGGCGGTGCGGTTCAGGATTGGGGGGTCGTGCCACGGGCGCTGCGGGCGGAGAGGGCACGGCTGCCGGCTTGGGCGCGTCTCCCTTCTTGCACCCGGCGAAGCAGAACAGCACGAAGAAACACGCTGTCTTCGATCGACTCTTCATGGTCGAACCTTACGCGCGATCGTGCACCGTTGCCAGCGCCGCGCTGTCGTTGTGTCGGTCTATGCGATATACCCTTTCTTGATCAGGTACTCACCCACCAGAATGGCGCCCTTGGCCGCGCCCATGCGGGTGTTGTGCGACACCAGGAGGTACTTGATGCCGTTGGGCAAGGCGGGATCCTCGCGCAGGCGTCCTACCACGGTGGACATGCCGCCCTCCTCNNACCCATGCCGGCCAGGTCAGCGCCGAACTCGCTCCACACGGCTTTCACGTCGTCGAGACGGGTGGGACTCTTCAACTGAACGAAGACCGACTCGGTGTGGCCTTCGAGCACGTTGACGCGTGTGCAGGTGCAGGACACGGAAAGCGGCGCCGGCACGATTGCCTCGCCGACCAACTTGCCCAGAATCTTGGCTGTCTCGCGCTCGACCTTCTCTTCTTCCTTGGGGATGTAGGGGATGATGTTGTCGAGAATGTCCATGGCGGTGACGCCGGGCGAGCGGCCCGCGCCCGAGAGCGCCTGCATCGAAGTCATGATCACGCGCTCAATGCCGAACGCGATGTCGAGCGGACGCAGAGTCATGGCCAGGCCGACGGTGGTGCAGTTCGGGCCCGGGGTGATGAACCCCTTCCATCCGCGCTTCTTGCGTTGCACCTCGATGAGGCCAGCGTGGTCCCAGTTCACGCCGGGCAGAAAGATCGGCACGTCCGGCTCGTAGCGAAACGCGCTGGCGGTCGAAATCACGGGCACAGTGGCCGCACACCTGGGCTCCAGTTCGCGCGCCACGTCCGCCTCGACAGCGGAGAACACCA
>PMZX01000385.1:1753-8808 GCA_003170035.1 Myxococcales bacterium | reverse complement strand
GCGACGGGAATGCGTGACATATGAAGATAACCTCCGGGCGGGGAAATGTAGCAGACCGGACGCGGCTTCCAAATCCGTTGTTTCGCTGCAATGGGAACCCTCAAAGGGTTCGCTCCGCCCGCAAGACTCGCCGGCTCCCCACGCGATCGACTTCGCGTCCCCGTGGCGGGTTCCTGGTACACTCAAGTCCTCTTTTCAAGGCTGAACCTAATGCCTTGCGTCCGCCCGTGGCTTTTGGGCTGCACTACGTTCAGAGAAACCCCCATGTCTAGTTCGACGTTGCGATTGGCTGGTATTCCCAATGAGGCGAATCCTCTTGGAGTGGTTCGGCTCTGCTTCGTGCTCGGGCTCTTCACTGCGGCTTGCCAACAAACAGGCAGCCCCGCGCGAGATGCCGCGGTAGCCGGCGGAGGACAGACCAGTTCCAGCAGCGCGCAAAGCGGCGGATCGTCAAGCACAGGCGGCCAGACCCCGACTGGAGGCACGCGGAGTTCCGGCGGCGTGAGCAGCACTGCGAGCTCTGCTGTACCCGATGCTGCCGTCAGTGGTGGAAGCGGCCCAGGCGGTGCGGGCGGCGTGAGCGATGCTGCTGCCGCAGGAGCCTCGGGCGGGGCCGCTGGTGGCGTCACAGCAAGCGGCGGTGTCACGGCAAGCGGCGGTGTCACGGCAAGCGGCGGTGTCGCGACAAGCGGCGGTGTCACAGGAAGCGGCGGCGCCTCTGCAACCGGCGGCACGCCGGCCCAGACTGGGGCCGGCGGCTCCGGAACCGCATCTGTCACTGGGGGCGCGGGCCGGGGTGGCGGTGGCGGCAGCGGAGGCGTGACCACGACAGCTGGCACCAGCGCCGGGGGCTCGGGCGGTCGAGGCGGCTCCGGCGGCGCGACAGGCGGCGCGATAGGCGGCTCGGGGGGCAGCGCAAGCGCACCCGACGCGGGAGCGGCAGGCCAGGGCGGGGGCGATGCCGGCAGCCTCGCGTCCGACTCATTGGCGGTTCGCTTTGCCAACATGATACTCAGCAAGTGGCCTGATCCAGCGAACATCACCACGCAAGCCGGCTTCGAATACAACCACGGCATCGTGTTGCGAGGAATGGAGCAGGTCTTTCGCCACACCGGGGATTCTCGCTATCTGGCGTACATCCAGAAGTACATCGACGAGAACATGACCGCCAGTGGCGTCATCAACCTCGGGACAACCTTCTCCGCCTTCGACAACATGCAACCGTCGGTATTGCTGCCCTTCCTGTACCAACAAACTGGGTTGGCGAAGTACCAGACCGCGGCGGACGCGGTTCGGGCTTTCTACGACAAGATTCCTACCAATGCCGACGGAGGCTACTGGCACAAGCAGTCGTATCCCAACCAGATGTGGCTCGACAGCATCTACATGGGCGAACCTTTCCTTGCGCGCTACGGGGCTGTGTTTGGCACCTGCGGCACTTTCTGCGGCGCCACCGTTGTCAAACAAACGACTCTCATCGCCCAACACACTCTGGACACAGCGACGGGCCTCTACTACCACGCGTGGTGGGACAGCAATCCCGCCAGCACAAAGCCCGCGTGGGCGGATGCCAACGGCCGGTCAGCCGTCATCTGGGGCCGGGCCATGGGATGGTATGCGATGGCCCTGGTCGACATGCTGGGTGATCTGCCTGCCGATCAGACGGGGCGCAGTGACATGCTCTCTGCTCTCACCGGCTTGGCGGCCGGGCTCAAGACCACGCAGGACGCGACGACCGGGCTTTGGTACCAGGTCATGGATCAGGGGAGCAAGACTGACAACTGGACCGAAACCTCGGCCAGCGGAATGTTCGTCTACGCGCTGAAGGTCGCGGTCAACCGCGGATACGTCGATTCCAGCTATCTTTCGGTGGCCAACAAGGGCTGGCAGGGGCTTCAAACCAAGGTCACCACCGATGCCTCTGGGTTGCCGACCATCACCGGTGCTGTCCAAGGCATGAGCGTGCAGACCAGCTACTCTGGCTACGTCAGCCAGAGCAGGCTCTCGAACTCCGCCCATGGGTTGTGCGCCATCTTGCTGGCGGCGGCCGAAATGGAAGTCCGCTGAGCCAGGCTGGGGAGGCCCCGTGCATAGATCGACAACCCGAGATTTTTTCTGCTGGCTGCTCACAATCAGCGCAGCCGCTTGCACGCAGTCGAACAACCCCAGTCTGGACTCAGCCGCGGCCGGCGGCTCTGCTGGTGACAGTGGCACGACAAGTCTGGCGAGCGGCGGCAGTGGCGGCGCGACCGAAACCGGCGGCGTCCCCGGCACCGGCGGGACCGCGGCCGATGCGGCGGTCGCGGGCCAGTCCGGGTCCGGCGGCACAGGGGCCGCCGCTGATGCGGGCATTGCCGACCAGACCGGGGACGACGGAGGTGCCAGCCTGGCAGCCGATTCGCTGGCCGTGCGTTTCGCCAACATGGTGCTCAGCCACTGGCCTGATCCTGCGGGGATCTGGACATCCAAGGGCTTTGAGTACAACCACGGCATCGTGTTGCGGGGAATCGAGCAGGTCTTTCGTCGAACTGGGGATGCCCGCTACCTGGCGTACATCAAGAAGTACGTCGACGAAAACGTGAACGACAGTGGCGTCGTCAACATCGCCGCCACTCACAGCTTCGACATCATTCAACCGTCGGTGTTGCTGCCCTTCTTGTACCAGCAGACCGGATTGGCCAAGTACCAGACCGCCGCAGACAACATTCGAGCCCGCTACGACACCATCCCGCGCAACCCCGACAAGGGCTTCTGGCACAAAGACATCTATCCCAATCAGATGTGGCTCGACAGCATCTACATGGGAGAGACTTTCCTGGCCCGCTACGGGGCCGTGTTCGGCACCTGCGGCAGCTTCTGTGGCGATACGGTAGTCGAGCAGAGCCTTCTGATTGCCCAACACACTCTCGATGCGCCGACTGGCCTCTACGTCCACGCCTGGGACGACAGCCCTGCTGGCCAGAAGGTCGCCTGGGCCGATCCCACGACCGGGCGATCGCCGTCGATCTGGGGACGCGCCGTCGGCTGGTACGCGATGGCCTTGGCGGACACGCTGGCGGACCTACCCGCTGATCAAGCGGGTCGCAGCGACATGCTCGCCATCCTGACCAGTTTGGCAGCCGGGCTGAAGGCCACCCAAGATCCGAGTACCGGGCTCTGGTACCAGGTCCTGGATCAGGGAAGCCAGAGCGACGACTGGCTCGAAAGCTCGGCCACTGGGATCTTCGTCTACACCCTGAAGGTCGCGGTCAACCGCGGCTACCTGGATTCGAGCTACCTATCGGTTGCCGAAAGCGGGTGGAAGGGGCTGCAGACCAAGGTAACCACGGATGCTACCGCCGGGCTGATTACCATCACGGACGCGGTCGAGGGCATGGGCGTTGAAGCCAGCTACGCCGGGTACGTTGGCCACAAGACCCTGTCGAACTCGCCGCACGGGCTGTGCGCCATCCTGCTCGCCGCGAGCGAGATGGAAGCGCGCTGACGACGGTGCATACACGGAGGAAGAAAATGTCGAAGCTACTGGCCTTTTTCAGCTTGTCGGTATCCGTTGGCCTATTCGGCTGCGGCGCCGATTCACGGCCCACGACCGCCGATGATGGCCGCGGCCACGGTGCCTCCTACGCCTGTGGAACCGAACAGAACCCGGTCACGTTCGTGCTCAAGGACGTGGCGCCCGCGGCAGGCACATCGGTCGCGAACCAGAGCATCGTCCAGCAGTTCACGCTCGTGGATCCGCCGTTCCTGCTAACCAATGGACTGACCTTCAGTTTTCCGCCCAACCACACAGCCGGCACGCCGAGGCCCCTGCCGCTGCAGATTGCCGTCGACATGAGCGCAAAGGACCACGTCTACAGCACGACTGTTGACTCCTGGTCCACGGCCCCGGGCCATGTCGAGATGGGCGAGCGGGCGACGCACCTCAACGCCAACGGCTGTGCCTTTGTCTTCCCCTCGCCGCTCTTCTCGTATGACGTGACCAGCCCCTGAGCGCGGCAAACTCGATCGACTCTACGGACTTGCCGCTGGCAGGTGATGGGCTTCGGCAAAGGCAGTGGCCACGAACACGACCGCCACGGGATCCGCATGAACACAACGCCAGAGGGGGTCACGGGCCAGCACGGAAATGGCGCGCACCAGGGCGCCGCGCTCGATAAGTAAGGCGGGCATCTCGTCGGGCCGGGCAGGGTCGATTCCGAGTGGCGCTGCCCAGCCGACGTCGCCGTGCCAGAGAGCCCGGATCCCTGCCAGGTAGCGTTCGAACGTCTCGGGCGAGTTGACCTCGAGGCGTGGGTCCATGAACTGCTTGCGGCGCTCGCCGGTGTGAGCCATGCAGACCGCCGCCTGCCCGAGATTGAAGGCTGCGATCCGCTCCGGCGTGTCCTTGCCGCTCAGGAATTCGCACGCCTCGTGGGCATACCAGTGCGGGCGCTCGCCGAGGCCGATGGTGCGTCCCTCGCCGGCCCAGGAGTAGAGCCCGCCTGAAAGCGTGGCGATAGCCAACAGGCCAATCCCGACCAGCACGAGAAGCTCCATGTTCCGGGCGGGCCGAGAAGTCTTCCGGACAGACCGTCGCGAACGCCGGCCACGCAGCGGCGCCGGCTGTGCGGGAACAAGGAGGTGTGCTTCTTCGACGTTCCAAACGGTGACCACCGCCGCGACCAGCGCGAAGAGGGCACTGTTTCGCGTGGCCTGCCAACCAAGGTAGGCAAAGGCCACGAACAGCAAGCTGCGAAAGAGACGCAACCCGACGCGGCGAAAGAGCAAAGCAAAGCTGGCCGCACCCAGGGCGAGGAGCAGCAAGAAGCCCAGCAGGTAGGGGTTGTTCACCCCGGCTCGTGCGATGAAGTCACCGATGCTCTTGAGCTCGCCAATGTTGGCCCGGTAGACCCCCGTGCTGCCGAGCTTGTGAAACTGCTCGAGGGGAAGCTGAAAGGCGCCCCAGCCATAAGGGTTGAGCATGCAGACGCCGATGGTTGCGCCGCTGGCCAGAAGGAATGTCCGCAGGGGTGGGTGCGGGGCCGCAGCGGGAACGCGCCGGACGCGGTCGAAGATCCTCTCTGCGGCAAAGGCTGCGAGAACGAAGAGGCCAAGAACGAAGAAGCCGTGACTGTTCACCCAGACCAGCTCGATGACCGGAAGCAGCCAGAGAAGCCTCGGCCGCTCGGGCGCACGCGCCAGCACCGCGAGAAAGGCGGCGAGGAAGAGCAGCGAAAACAGCTCGGGCCGCTCGCACAGCCGCCCCGAGAAAACGACCACGGCAGGAAGCCAGACAGCGCACGCTGGCCAAACCCGACTCCCGGGTCGGCGGGCGGCGAGCGCCAGAGCGACAGTCGCGGTTCCCACCAATGCCTTGAGCAGAACCAAGGCTGGAACGCCGCCGCCGCGATAGAGAAGCGCAACGATGATCTGGAAGAACCAGTAGACGTCAATCCAGGGACGGCCCGCGTTGGTGTAGGTGAAGACGTCGACGCGCGGGACCGCGCCGCGTTCGAGGATGAGCCGTCCGGCACCGAGGTGCCACCAGACATCGAAGTCCCCCATCCGGAAGCAGCCGAGCAGAAAGGTGAGGAGGAGCAGCCCTGCCACGAGGGCGAAAGACCAGGCGTCGCGCTTGGATGCCGGCGCTGCGGCGGCCTTCACGCGCGTCTCCGCCGGCCTTCGAGCCGGATGCGCAACAGGACCCAGAGGGCGCGCAGTCCATCCCGCGCCCGCACCTTCTTGCCCTCGCGGAAGGTGCGCGGGACATAGTGGACCGGGACTTCATGGATGGTGTATCCGGCCTGCAACAAGCGGCCGGTCAGCTCCGGATCGAAATCGAAACCGTCGGCGGTAAGCGTGACCCCGTCGAGAGCGGCACGGCGGAAGGATTTGAATCCGGTGGGCTCGTCGGTGATCCTGCTACCAAACAGCAAGTTGGTGAAGGCGCTGAGCATCCGGCCGCCAACGTAGTAGTGGCGGTAGATACAGATCGCGTCGGAGCCGAGCAGGCGCGAGCCAAAGACAGCGAAGACGTCCGGATCGGCATAGGGCGCGAGCAAACGCATGTAGTCTGCCGGATCCCATTCCAGGTCGGCGTCCTGAACAAGAACAATCTCGCCGCGTGCCTCCGCCAGGCCGGCGCGCATGGCAGCGCCCTTGCCGCGATTGCCTGCAAGGGTGATCAGCTTTGCGCGTTCACAATGACGGGCCACGAAGCTTGCCGCCGCGGCGTTGGAACCATCGCCCGAGCCATCGTCCACGAGGACGAGTTCGCTCTCCATCCCCGGAGGCATCGCTGCAACGTTCGCCCGTTCGAGCAGGACGGGAAGCGTGCGCTCTTCATCGTGGAATGGAACGATGATTGAAACGAGCATCGATTTCGGCCCCCATTTCCCGATTGGCCGACTGCAAGCCTACGACGGCAGGTTGCCACGCTGGCGCATGGCCTCGTAGAGCAGAATTGCCCCGGCGGCCGAGGCATTGAGCGAGGAGATCTGCCCGCGCTGAGGAATCTGCACGACGCCGGCACAGCGACGCGCCACTGCCTCGCGCAGGCCGCGGTCCTCTGCACCCACCACCAAACCCGTGGGGCCGACCAGCTCAGCCTGAGCCAAGGGCACGCCCCGCTCGGCAGCCGCGCCCCATACCCGCACGCCTTGCGATCCAAGCCAATCGATGGTGCCGAGCAGGTTGCGAACCCGCGCGATGCGCATGCGCTCGCTGGCGCCGGCCGAGGCCTTGACCACCGCACCGGTCACCGGCGCTGCGTGCTTGTCAGGAATGATCACCCCATGCGCGCCCAGCACCTCCGCGCTGCGAACCAGGGCGCCGAAGTTCTGCGGGTCGGTGATGCAATCGAGCAGCAAGAGCAGCGGCGCCTCCGAGGCTGCCTGCGCCGCGGCCAGCATGTCCGCGATGAGGGCATAGCGGTATTCGCCCACAATGGCCACGATTCCTTGATGGGCCGGCGCTCCGGCCAGCCCAGCCACCAGGGCGCGAGGTCGTATCTCGACCGCAATCCCGCGATCCTTGGCCGCAGCAACCGCCACTTCGATCTCGCGCGAACGATGTCC
>PMZX01000385.1:942-1678 GCA_003170035.1 Myxococcales bacterium | reverse complement strand
CCGACATCAGCGCCAGCCGGCCGCACCCCGGGCACCACCAGCAGCAGCGACGGACACGCCTGGCGCACATCAGCCACTTCCTGCGGCGAGCACACCACGCCGGCAATTCCGGC
This sequence comes from Myxococcales bacterium, assembly GCA_003170035.1. Classification (GTDB taxonomy): domain Bacteria; phylum Myxococcota_A; class Polyangia; order Fen-1088; family Fen-1088; genus Fen-1137. The sequence goes on along the minus strand of PMZX01000385.1, from coordinate 1,565 downwards.
CTGGCTCGCCAGTTGCGCCCGCCGCACCACGGCCTCACGCATGCTGCCGGCAATACCGTCAGCGCGCAGATCGTCCTCCGCCAGGCTGGTGAGCACGGTCACGCCCAGCAGCTTGGCCCGCCCCTGCGCCGCCTGCGCCGCGCGCTTCATCATGGCCAGGCCGCCCGCGGTGTGCAGGGTCAGCAACTCGGCGCCTAGGGCCATGGCCGAAGACACGGCACGCGCCACGGTTTCAGGAATGTCGTGCAACTTGAGATCGAGAAAGACCTTACCGCCCCGGCTGCGCACCGCCTCGACCGCGCGCACGCCCTCGGCGACGAAAAGCTCCAGGCCCACCTTGTAGAAAGCGGGCTGGCCCTCGAGCCGGTCGAGGAAATCCCCGGCCGACTTCAGATCAGGCACGTCGAGCGCGACGATCACGCGCTCGCGCGCAGGGATCGCGCCGACGCTCACGTCCGCCCCCCTGCCCGCTCGCGCTCCACCTTCTCCGCCACCACCCGCACGACGTCCTCGATCTTCACCTTCACGACTTCGGGCGACCGCCGCGCCTTGAGCTCGACCACGCCCTCGGCCACGCCCTTCTTGCCCACGGTGATCCGGTACGGCATCCCGATGAGATCCGC
>PMZX01000385.1:0-855 GCA_003170035.1 Myxococcales bacterium | reverse complement strand
GCGGCCGCGATGCGGGTCACGCCGATGCCGTAGCAACCCATGACCATCGGCTTCTCTTTGCCGTCGGTGTCGAGGAAGTTGCACTTCATGGGCGCCGAATACTTGGTGCCGAGGAAGAACACCTGCCCCACCTCGATGCCGCGGTAGCCGGTGAAGTGGCCGTGCTCGCAGCGCGGGCAAGCGTCGCCCAGCGCCGCCTGGCGGAAGTCGCCACACTCGCTGGGCGAGAAATCGCGCTTGGACACGACGTTGCGCAGGTGCAGGTCCGCGGCGTTCGCACCACACACGAAGAACGGCAGCGCGCACACCTCGTAATCGCAGTAGATCGGGATGCGCAGCCCCACTGGGCCAGCAAAGCCGACCGGAGCGCCGGTGACCTCCTCCACCGCCTTGTCCGCTGCCAGCACCAGATCGGTGCAGCCCAGGACGCGCTTGACCTTGACGTCGTTCGCGGCCCGATCCCCCCGCACCAGCACGGCCACCGGCTTTCCGTCGGCCAGGTAGACGAGCGTCTTCACCACATCCTGCGGTCGGCAGCCGAGGAAGCCAGTGACCTCCTCGATGGTGCGCTTGCCTGGGGTCGAGACCTTCTCGACGGCAGGAGCCTGTGCGGAGACCGCCGGCGCGGACGCAACCGGACGCGCCTTCGCCTCTTCGATATTGGCGGCGTAGTCGCACTTGTCGCAGGCNNGCCTCGACCGCGCGGAAGGCCAGACCGCAGCGGGTGAAAATGCGCGTGTAGGCGTCGTACATGTTCTTGTACTCGCGCAGGGCATCTTCCTCGCTGGTGTGAAACGAGTAGGCATCCTTCATGATGAACTCGCGGCCGCGCATCAGGCCGGCGCGCGCGCGCAG
>PMZX01000443.1 GCA_003170035.1 Myxococcales bacterium | reverse complement strand
TTCGTCAACTGGGTGCGCGGCTTGGTAGTGGGTCAGTTTGAGATGGAAAGCACCAGGCACCATCGCGGTCGGTTCGGCGCGGCGACTTTACACGCTGCGTGTTTTGGCGGTAGGCTTTCCCGATGTGGACGACCAAGCAGGCCGAGATGGTCGCAGCTGCCGCATTGTCTGGAACGTGTAGCGCCGTATGGGTGCTCTGGGGCAAGGGAACGTCTGGGACGTGGATCATGCTAGCTATAGCCATTGGACTAACGGTTGCTATGACATTCTGGCTTATCGCCCGATGGGGAACGAGAATTCAGGAGAGCAAAGAGAAGGTTAAAACCACCCCAGAAACTACAGTCAAAGCGGCGCCTCTATTATTGGTGCCATTAAATAAGTGGCCGATATATTGCTCTCAGTGCAACTTTGGATTTCGCGTTGAGACTTCATCATCCACATGGTCAGGTTACGGTTCGATTATCACATGTCCAAAATGTGGCAATATTCAGCCGTGCAAGGGTCCATTTGGGATTTAGGTTTTCAGAAGATCGACGATCTCCCCGATCTCCCACACGTGATCCGTCACGCCCGCCGCCATGGCAGGGGTCACGCGCAGGGTCTGGTGAATCCGGCAAAAGTTGTAGTGCATGAAGTGCAGCGCGACGGCAGCGCAGTGGTTCTCGACCTTCTTGGAGAAGGCGTTGGTCAGGCGGGTGAATCGGCGCATGCTCATCCGCATGGTGAGATTCTGGCGCTCGACATAGCTGGTCGAGATGTGCGCGGGGTCGGGGCTGCCGGAGATTGGGATCTTCTTGGCGCCGGTGCAGACAGCCGGGCTGTAGCGGACTTCGCTGCACTCACGTTGTTCGTTTCCGTACTGCTTCACGAGTTGCGCGAAGTCCACCTCTGACCCAAAGGCTCCCTCAACCGCGTCCACGTAGCACTTGTGGCCATCGCTCGTGACCTGCACGCGGCTCGCGAGGCGCCCGGCTAGGTCGGACACAAAGCGCTTGGCCGTGTCGAGCCCACGGTCTCCCACGAGCCACGACGGAACCAGTTTGGTATCCGCGCAAATCGCCGTCCAGGTCCACACATCGCCCACGCCGTGAGCGCCCTGGTTCACCTGCTTCTGCTTCGCGCCCACAAAGGACCAAATCTCGTCGCATTGAATTCGCTTGCAGGGCAGGTCTACGAGCTTCTCAACCTGGTACGCCTCGCAGGCGGCGCCGATGTCCACCAGCAGCTTGATGACCGTGTTCTTCGCCACGCCCGTCATGCGCACCGTCGCCCGGATGCTGTTCCCCTCGACGAGAGCGGAGACGACTTGGATTTGCTTGTTTCGTGGCAACCGATTCATACTGACCATTATGCGTGAGCGGTCGCGCACTGTCAAGTGGTTCATGGAATATTTTTTGGAATATTTATCTTGAAAAGTAAACGTGAATCGTCCTATCATCATGGAATCACAGCGTTCGGAGCGCGTTAAATGACAGGAATATTTACCGAAAATCAGGCGAAACAGCTACTTGGGCCGCATCATGATGCGTTGTACACATGCGTCACCAACGCATTCGCCAGGTGGGCGAAACACGGGATGAAGCTGGTCTCCAGACCCGATGCCGGTTTTCGCTCGCACCTCATGCAGCAGTTCATGGTGGACGAGGCACGCAAAAGGTTTGGGAATGTGCCTGGCGTTCAGATCTTCGAGCGCAAGAATGACGATGACGAACCGAATGCTGGTCGATTCCTTGTGTCGTTCGACGATCAGGTGCTCGTGCAGTTCAAGAAATTCGATCCTGATTTCAAGACGCGAAACTACCCAACGCCAGCCGCCATCCGTTTTGATGGCCAAGAATCGCTGCCCAACATTCCGGGAGGGACGCGCCTGTCGGTGGGGTATCAACTCGACGCGACCGGCTTCGACCTCGCATCAGTCGCCGTCGTCTGTCAGGGGCTTTACAGACCCAATTGGTGGTACGAACTCGAAGATCCGTCCGGACGGATAGCGATCCTCCCGCCCGCTGAGCCGCTCCGTCCGGCACAGGTTCGAGCAAAAGAACAGCTAGATCTTGTCTTCGACAAGGGTAAAGAGAAGGGCTGATGAGCGAACGGAGATTCAACCCCGCGATACTCGAACTCGCGCGCGACTCGCGACGGATGACGCAATCTGCGTTGTCTGTCGCAGTCGGTGCAGCTCAGGGCACAATCTCGAAGCTGGAAAATGGGCAGAGCGCGTCCCCATCGGATGATCTTCTTGAAAAGATAGCCAAGGCTCTCGGATACGAATCTTCTCTCTTCTTTGAATCGTTTTCGCCACGAGGGCCGAGCCTCTTCCTGCACAGGAAGCGAAGCTCTCTCCCGATTTCTGATCAGAAAGCGATTCACGCAATGATCGAGATCGTGCGCCTCCAGGTCCAGAAGTTGCTCCGCTCCGTTGACATCCCAGAGATGCGCATTCCATTCTTAGACCCGGAGCGCCTGAAGCGGCGGCCGGCAGAAATCGCCCGCGAAATTCGCATGCACTGGGGCATTCCGAGCGGCCCCATCGAGAACCTCACCGCAATTCTTGAAAGCGTGGGGATCATCGTGGTGCCCTTCGACTTCACGTCCCGACTCATGGACGCGGTAAGCGTTTACAGCGAACGTGAGCCCATGCCGCCAATGGTCTTCTTGAATTCAAAGGCACCGGGTGAGCGGATACGATTCACAGCAGCCCACGAACTTGGGCACCTGGTGATGCACTGCCGACAGGACTTCCCTGGAGATCATGCGGAAGACGAGGCTGATGCATTCGCAAGTGAATTCCTGATGCCAGCGAGCGATATCCGAGGGTTTCTCGGCGGGCTCACGTTGGAGGCGCTTGGGTCGCTCAAGCAAAGCTGGCGCGTTTCGATGCAGGCGATTCTCACGACTGCGGAGCACCTTGGACGGATCACGCCATACAAGGCCAAGAACCTGTGGATTCAAATGTCCCGTCTTGGCTATAAAACGCGCGAACCTTTCGAGATTCCCATCGAGGAGCCGACCCTGATTCGGGATATTATCAGGACCCACACCGGCCAACTTGGCTACTCCGATGCCGAGATCGCCAAGGTTGTCCACCTTCCCGTGGACGCGTTTCAGGAAGTCTTCAAGCGCGAAACTCCGCGGCTACGTATTCTTCCAGCGAGCTGATGCCGCCTTCTTTGCCGCCTCGCTGCGCGCCTTCTTTGTCATCCCCTTCGCTCTTGCCTTCCCGCCCTTGAGCCCTCCCAAACGCCCCAGTGCTACCGCTGCGGGGTTCTTGGTGCTGGCGGGTTCAGGTTCAGGCGGCACCATCCCCGTGGCCATGTCTACCAGGAGCTTGCCTAGCTGGTTTGGATCCCTTGGCATGCGTGAGCGCTTTTGCATACCCTAGCCTTGCCACAGGTCGAACGCGCGGCCAAGTGGAATCGCTCAGCGGCCGGATTCAAACTGACCCACTACCCGCGGCTTCCGTCTGCAACAATG
>PMZX01000223.1:662-4114 GCA_003170035.1 Myxococcales bacterium | reverse complement strand
CCCTGCGCGACTTCGAGGGCACCATGCTCTTCGTGTCGCACGACCGGCGCTTTCTGGCCGGCCTGTCCAACCGCGTGCTGGAACTGGTGCCCGAGGGCGTGATCCCCTACGGCGGCGGCTATCTGGAATACGTGGCCCGCAGCGGGCATGAGGCGCCCGGTTTGCGCGCGTGAGAGTACAGCCTGTCAGTCAGATGTGCAGGGCACTTACCAGTAGCCCTGGCAGGATAGACCGACACCGCTCGGCGCGATCGCATCGAGCAGGTCGTAGATGGCGCCAAACTCCGCGCAGCTCAACACGTCGCCCGTGTAGCTGTGGTCGGAGCTGGCGCAAGTCTTGTCGCTCACGCCGAACTGGTGCGTCGTCCCGCCGCCGCTGGCCGTGATCCGCGGCGGATAGGGCGCTCCATCAATGGCCAGACCCACGCACGAGGCATTGAACCGGTAGGCACTGGACGCTACCGCGCCGACCAGCTCCTGGATCTGCGCCGCGGTCGCCGTGACCGGCCCCCCGGCGTTCAACGTCACGGCACGGGTGGCGACGTCGACGGCCCACACGTCGCTCTGTGCCGGCGCTACGAAGCCATCGACGCGGTTCACGTTGACCGAGAGCGCCTCGATGGTCGGCACCAACTCGCCCACGGTGCCACTGGTCGTGTGACCGTCGCCGTCGGTTGATCCGCCGTCCACTCTTCTTCCGCCGCTGCTGGTCGAGCCACCTGTAGCAGATCCGCCCGCGCCCCCCGTTCCAGTGCCACCTGAACCGCCGGACCCAATTCCGCCTGGACCGCCGGTGACTGTTCCGCCCGCTCCACCCGAGCCCCCGGTCCTCATGCCACCAGCCCCGCCCGTTGCCGTGCCACTCGCGCCACCGGTTGCCGTGCCACCTGTGCCACCAGTTGCCGTTCCGCCTGCGCCGCCCATTGTCGTCCCGCCCGAACCTCCGGACGCGGTTGTGCCAGCACCCCCGGACACGGTTCCGCCGGCACCTTCGACCGCGATTCCGCCTGCGCCTCCAGACGCGGTTCCACCTGCGGGCCCAGTCACGGTTCCTCCGGATCCGGCCCCGCCACCGGTTGCCGTCCCACCACTGCCGCCGGCCCTGGTCGCGCCGCCGGATCCGCCCATTCCGCTCGTGCCAGCGGAGCTTTGGCTGCCCCCTGACCCGCCGCTGCCACCTGAGATACCGCCCGTACTCGCTGGCGCATCTGGGCTCGCCGCTCCATCTCTCGAACGCGCGTTCCCGGACCCACCACAGCCGCTACTGGCAAGGACTATGCCGCTGACTGCTACGACGAAGAGTCGAAACGTCCAGAATGGTCGCATGTAGAAGATGCCTCCAGCACAATGGAACAATGGCTCACCGCACTGGCGAATTATGCCAGATCGATCAAGTCTCTGCCGCAATCCACGGCGGCTACCTGGAATACGTGGCCCGCAGCGGTTCTCTCCGGACGGGGCATGGCGGCGGGTGAGGGTGTGAACTTGCCAGCCCCGACGACAAAGCTCGCGCGCCACGGCCGCCCCAATGTAACTGAAGGCACCCGTGACCACCGCGCGTCGATCCATCGCGACCTCCCGTCGTCCCGCCCGAGGGTCAGGGATCGACCCCATTGACGAAACGATATCCGGCGGGGATCCGGCTCAGGTTCGCATCGTTGAACTCGCCGGGCGGCGAGGCGGGATCGAAGGGAGGCCACGCGAGCTTCCCGAAGTAGCCAGGGGCGCTGCTACGGAACAAGCTGTTGGGAATCGCACGCGACGCGATCGCCGGATCCCACACGATCGCACGGTGGAAGTAGTCGTAGTTACCATGCCGGAGCAGCGTCGCCGCAACATTCAGGTCGAGAGCCTGCGACTCGCTCAGCGAGGCTCCCTGCGAGCTGTAGTCGATTGGCGTCGACGCCGCAATTGTGCCCGAATAGCCAGTATTGCCCATATTGGGGAAGCCCATCTCGAAGATGACCTGCACGCCGGTGCTCCAGCCGTCGTCGTAGCCGGCGGACTGAGGCGCATCGTAGAACCCGCCGTAAGCGAAGCCATTGCTCCCCACGTTCCCAGTCGTCGGCAATGCCGCCGTTCCAAGGATGTTCCCGATCGCATTGAAGTAGTCGGCAAAGTGCTTGAGCTTGATGCTGGCCAGATTGTTGGCCGCAGTCGGGTGCGTCGCCGTGAACCAGTTGCGAATCAGGGTGTCATGGCTGGTCGAGCCGAAATACCCATCCGCAATCACGCCGCCGGCGATGTTCCCTTCCAGCAGGTTGAAGATACTATTGGAAGCATGGTTGACGTCGATGTCGTAGCCCGCAACCGTGGCATCGCCCGAGGCAGTCCCGTATGCGAAGTTGTAGGCAATCACGTTTCCCGCGTCGCCGCCTTCCCAGTCTCCGATGTCGATGCCCCCGGCTTTGTAGACGATGTTGTCCTCGATCAGGTTCCAGTCCGAGTTTCGATAGAAGTCGAGGCCCTCGGTGTTGGGGCCGGCGTTGACCGTGTCGTGGAAATAGCAGTGGCGAATCTCGCTCTTCAGTACCGCGTACAGAGCAAGAACATGGGCCGCGGTATTCTCGATTTCCACGTTCTGAATCCAAGAGCCCCACATCTGGGCGTATTGGATTCCGTAGCTCCCGGTGCCCTGCAGGTCGATGGTGAAGTCTTCGAGTCCCACCCCGGTCAGAGGCAGGATGGAGAGAAGAGCGACCTTGGGTGAGTACGGGCTGAAATCGAACTGGAGCGGCGGCTCGAAGGTGACCATGTTCTGGGTCAGTGAGGTCACCCGAAAAGTCATCGAGAAGCCCAGGTCGTACGAACTGACGCCGATGTTGTGCACCCAGGGGGGATTCACTCCCGCCTCGATGCGAATGAACCCGCCGACCTGAAACGCGGCGTGGCTCGCCGTGGCCCCCGTGCTGTCGACTGTGACGGTGGAACTGTTCTTGGTCGCCCCGGCGCTCACCGGGATGGTGGCGGCCGGCGGCGGCCAGTCGGCGTTCCCGAAGTTGAACGCGGTGGCGGTGGCCCCGGCCTGGAAGACAGTCTTACCAGGCCCGTCTCCCCGAACCACAATCCCGCTGTGGCTGGCGTTCACAATTCCAGATCCCAGTTTGTAGACCCCAGCCGGGACATAGACGACGCCACCGGGTGGACAGCCATCGATCGCGGCCTGCAGCTTTGTGCTGTCCACGACGGTTGCGCAGATCGATGTGGAATGCGGTATTCCGCCGGGAACGCCAGCGACCGTCCAGTCGATCAGCCGCTCATCCGGAATGATGCTGCTCAGGGCCGCGCTGCCTCCGGTCGATCCACCCGCGCCTGATCCGGCTGCGCCCCCTGTGAGCGTGCCACCTGCCGCTCCATCATTGGCCGCGCTCCCCGACTTGCCGCAGCCGCCACTGGCAACGACCACGGCCCCGGCTGCAACAAGAAGTTGTCGAATCGTCCGGAGTGGTCGCA
>PMZX01000223.1:0-613 GCA_003170035.1 Myxococcales bacterium | reverse complement strand
CCCTTGCCGTAGTTCACATCGCCGATCAGTGGACAGGCAATGTGCTTCAGGTGGCGGCGCACCTGGTGCAACCGTCCCGTGCGCGGGCGAGCCTCGATGAGGCTGTAGCGGCCGAACACCTCCCGGCGAACGTACTCGGTCTGGGCGCTGACGCGCGGGGTATGGCGATCTTCACCCGGTGGCAAGGGATGATCGATGATGCCGGACTCAGGTGGAACGCCGCGGACCAGGGCCAGGTAGGATTTCCGTACCGCGCACGCGGTGAACGACTCGCACAGGCGGGCCGCGATCTCGGACGAGAGGGCGAACAGCAGCACGCCGCTGGTGGCGCGATCCAGACGATGCACGGGAAAGACGTGCTTCCCCACCTGGTCTCGCACGCGCATCATGGCCACATCGCGTTCGCCCGCCCATCCCCGGTGAACCGCCAGGCCAGCGGGTTTGTCCACCGCGACCAGCGCTTCGTCACGAAAGAGAATGGGCAGCGAACCTGACACGAGGAATAGCGTACCATCCACTCAAGGCACGAGGGGGAGCGAAAACTGTGTGCGTTGGCCAGGGCTTCTGTTGTAGACGAGGCGCATGACAGGAGTTGCGACGCCTGGGCACTGTC
>PMZX01000009.1 GCA_003170035.1 Myxococcales bacterium | reverse complement strand
TGCAGCCCTTGCGACGCAAACGGTGGTCCATTGTCCGACCGTATGAACAGCGGCAACCTGCTGCAATCAACTCAGCTCGCTACACCGTGCTGGGAGTCCCGCCAGGATCTGCTTCACGTGCGGGCGAGACGTCGGTGGTGCGTACGAGAGAAGCCTGATTGTGCTGCGCGCGAACGAAGGCGAGTCCTTGCTGTGCCAGGTTGTTAGAAGGGTCAAGGCGGTGGACCCGATCGAAGAATTTCTCTGCATCGGCGATCTCACCCAGGGCGACACTAGCGTTGCCGAGCGCGAGAAGGACTTCGATGTCGTCGGGCGCACGCGAAGCCAGGTCGAGGTAGATTGAAACAGCTTCGACAATCCTTCCGAATGAAAGATAAAGGACGTCGGCAAGGTTCTTGAGGAAATTGACGTTGCCCGGGGCCAGTTCGACTGCGAGGCGGCAGTGCTTCAGGGCTGTGTCCTTGTTGCCGCAAGCGTAGGCAAGAACGCCGAGATCGTTGTGGGCGTGAGCAAACGTCGGGAATTCGTCGGCCAGAGCTACGAGAGCTCGGTAGACTTCGTTCATGCGATCAGCGGCAACGGATGCGTGGATCTCACGGTAGCGCTGTTCGGCGACGAGGCGGGCTTGGTGTTCGCCCGTGGGCTATCCGTAACCGGCTTCTTGGAGTGCCCTCTGTCGTAGCTGGACCATCGTCGCGACATCAAGACCCGTTGGGATGAAAACAGGGGTCTGGTGGGTGTAGTCGTCGTAGTTCGTGGAAACAACGGTGCCGTAACGGCTCGCGCTCTTATGGAAACGGGAGCCTGGAAAGGGCGTCGCAAATTGGAACCAGTTGAAGCCTGCCCGCTTGCCGTTGACAAAGACGGGATTGTAGGTGCTCGCAAACTTGATCGTGTCTTCAATGGTTTCTTTCGTCTCACCGACATTGCCGATCATGAACAGCCCTTCGACAAGAAGGCCCGCCTGCTTCGCGAGGTTGATGGCGCGGATTGCCCGTCGGCGGGTGATGCGCTTGTTGATCTTCTTCAAGATCTCATCGTTCCCCGACTCGATGCCGAGCGCGACGATGGTGAAGCCAGCCTCTCTCATGGCGCGGAATGTGGCCTCGTCGGCAGTGTTGACGTGCGTGAGGCAGGTGAGGTTGAGCTTCATCTTGCGTTTTCGAATCTCGTCACAGAAGGCGACAACCCGCTGCTTGCAGGAAGCAAAGGTGTCGTCCATGACCCGAAAATTGGTGAACCCGTAGACCTCCTGTAAGTATTCCATCAGCCGGAACGTGTATTGGAGAGAGAAGGTTCTGACTTTTCGGCGGGATAGCGTCGGTGCTGCGCAGAATTGGCAGTCGAAAGGGCATCCGCGACCGGTCATGACGCTAACGGCTCGTTCTCCTGTGATCAGGAAGTCGTTGTATTGCTTGACGTCGAGAAGGTCGTACGCAGGCAAGGGAAGCGCGTCGAGGTCCTCGATGAATGGTCTGGACTCAGAACGAACCATGGTGTCGCCGACTTTGCAGCAAAGGCCAGGGATGTCAGCATAGACCTGCGCTTCCCGCGATCCGCCGCGACCTCGAAATCGGTTGCAGATGTCAAGGAAGGTGCTCTCCCCTTCCCCAATGACGAGCAAATCGAAGAGATCGATGCCGTCATCCGGCAGGAGGGTAAAGTGAACTCCGCCACCAATCAACAGTGCGTCGCGAACGCTCGAGGAGCGGATGAGCCGGACGATCCGGAGGGTGTCGCTCATTTGCAACGTCATGCCGCCCGTCCCAACGATTGCCGGCCTGTAGCTCTCGATCTGCTGCAACAGGGCCGCATCGCTAAGAGCGTGCAAAGCATTGTCGATGATCTTGACTTCGAAACCCTCTCTGCGCAGCAGGGCGGCCAAATAGCCCTTGCCGATAGGTATCCAGGGAAGCGCCTCCTTGGAGGCGTACTTGGGTTCGATGAGAAGCACCTTGACCGGATCCTTGGCCGTGTGCCGCCGTCTCGGTCGCTTGCATATCGCCATGAGGCCGAACGCTTGGTCGAGTGCCGCAGGGTCTGGTTCTTCAACAAAGGCAATGTCTGCGTCGTCGAGAAGCAAGGGCGGAGAAGGCTTGGAGGCTTCGTAGTTCCTCACGCGCGCGGCTTCCCGTTTGGCCGGATCGAAAAAGTCCTGGGACACAAGAGTCACGTCCTCGAAATAGTCCTGGAGTATTTCGCGGAACTGCTGTGGTCCGAATTCCTGCTTGTGAAAAGGATTCCAAGTCCGGTTCCAGTTGAGCGTCTGGAGTCGGTTGGGGCAGCCAATAAGCAGGGCACCGTCCGTTTTGAGGAGCCGGACGACGTTTGCGAGATACCCTCGATACGCCGAGATGTGTTCAATGACGTCGAAGGAGGTGATGAGATCGTAGGTGTCGGGTTGGAGAACGTCGAGTATTTCTTGTGCCGACGATGCGTCCGCCCGAAAGAAGGCGACATTCTCTTTCGCGTATTGAGTCGCAGCATAGGCGACCGCTTGCGCGGGATAGTCGATTCCGTGAACGAGAGCCGCGCGGGAACCCAGGAGATGGGTGCCGTAGCCGGACCCGCTGCCGAAATCGAGAACCGTCTTGCCCTCAAGCTCCTGATTGCGGAGAACCCAGGCATAGCGGCTTTCATGGGCTACGCCGCAAAAGGTTCGTGCCGACGGCGGCGTCGAGACGTAGCGGACATCATTATCGGCGTACCAGACTTCGCTAGGAGACGGCAGAGACTCGGGGTTCTTGGAATTGCTATTGTTCATGGCGTCCCAGAATTGACTCGCGTCCACCGCGCAAATGCATCCAATGGTTCCTCGGAGGATTGCCTAGGCCACTTGAGGCGCTGACGCTTCGGTCAATCTTTGGGCAGCACGATGTTCGCGGACTAGCCTTTCGAGGAGAATGCTCAGCTGACGACCGTAGGCGCCGGGATCGATGAAGCGAGGGCGGCGCGCCATTCGTTCGGCGATGGTTGTCTTCAAGCGGTCGCGGAATGCGTTATCGCATGCGAGAGCGACCGACTGGTCAATGTAGCTGTCTTGATCGGTGGCAATGAGCTCGGGTAGGTCGAGCTCGCGCAGCAAGGCAGAGGCCATGCGTGAACGGTGCGTTTCGCCTTCCCACACAACGGTGGGAAGGCCGAGTTCCAGCGCATCGATCACCGAGATGCTTCCCGAGAAGGGGAACGTATCCAGATAGATGTCAGCGAGTGCCTCGACGCTTTTGACATCGCTGCGGGTTGGCAGAGACGGGGCAAGGCTCACTCTGTCACTTGAAAGGCCGTGACGTCGAAGAACGCGCGACAGGGAAGACTCAAACTGCTTGACGGGAAATGTCCTTGACCAATTGGGATTGAATGGGAGGAGGAGCAGGCGTGCATGCGGAATGGCAGCTAGGATCTTCGTCCACGTGTCCTGCATCTCCGGCAGGATCTTGAAGCATGCGGCGGCGTTCACAAACACGACCGCGTCGTCTGGAAGTCCCAGGTCGCATCGCCTGATCGTCTTCAGGGTTCCCTGTGGCTCGATTGAATAGTCGAGGCAGCCGGGGGGGCCATCGCAATAACAGAGTTTCTCGGAGAAGTGCTCATCCAGGCCAGAGTGATGGTTGAGCGTTCCCGAGATGTATCCGTCAATGTTCCGCATCCCGGTGCTGACAGGGGAGCAGTAGGTGACAAGCTGGATTGGCGCAAGCCGATGCGACGCGATGAGAGACACCTGGTTGGTGACAGCTGTCACGTTGGTGCCAACGATGATGACGTCGAGGTTGGCCGCACGGAGAGTGCGAACCTGAGCGTCGAGAGCCGGAGGCAGAAGTGTGTAGGCGTCGGCAAGGGAGCGGCAGTAGGTTTCGACCGCGCCAGGATTACTGAGAAGAGAGAAGAGGCAGACCTCGAACCTGTCGCGATCGAGCCTAAACGTAGGGAGGGCGACGTGGGTCTCAGTCTGCTGGCCAAAGTGAGCATTGAGAAAGCCGACTCGAGTCTTTCTGGAGACGGTGCTCTCGATGGAAAAACTGGCGTCTATGGCAGCGCCCTGGCTACGCAAGAAATGCTCAATTATCGAGGCCCGAAGGGTTGCCAGTTCGCGGGTGTTGCTGTTTGCGAAGTACAGGGGAATGAAATTGGCTTTCGCGATGAAGGCGTGAGCCGCGCGGCGAGTGCGCGGCTGATCGGGGGCACGCGAGATTTCGTCCCAAAGTGCTCGGAGACACGACTGCATGTGCGCGGCGTAGTCGTCGGCTTCGGTAGCATGGAGAAAGACCGGGGGAGCCTGCAGAAGGTAGGCTAGGTAGTCGTCGAAGAGCCAATCGGGCACGGAGCGCAGCAGATTCGGTAGCTTGATTTGGTGGGCTTGAATGAGCAGCATGCAGGAAAGAAGCGGGCGAACATCGAAAGAAGAGTCTGACTGAGCCAGGCAGCTCTCGGCGAGTTTGGCGGATGACGCCGCTGCCTGGCTATCGGGCGGCGACGTCGAAAAGTTTGCCGCGACCAGGGCGCGAAAAACGGACCCAAACGTGCCTTGGAAAAGCGATTGGATCTGGTTGGGCCCGCAAGCTTGAAGAAGGTCCACCATCTGGCGACGAAATGCGAGAACCTGACTCGCTAGAGAATCGTCTTCAGGTGAGTTCAGATGGGCGTTTAGAAGGTGCTCGAACGTCTTGACTTGACTCGAAGTGAAGAGGTCGGAGGCTGGGCTCGTTGTCATGGTAGGCACGCGACGGAACGAGGCTTCAGGTCGGTGCGAAAAAGGCGTTGGATACTTGCAGCTCGAATTCGTGCAGTTCGTTCGCGATCCGTTGGCGATAGGCCCCCTGCGCCGCCAGATGCTTCTCTGTCTCCGCGAGGATCGTCCGTACGAGCCCGGCCAGCGCGCCGGTCTCGATGCTCTTTTGCGTGAACAGGTAGCGCTGGTCGAGCGGGTGGTCGAGGTAGAAATTCGCGGCGCCGACCTGGTGCAGAAGAACGACTGCACCCGCGACAGAGGCCTCACGTGGCACGCGATCCTTTCCTGGGTGATGGCCGAAGTCAATATAGATGGCAGACGTCGCTAGAGCTTGAGACACTTGCGCCCGCGTCATGTTGGCGATGGGCATCGGTTGAAGGTCGGGTGCGCGCTCGAAGAAGCTTTTCGCCAGCTCTCCCCCTTTGGAGGGGAAGAATGCAATCTTCTCGCGTGGAGACGGCTCGCCGGGATCTGCGAAGCGAAATTCCGATGACACGTAGTCGAACAGCGGATAGACCGTCTGGGCGCCATTCTGGCGCAAAAAGTCGTGAGCATAGTAGGACTGAAAGAAGTGGATGAGCTCGGTGTTGGCGAAATAGAGCTTGCGAGAGCTAGGATAGGTCAGATTCACGTTCTGGCGAAGAGCGTTGTCCACGGAAAGCCACCAGACGGCCGTGGCTACGCCGCGAACTCCGGCAGCCAACTCGGCAAGGATCTCGGGGAAGACAAGCAGAATATCGGTGTCAAGCTTGATCTCGGTGATCACGGTGGGGTTGTAGGCTGCATATGCCGAAAGTGGTTCACAGTTGGGGTCGAGCTCGCAAAGAAGTCGGTCCTTGTCGATCTGAAGTTTGCAGCGTCCCCCAAAGTAGGCGAAACGGGCGTCTCCGCCGAGTTTGTTCACCATATGACCAAGCTGGTGAAGTGCTTCGGGCCCGCCTGTCACGGAATTCGGGCAAATGAGGATTACCTGACGCCAACACTTCTTCATAGCGTGTTCTCGTTTGCCGAAGATGAAGACAAAGCCGCGACCGCCGGATCCACGGGACCACAGTAGTGGAGGGCGGCGCCGATCACTTGGTCCATATCGTAATACCGGTATTGGGCAAGTCTTCCTCCAAAGTGTACCTTGGGGTGAAGGGCCAGAGCGTCTCGTTGATAGGCGCGAAGTAGAGCCTTGTTCTTCGAATCGTTCACCGGATAGTATTCGGGTAGGCCGGATTGCCAGTCGAGCGGGAATTCGCGGGTGATAAGCGTCTGGCTGCTTGTGTTCGATGGGCCAAAGTGCTTGTGCTCGACAATCCGTGTCCACGGCGTTTCACGGTCCGTGTAGTTGATTACGGCGTTGCCCTGAAAGTCGTTTGAGTCGAGAAGGGTCGTCTCAAAGCGCAGCGAGCGATACTCGAGTGCGCCGCGAGAGTGGCGGAAGAAGGCGTCAATAGGGCCGGTGTATATTGTTAGATCGTGCCTATCTATGTTTTCGTCTCGAGCCGTAAGGAAATCGACGTCGAGCTCGACCGGGATGCCCTCGAGTAGACGCTCGAAGAGCGCCGTGTAGCCGTTGCTCGGGATGCCCTGGTACGTGTCGTTGTAGTAATTGTCGTTGAAATCCATCCGAATCGGGAGCCGCTTGATGATGTGTGCGGGGAGCTCGCGCGGGTGACGGTTCCACTGCTTCGTCGTGTATCCCTCGAAGAAGATTCGGTAGATCTCCGGACCGACAGTCGACAGACAATAGTCTTCTAGGGTCTCGGCGCTTTGAATGGGGATGCGGACTGCCCCTAGTTTGCGAATGGCTTCGCTTGGTGACTGAACTCCATACAGTTGATGCAGGGTGAGCAGGTTGATGGGAAAGCTGTAAATGGCGCCACGGAAATTCACCTTTACGCGGTTGACGTAGCTGTGAAATTCAGTCAGCTGTGTAACGTACTGCCAGATTCGCTTGCTGCTTGTGTGAAAGACGTGTGCGCCATAGACGTGCTGATGGCAACCAGCGGGTTCGCAGTAGCGCGTGTAACAGTTTCCGCCCACGTGCCCTCGTCTTTCCAGGACCCGGACACGGTGTCCGGCCTTGGTCAGCGTATGTGCGCAGACGGCCCCGTAGAGCCCGGCGCCCACGATGAGGATGTTTCGCTTCATCGGTAATCCGCAAGGCGCTCTTGCACGGTTGGGCACCGGACGACAGGTTGGAAGAATTCGTGCAGCGGGACTCTCGTGGGACAGTGCATGGGTAGCTGGTAGGATCCTCGGCGTGTCGAGGTGTATCCTTTAGCGGCGGCGTCGCAGGCATGCGGTTGGCCGATGTCTATCTCGCCAACCTCGTCTTGTACCAGAAGGCGGCGAGGATTTTGTCGAGCGCGTTGTCAGGAGCATAGTCCGAACAAGCGCCATTCTTTTTTCACTTGACCAGATTCTGGTTGCCACAGATCCGACAGCTCGCAATTCGGTTGTACATGAGAGGCCTCTCGGCAGACACCNNGGCGTCAGAAACCTGGCGCGGGCGACGTCAGCCTGAAGGCGCGACACCTTCCATTCCCGGTAGACCCCCGTTGGCTGTTGTTCCGCGGCACCAGGTGTGGTGGTCTACTGGCGAATGATCTCGTCGATTATCGTGATTGCTTGTTTAGGCGCAGTGCTGCTGGCGGCACTGGTGTTGGTGGCCGCTGTCAAGGCCGACAAGATCGACGTTGACGAGAACGGCATCAAGTATCGCAACTGGCTCCGCGGCCGCGACGACTACATCCCGTGGGACGACGTCCAGCGAGCCGTTGAGCGCCTCACGTCTGAAG
>PMZX01000430.1 GCA_003170035.1 Myxococcales bacterium | reverse complement strand
GGCTTCAAGATGGGCGGCAACGTGACCAACACGCGCCACATGGTCCGCAACTGCGTCGCCTGGAAGAACAAGGCTGGCGGTTTCTATTCCAATCACTCGACCGGTGGACACACCTGGTACAACAACACGGCCTTTCAAAACGGTTCGGATTTCAACATGCTGTCCGGCCCCAGCGACGCGCCCATCCAGCTCACGGGGGCGCTGGCCCATATTCTGCGCAACAACATTAGCTATACCAACAAGAACTCCAACATGGGCGGGGTCGACACGGCATTCAACACCTGGGATCTCAATATCACGCCCAAAGCCAGTGATTTCCTCAGCATCACAGATCCGAGCGTCTCAGGAACGGGGCAGGCCATTGAGGCAAGTTCACCGGCGTTCGGACCGCGCCAGGCGGATGGCAGCTTGCCCAATATCGACTTTCTGAAACTGGCTGCTGGCAGCCAAATGATCGACAAGGGCACCAATGTCAATCTTCCTTTTGTGGGCGCGGCCCCGGATTTGGGCGCCTATGAATACGGAGCTACGGGCGGCACGCCGGCAACTGGCGGCACACCGGCAACCGGTGGCACACCGGCAACTGGCGGTACACCGGGGACTGGCGGCGCCACGGGAACCGGGGGCAGGGGCGGAAGCGGAGGTGGAATCGGAAGCGGTGGTGCGACCGGAGTTGGCGGCAGGTCCGGGACCGGCGGCACGACCGCAGCCGGGGGTAGGGGTGGAGTCGGCGGCACACCGGCGGCTGGAGCACCGGGGACCGGCGGCACACCGGCCGCTGGAGCACCGGGGACCGGTGGCACGCCGGCAACTGGCGGCACGCCGGCAACCGTTGGCACAGCGGCAACTGGCGGTACACCGGGGACCGGCGGGACACCGGCAGTCGGTGGCACACCGGCGACTGGCGGCAGGAGCAGTGGAACGGGTGGCACGGCTAACACTGGGGGTACCGTCGGAACTGGTGGCAGCCCTGTGGCAACTGGCGGCACGGTCGCGGTCGGCGGAACAATCGGAGCCGGCGGATCGTCTGCAATCGGCGGAGTGCCTATTACTGGCCCAGTCGCCACCGGAGGCACTCCAGCCTCGGGCGGAACTCCGGGAATCGTTNNAGCGGCGGGTGCTCCTGCCGCATAGCCGGGGCCCAGACAAGGGGCTACCCCGGTTTGGCGCTGCTCGGGCTCATCATGGTCGCGCTTCGGGTTCGAAGAAGGCGTTGACTGACGGTGACTCCCAACGGGGACGAGTGAAGAACGAGCGCAGCTACGGCTCGATCACAGCGAGCAGATAGGTGCGCGTGCCGTTATCGGACTGAGATACCATCAGGCCCATGAACCCCGGGCAGTTCGTGCGTGCCTCCGCCAGAAGCCCCCTCGGCATCGGTGTATTTGCCCTGGCGATCGCCACGGGCGCGGGTGCCGGGCTGATGGGCCTCAACCTTGTGCCCTCGGTTCTCGCTGGGCTTGGCTTCCTTGGCCTNNCGACCCGGCGGTCGCCCAGGCGCGTGACCTTCTGGTGCTTGAAGCGGGGCGCCTGGTCGAGGACTGCGGCCGGGCGCATACCTACGACGCCGAGGCGGTGCAGGCGGTGATTGACGGCCCCGATCTGGTGGACGCCTGGTTGAAGGAAGCGGACGAAAGCTCGATCGAGCGGCGCTTCGGTTTGCCCGACGCGAATCCGTTTCCAGAGGCCGCCCGGCGGACAGCCGAAGCCCTTGCGGCGAAGGCCGCCCTGGTCTCGGCGCACCGGGCCTCCGCGGTTGGGGAGATTTCGGGCGCCGACCGAATCGCCATCGAGGAGGAGCTCAAGTGAAAGTCTCGCCATTCAAACTGGTGGCCACGGCCTCGGTGGTCTTCTGCGTCCAGCTGGCCCTGACCGCTCCCGCGGCCGCTCTGAACGCCGATCTCGTCTCGGATGAGACGGTCGTCGTCCTCAGGCCTGACGGAAAGGCGACGGTGACCTACCGTCTCGAATGGCAGGCCCAGGGCGGCGAGATGCACGGCTTCTATTTCCAAGGTGAGGCATTCCGGCCGGTCTGGGACATGGCGCGCTGCTGGGCCGATCTTCCCGACGGCACCCGGAGCGCGCTTTCGATAACCAACCTCGGAAACAAGTTCGACGTCGTGCTTGCGGGTGGGAAGGGCTTCTCCGGCAAGGCGTACTTCAATCTCACCTACGGCGGGGACTTCGCAGGCGCAGGCCTGGTCGGTCGCACCACCGCTTCGGACGAAAAGAAGCTGGTGTTCTTCGATTGGGGCCCGGTGCAGTGGGACCAGAGTCTGAAGTACCGCGCGGTTCGGCTGGTGCTTCCGGTTAAGGTGCAGGCGGCGACCTTGACCGCTGAGGAGAAGGCAGCGATCCCGGTGCAGACCGAGAAGACCGTGAACGCAGAAAACAAGATCGATTGGTACGGGTCCAAGGGCGACGACGGGGCCTACTACCTCACCGGACTTTTCTACCAGGCGGACGTCGCCGCGCGAGCCCCGCAGAGACTCCGGCTGTATTTCCCCGAGGCCTATCTCGCTTTGACCGCCGAGCTGCCCGACAACACATCTGCCTCGCCAGCGGCGAGCGAACAAGAAACGCAAGAAGAGCCCGCGCCTGCGCAAGAAGAGCCTGCGCCTGTGCGGAAATACGTTCCTTGCGACTTCCGCGTCCATCCCCTGGTGGCGTGCGCAGTTTTCCTGCCCCTCATCTTTGTTGGTCTCGCTCTTTACACGCGCAGGCTCGCTGTCTTCCGCAAGAAGAAGGCTCTGCTGGCGGGCATGTCGTGGGCGGGCGACGCATGGTCGCCGCCGCGTATCCTGGTCGGCTCGTATCAAGTGCCTGGCAAAGTCGCCGAGGGGCTCCATCCGGTGGAGGTCGCGCTGCTGATGGAGCTTCCGCTGCCACGGGTGGCGGCGATCATGATCGAAGGCCTGAGGCGGCAGGGCCTGGTTGAGCTCGTCGGAGAGAGCCCGCTCCAGATCCGGGTGCTGGGCGCGAAGAAAGCCGAGCAAGAGTACGAGGAAGCATTCCTCGCCGCCTTCGATTCCGAGGGGCGGGTACTCTCGGGTCTCATGGCGGACTTTTTCGAGTCCGCGATCAAGAAGCTGCAGGAGAAGGTCTGGGACTGCGACCTCGAGGCGACCAAGGCCTTCTACCGAAAGAAGATCCAGGAGGCCGAGGCCGAAGCCGAGGCACCCGCTGCGCAACTCGCTGTCACTGCCCCGTACCATTACTACTGGGTCGGCTACGGCTATATGTCGAGTCATGCCGACCATTACGCTTCCGTCACCCTGCCCAGCGAGCTCAACACCGGCTACGCGGAGTTCATGCGGAGCGCGGCCTGCTTCTCGGGATGCTTCAGCCCGGCCGGTGGAACAACCGGCACGGTTGACGCCTGCTACTCGGCTTGCCACAACGCCTGCCACTCGGCCTGCCACAACGCCTGCCACTCGGCCTGTCACTCGGCCTGCCATTCGGCCTGCCACTCGGCCTGCGTCTCAGGAGATGCACATTGATATCGCGACTTGCCTCAACCCTCAGGGCGGCGGTCGGCGGTGGCGAACCAGGCTCGCGCGCCCGCGCCCCGGACAGCCACGTGTCGCCGGACGCGACCCGGCGTCTGTGCGAGGCGGAGTCCTTCTATCGCAGTATCAGCCCCTGGCTCCTGGTCCGCGAGGAAGACACCGTGCTCATCGCACCTCCCAACCGGGTCTACAAGCTCGGCGGATCGGCGCTCGATCTCATGCGATGGTTGGATGCGGGCGCAAGCATCCGCGACCTGCCCGGCCTGGACGAGAACCGGGCGGGCGAGATGCTTCGCTTCTTCGAGGAGCTGCGGGCTGTCTCCGAGGGTCGCGCTCCGCAGGGCGAGGGCTTCGGGCGCGTGGCCTACGACTTCGACTTCACGCGCTTGCCCGTGCTCGGTGAGGCCGCGCTCACCTACCGATGCAACGAACGCTGCCGCTTCTGCTATGCAAGCTGCGGGACGGTTGCCCCAGCCGGCGCTGCGGCATGCCGAGCGGGCTCCTGCTCGTCGCCGTCCCCATCGGTCGGCCAGTCGGCGGCGGGCGAGCTTTCAACCGAGGCGTGGAGGCGGATCATCCGCTCCTTCAAGGACGAGGCGAAGATTCCGTTCTTCTCCTTCACCGGGGGCGAGCCCCTGCTTAGGGACGACCTCGAGGANNACGCCGGCGCGGGCGGCCGCACTCAAGGCCGCGGGCATCGACACTGCGCAAGTCAGCCTCGAGAGCCCGTTTCCGCAGATCCACGATGCGCTTTGCGGGGTCGCAGGGGCCTGGGAGCGCACGACGAGCGGCATCCGTGCCCTGCGCGCCGCCGGGATCTCGGTTCAGACCAACAGCACGCTGACCACGGCCAACCGCGCGAGCCTGCTCGACCTGCCCGCCTTCTTGTCATCGCTCGGGGTTATGCGTTTTTCTCTGAACCTCTTCATCCCCGCCGGCCGGGGTCTGGGGGCGGATGATCTCTTCGTGCGCTACTCGGAGGCGGGTGACGTCGTGGACGCCGTGAGGCGTGAGGCGAGGTCGGCGGGCCTCACCTTCTTCTGGTATAGCCCCACCCCCTACTGCCTCTACAATCCGGTGGCGCGGGGCCTGGGCAACAAGAGCTGTGCCGCGCTGGACGGCCTGGTGCACGTCAACCCGAGGGGTGAAGTGTTGCCCTGTTCATCATGGCCGGAGAGCCTCGGCTCTCTGCTCGGCCGGCGTTTCGCCGACATCTGGTTNNGGCTGCGAGTCATTCGTCGCTTGTCAGGGCGCCTGTCCCCTCTATTGGCACTACGCTGGTGAAGGAGAGATTGCTCGAATGACTGAAGCAAAGGGAGAGGGATGATGCAAAGCGATTTCC
>PMZX01000508.1 GCA_003170035.1 Myxococcales bacterium | reverse complement strand
TTCTATGCAGACATCGGCATGGAAGCCTTTGCCTTCATCCCGGCTGACATGGTTCCGATCATCGCCAGGCTCTACGCCCAGGGCGGCCAGCGCTACAGCCCGAACGAGCACGTCTACGGTCTGGCTGGCTCGCCCAAGGTGAAGAATCTGTGCGTCGACCGTTGCAACGTGACTGGGCCGAATTGCGTTGAGGATCCAACCGGCCTCCACTACGACAATGATATCTGCCCGGTGTGGAAGACGATCCTGGTCATGGGCGAGGGCCCGGGCGGCAATCATCCCTTTGCTC
The DNA here is from genome assembly GCA_003170035.1 of Myxococcales bacterium. Taxonomy (GTDB): domain Bacteria; phylum Myxococcota_A; class Polyangia; order Fen-1088; family Fen-1088; genus Fen-1137. Next base: position 5,934 of record PMZX01000508.1, on the reverse strand, counting down.
TCGATATCACAGACCCGGTCCAGTCTGGCTCGCCGGTGCTGGATAACAGCACTTTGCTGTGGCACGTGGGGTACAAGCCCAAGACCAGCGGCATCTCCAGCTACACCTTTGGCGAAACCACCTCCGTGCCCGCCTTCGCATACCACCAGACGGCTGCCAAGAACGACTACCGGGTGCTCATCGCCGCGGGCGATTCCGCAGGCAGCAGCACCACTCTCATCGACGCCACGGCGTTGACCGGAGCTACCCCGGTGGCGACGGTGATCTCTGGGTCGGGCAGCTGCAGTAGCTCGGGCACGGGACAGGAATTCGCCGTGGTCGCCGATGTGGCGGTGGCGCGTGACTACAGCAAGGGCGGCGATCAGAACCTGCTGGCCGCCTATGTGGGGGACACCTGGGGCAGGCTGCACCAGTACGCGCCGGGCTACAGCCCGGTCCTGGACAAGAATGGGCCGCCGCTCTCGCTGGGCTGTGGCCATCCGCTGCACTTCTCGCCTGCGGTGGTGCAACTCGACCGCAACAACCCAAACAACGAGAACGGCAACTCCGTCTTCCTCGCGCAGGTCACGAACTCGATTCTCGACCCGCTCACCGTGGACTACTCGGCCGACAAGTTCCCGGGCTCCATGCTGGTGATTGCCAAGCTTTCATCGATCGGTAACAACCCGCCCGCTCTGGACAACGCGTTTGGTACGGGTGGGTCGATCCAGCTTACGGCAGGTGCGACCGGCACCTATGGGCTGTGTGGCGTCACCACCACCGGCAAGACCAGCGCGGCCTCGGACTGCGGCGCTGGCGGAAGCTGGCTGCCCGCCAGCGCTCGCCCCACGGGCACGCCCACCGCGATTCTCCGCTCCGACGGGTCTGGCTTCCAGGTCCTCACCACCTGGTACACGCCGCCTACNNTGCACGAGTTCCTGGCCGTCGGGACATGGGCACAGCTCCTCGGCTTTGAGATCCAGCACCAGTACGTGACCGGGGTTCAGTTCGTGGGCACCACCGCGTTCATCACCTCAGGTGACGGCAGCGCTCCGTCTGCGCCATCAGGAGGCACGGGCGACCTCGGCCAAGCCTTTGTCTCGGTTGATCAGGTGTTGAAGAGTCTGGCGGGCGACCGATTCGTCAAGACGGCATGGACCGAGCGGCTCGACGCCGACTAGCTCGAAGAACCGACGCGGTGCCGAGAGGGTGGTTGGGTAGGGAAATCAGCCCTGGCGTGCGACAACGTCGGCGAATCGCCGCACGAAATGCGCGGACTGCTCTTGGTCGTTGACACCCGCGGGCCGGGACTCGTACTCTCGCATCTTCAGCCCAGCGGCGAGGAGAAGGAAAGACAATGACCAAGGCGGAATTGATCGGGCGTGTCGCTTCGAAGAAGGATCTTCCCCGTGGTTTGACCAAGAAGGCTGTCGCGCGAATCGTCGACGTGGTCTTCACCGAGATCGGCGACTACTTCATCAGGGCGCGGCCCACCCGAACCGCGCTACCCCGGTTCTCCTATCCGGGCTTCGGTACCTTCACCAAGCGGCGTCGAAATGCGCGCATCGTGAACAACCCCCGCAACGGCGAGCCGATTCATCTCCCGCCGCAGTCCACCATCGTCTTCTCCCCTGGACAGGAGCTGAAGGGTCTGCTCAACCGCGAGGTGCGTGCGAGTGCTACCCACGCGGCCTACTCGAACGGGTAACGCCGCTACTCTCGCCGTTTTCGTTCTTCGAACGTGAGGAGCTTGGCGCGTAGCTCGTCGAGTTGCTTGCGCGCGGCGGGCTGGTCAGCAAGGTTCTTCTGTTGCCGCGGATCCTCGGTCAGGTCGAAAAGTTCCCAGCGCCGCTCGCTGATCTTGTGGGTGAGTTTCTTGCCGCCCTCGATCATGGTCACCTCGTGCGAGGGCGTCGGGGTGGAAGGCAACAGCTCGGCGAAGATGGGTCGGCCGGGCAGCGGTTTGCCCTGCAGTGCGGGTAGCAGGCTGCGGCCGTGGAAGCCCGGCAGGGGCGCGGCACCCACCAGATCGACCAGGGTTGGGCCCAGGTCGATGAGCCCGACTTCGTCGTCGATGACGGCAGGCTTTTGCCCGGGTACCACGACGAGCAGGGGCACGCGCAGCTGTTCTTCGGTGAGATCCTCGCCGTGAAAGTAGCGTTTGTGTTCGCCCCATGCCTCGCCGTGATCGCCGAACACGACCACCGCCGTGTTGCGGTCCAGCCTGGTCTCTTCCAGGGCGGCGATGATCTTCCCCGCCCACAGGTCGGCGAATGCGATCTCGTAGTCGTACTTCTCCTCAAGTCCTTGAATGCCCGACAGCGAGGTGGGGAACTCGGGATGCTCCATGTAGCTCGAATGCGGCTCGAACAGGTGCGTCCACAGAACGAAGCGCTCGCCGGTCTGCGCAGCCTTGCGCAGGCGCGCGATCACGCGCGGGACGATGCGGGGCGAGGCGATGTCCTTGTTCGAATCGGCGACACTCTTGGCGCCGTCGTTGGACCATTCGGCAAAGCCCTTGGAGATGCCCCGATCAGCGGTGAAGAAGAAGTGCGAGAAGATGCCGATCGGGCGCAGGCCCGCAGCCGCCAGCGGCTCGAAGAAGGTGTGGTTGCTGGGCAGCAGATTCGAGTATCTGAGTGATTGCTTCTGCCAGGCGATCTCGGACGGATAGCGTGAGGTCACTATCGACGGGAATGAGCGCGGGGTATTGGGCGCCTGCGCCCACACATGAGTGAAACGCGTGCCCCGCTGGGCGAGCGCATCCAAAGTGGGAGTGAGCGAGCGGCCCGCAGGCCGGCCATAGCCCGCCACGCCCAGGCGGTCGGCGCGCAAGGCATCGATGGCGATGATCAGGATATTGCCGGGAAAGGCGCCTTGTCGGGCGGGCGCGGCCTGCACGCTGGCCGCGGGTGGATCGGCGCTGGCCGCGGGCGGCTGGGCGTCACCACCCTGGCAGTCCTGGTCGATGCCGTCGCCGGGAATGTCCTCAGCGCCGGGAAAGACATCGGCGCGCGAATCGTCGCAGTCGCCGCCGCCAAAGAGTGCTGAATAGCCGTCGTGGTCGCGATCGGTGAGGTGGCGCGCCAGCTTGAGGGCAAAGCGCAAGCCCCAGCTCGTGTCGGTGATGGCGGCGTAGCTGGGCGAGCTGTCCGCGATTCGGCTGCCCAGCGCTAGCAGCACGAGGACCGCGAGCGCGACGCCGATGCGCAGGCCACGGCCAGGCAGGCGCGCCCGCAGGCGGCTGCCCGGCGCTGACCCGTACCAGAAGATGCCGTGGCCAACGGCCAGCACCAGGGCCGCCAGCGCGGACCACAAGGGCCCGAGATCGAGCACGCGCCAGTCGGCGCGCGACAGAGCCGCGACAAAGGCCAGCGTACCCGCTGCTGCGAATACCACCAGCAGCAGACCCGTGGCCCCCAGACCCCGCGGCGCAGGGAGCATGCGCGCGCGTCGGGCGACCAGGCGCGCGCAGGCCAGGCCCGCCAGCGCGGCCACCGGACAGAGGGCCAAGGTCGACCCCGCTGTGGCAATCACGGCCAGCTTGCGGCTGGCCATCTCGGCCACGAATAGACCGTGGGCCGCCGCAGCGCCTGCAGACAGCACCAGGGCCGCGGCAGCAACGCCCAGCAAGGACGCGGCCACGCGGCCGTCCAGGTCGCGATCTTCCAGTAGGCCACGCCGTCCNNAGCAACCCCGCGGTTCCGTAGAGCCCCACAGCAAGAGCCAGGACTTCGAACGGCCGGCTACCGCTGCTGCGCGCGAGAACCAGGCATGCGTCCAGGATTCCAGCGCCGAGAGTCCCGGCGAGAGCAGACGCACCGCTCGGCCAGTGAAAGCGTGATGAAGGCTGCTCGGACATTCGGCAGGGGAGAGTAGCACTACCAGCGGAGGTTGCATCTGCGCCGGAATTCAGAGTCGGAAGGCCGGAACCTTTGCCTTTGGCCGGCGCCGTGAAATATCACGTGTTGTGCTGGGGCGACAGCAGGTCGCTCCTACGGGTGGGCGTGGGCGTAAGGACCCGCCTTACGTCTCGGGTAGGGGCGACCTGCGGTCGCCCACCGGCGTGCGCGCTCCGGTATCCGCCGTCGGCTCTTGACGTCAGCCCCACAGACGCGCTACCTCGATGCTCGTGTTCACCCTCATGCGTTCAACAGCCGCACCAGCCCTGTGCTGGGCGGCGTGTCTTCTGCTCGGAATTGGCTGTGGCCGGCGCATTCAGCCAGGGGCCCAAGCAGCCTCTGCTCGCCCCGAGAATCGGTCGCCAGCGCCTGGCCCACCGGTTGACCTCTCGGGCTATCGCGTGTCGTACGATCTCATGGCCAATCGCGTGCACGCGCTGGAGCATCGAGCCGGACGCCTGACGATCGCGGCTGGCGGCCCCGGGTTTCTCAAGTTCGTCGACGGTGGATGGAAGGGATCGTGGCTTCCCTTGCAGAAAGATGGCGCCACTCCTGTGGCCTACGTGTCCGGGACTTCGGCTGCCTTTTCCTTCCCGGTGGATGCGGACGGAGACGGCGTGCTGGCTCCAGGCAGGACCGAGCTGCAGTTGACGCTGACCATGCGCTCGCTGGCGCCCAAGCAACGCCTGTCCGTGTTCGTCAATGAGAAGCCGGTGGCCACCCTGGACGTGGAGCAGGCCTTCCGGTCCTACGACATCGCTGTCCCGGCTGCGACCCTGACCGCAGGCGACAACCGCATCCGGCTCACCTTCCGCTCAGCAGGCCCCATCGCAGGGGGCAAGCGAGCGGCCGCGGCCCTCGCCGCCATCGAGATAGGAGCGCCGAGGTCAGCGAGCGCCAAGCAGGCAGTCAACCAACCAGCCGCGACTTCGGAACTTGGTGTAGCTGAACTTGAGATGGGTGGCGCCCGTCGCCGGGCTCTGGCGATGCCCGCGGGCTCGCGCCTGTCCTTCTACTTCCAGGTGCCTGCCCAGGCCAAGCTCGCCCTGGCCTATGGCTCGCGTTCGGCAGGGGCTTCTGTGGCCGTACGGGTGGCCCGCGATGGTGCGGCCTTGACCACGCTCTTTGAAGGGCCGTCGAGCGGCCGTTGGACCGAGGGGGCCTGGGACCTGGCACCCTTTGCCGGCCAGGCGGTGCGCCTCGATCTGTGCGCGCATGGGGGTGGCGTGGACTGGGGTGAGCCGCGTCTCGTGGTGCGGGCCGGAGTGCCGGCCGCCACACCCCCGCACAAGTTCGACCACATCTATGTCTGGATGATCGACACCCTGCGCGCCGACAAGGTGCACATCTACAACCCCAAGACCAACGTGATGACGCCCAACTACGACGCCTTTGCCGCCGATGCCACGCGTTTCAGCTGGGCCCAGGTGCCAGGCACCTGGTCGCTGCCGTCTCAGGCGTCGATGCTGACCGGCGTGTACCCACGCGTGCACAAAGCCACTGTGCACGAGTCCAAGATCTCGCGCGAGGTGCCCTTCGTGGCCGAGAACTTCAAAAAAGCCGGCTTTCGCACGGCCATGTTCTCCGCCAATGGCTACGTTTCGCCCAAGTGGGGCTTTGATCGCGGCTGGGATGAGAACCGCAACCTCATCCGCGAGAACCTGCCCAACAACGCCGAGAACCTGTGGGGCATAGCCAAGAAGTGGATCATGCCCGGCAAGGCCAAGCCACAGTTCGTGTACCTGGCCGTAATCGAGCCGCACGTCATCTACAACCCGCGCAAGGAGTTTCTGGCCAAGTACTGGGACAAGCCCTACACCGGCCCCATCAAGCCGGTGCTCACCGGCATCCAACTCGGCAAGATCAAACAAGGTACCCTCAAGGTCAACGCCACCGACAAGGCGTACATCGAGGCGCTGCACAACGCGGAGATCACCCAGAGCGACGCAGCCTTCGCGGCCTTCATCCAGGACCTCAAGACAGCCGGCCTCTATGACACGTCCGTGGTCATCGTGATTTCCGATCACGGCGACGAGTTCTGGGACCACGGCGA
>PMZX01000244.1 GCA_003170035.1 Myxococcales bacterium | reverse complement strand
TACATCGTGCCGCCCGTGAACACGTTGCCGGTCAGGTCAGTCGCAAGGCCGGCGGGCATGACGTTCCAGTCCACGCCGTATTGCGGTGCCATGCACATGGGAGCGATGCACGAGCCATCGGTGATGTTGCACGTGTAGTTGGTCGGGCACTTGGGAACGCCTACGCAGGCACCGCTGCTGTCGCACGCGGAGTTGATCGTGCAGAGGTCCTTGTTGGCGCAGGTCAGGCCGGTGTTGATGGTCCCGCCGCCGCAGGTGCCGGCGCCGGTTCCGCTCATGATGCAGGTGCCAGCCGTGATGCAGACATTGGTCGAGCCAGAGCAATTGTCGGCTCCATGCGCGCACACGCCAGCGCCGTCGCAGTGATCAGGCGAGCCAGTGGTCCCGGTGCAGGCCAGGCCGTCGTTGCAGGCAGCCGTAACCGGCTTCGGGGTCACCGCGATGCAGGCGCCGGCCGTGTCGCAGCCGCCACCCTGGAGGCACTGATCCGCAGTCGCCGGGCAATTGACTGGCCCAGCCACGCAGGTGCCAGCGCCGTCGCACTTNNTCTGGTACGAGCAAGCGCCGGTGGCCGGGTTGCAAACGCCAGAATCCTGGCAGATCGGCTGGCCGACGCTGCAGTCCTTCGCGGCCGAACCCGTGCAGACGTTGTTCTGGCAGGTGTAGGTGCCGAAGCACTGGTTGGTCCCGACGCAGGTCGTCCCGTTGGTCTTGCCCGCGCACTGGTCGCTCGCCGCCGTAGCATGGAAGGTCTGGCTGACAGACAGTCCATTGGTGACGTCCGCGATCGTGACGGTGAAGGCCAGGTCGGTCCCGTCGGTCAGGCCGTCCAGCGTCTTCCACGAGAAGCTGCTGGTCAGCGCTGTGTAGTCGTTGCTCGGGGTCCCAACGCCCGTCGAGGGGGTCCAAGTCACGGTCCAGCCGTCGCCAGTGTGGAACGTGTAGGCCACGTAGAAGTACAGCGTCTGCCCGGCGTAGGCCTGGTCGCTCGATTGCGAGGAGACGATGATGGTCGGGGCAACCGCGCTGTTGCCCGCCGCGGCCTGCACCGGCAGGGTGAGAGTCCCTGTGTTGAATCCACCCGCTGCATCGGTCACTGTCACGGTGAAGGTGCAGGTGCCCGTAGCGCCCGAGAGCACGAACACCGGCGAGGCCGTCGCCGTGCCAATGGTGCTGTCAAACGCGCCCGCGCAGCCGGTAAATGCCCATGCGTAGGTCAGAGGCCCTGGGGGCGTGTTGGCGTCGGCAGCCGACACTGAGAGGTGGGCCTGGTTGGAGGCCACGAAGGGAGCGTCGGTCCCGACCGGATTGGTCACGTTGACCATGATGCCGGTGATTGTCGGGATCAGGTCAGGCGTCGCCGTGATGTTGGCACTGCCCTTGGCCGCGTGGCCCACAGTGATCTGCACCGTGGCCGTGTTGCTCGCAGTGTGGGTATCCGTCACCTTGACCGTCAGGATGCAGGCCCCAGCCGTCGCCGGCGCCGTGAAGTTCCCCGTGGCCGCCGCGGGGGCACTGAACGTGCCACCGCAGGAGCTGGTCCACGCGTAGGTCAGGGCGTCGCCATCAGGATCGCTGGCGCTTACGCCGACGGTGATGGCGCCGCTCGGATCGACCGTCGTCGATGAGACCTGAATCGCCGAGATCACCGGCGCGCTGTTGGTGAACACGTTCTTGTGGAACTCGAACATCGTGATGTTGATGGTCGCGGTTCCGCCGTCGGTGATCGTCGAGGGCACCGAGCCTTGGAACAACACCGTACCGTCCGCCTTGTACGCAGTCGCTTGCACCACGACCGCTCCCGCCGGGATGCCGCTCACCATCGCCTTCCAGTCGTCGCTCCCGTTCTTCTTGCCCATCGGGACGTTGTACGGGGTCAAAATGCCGGCGCCCGAGACATTCGCCGTCACGTGGTCGATGTCAGCCTTGGTCAGGGCATTCGCGCTCACGCTCACCGAGCCGCCCTTGTCGCCCTTGTGCGACGAACAGCCCATGGCAAACGTCGAAGCAGCGAGAAGCGCCGCCCCCATCCAAACCAATTGATTACTTCGCATCGTAGCCTCCTTTACAGTGCACATTCACGTTGAAAAGAACCGATTTCCAGGATCTCTGATTGCTTCCGTTGTTTCGCTAAGCTCTTGCTTTGAATTGAGCGTGTCTCTGAGGCGGGAACCGCTCTTCGCCGGGACAGCCGACGCCCGCACATCGGCTGTCCCTTCTTCCGTTCTTGCTCAGTGAAGGACATAGGGTGCGGGCCTGCTGAGCCCCATCCACTGCGACAGTTTGGGCCCCGCCACCATCAACACCGCCAGTCCCACCAGAAGCCCCAGAACCGCGCCCAAGAGGTGCGCCCCTGTCACCTTCTTTAGCAGTCGCATTTCGTGCGTCCTAGTTGCACTTGTTCGTCGTCGTGTTGCAGCTGCCCGTGCAGCAGTCCGAGTCCGCGGCGCAATCCTGGCCCGTCTCTGTCGGGCCAATGCAGCACGCCAGGTGACCATTGCCGAGTTCCTGGCAGGTCATGCCCGCGGGGCTGCTGCAGCAGTCCGCATTCGTGGCGCAGCCTACGGTGACGGCGGCACAGTTGTAGGTTGGGCATGTCCCCGGGCTTGCAGGGCTGGTGGTACCAGTCGCGCAGCAGATGTCGGCGGCGTTTCCGGTCGCGCCGGCCGGGATGCACTGCTTTGGCGTGGTCTCAGCCGGGCGGATCGGCGTTTCTGAGTTGCACAGGTTGCTGGTGCTCACCGGAGTTTGCCCTCTGGTGGGCATACAGGGCAGGAACCCATGTGCGGTAAGAAGCGGGTCAACATTGTAGCGTCCCGCGATGTCGCCATCGGGATCGGTCATCCAGTTGTACAGCGCGGTTTCCTGAGTCAGGCGGTCGCCAGAGAGGTTGCCCGCTGCCCACTGGACGAAGAGGCGCCGTGAAAGGAAGTATTTGCCGTTTCGCGTGCTGACGTCTGAGGAAGACACCGAGTTCACCATCGGGGCCGTGTTCCCGGCCCACTTAGAGGCCTCGCGCCCTGCAAAGCCGACCGTCCGGAGGTAGGGGTCGTTGCGCACGCGGGCCGCAATCGACGTGGTGATGTCCACCGTGCTGGCGTCGGGATCGCGCTGGGAGAGTGCGACCAGGAAGCCCTGCGTGCAGCCAGTCCCGCCTGTGCACTGCGTGGTGGTTGGCCAGAGCGTGCAGGGAGTCGCGGCGTGGGTAGAGTCCGCGGCCACGCAAGCGCGGCGCACTGGATCGGCGTCGTCGTTGTTCATGTTGTAGTCGTTGCCCGCCGAATCGACGCCAGGAGCGCGGCCGTTGCAGAAACGCTTGACGCGCAGCCGTTCCTTGAAGGTGTCCGCTGTCCCAGACCGGTCGTCGCGCCGGTAGAAGTGCTCGAGGTAGGTCACGCCCTTGAAGCACTGGGCGAGCTGGTCGATGGCGTCCAGACGCTTCTGATCGCGGCACGCCTCCGTGGAACCCTCTCCGCCAACGCCGCCTAGCACGAGGCCCAGCACTGAATCCTGGACCGCGTGCCGCCCATCCGTATCGATAGGCGCCAAGAGATTCCTGCAGGGCGTATAGCTGGTACCGTTAAGCCTCTCCACCATGACGGCCGCGTCCAGGCCTATGACGTTGCGGAGGCCGGGGTTCCAGTTATTGTGCGTGCCGGTGGTGGGCGGCACAGCGTAGGCGTCCCCAATGATGTCCGCAGTGAAATTCCGCGACATCGGCACGATAGCCTGAAGGCCAGCCTTTGCATCGGCCTCGCCTTTCCCCGAACCGGTATTGATGTAATCGAAGGTGTTCGCCGGGATTGCGCCGGCAGTCACCGCGCCGTTGATCGCGTCACGCACAACCTCGGTGAGCGTGTCCGACCCCTTGAAGGAGTACGTCGCCCCCGCAATTCCTATTCCACTGGCGCCTGCCGCCACGACGGCAAGCGACGTCGCCAGCGACGTCTTTGCCACGGTCTTGGTTCCTGTCCATTTCGTCATTTTCTTCCTCCTTGGTTTCGTTTCCAATGCTCGCCTATCGCCGATCTTCGGCATTCGCATTTCCGCTGCCGCTCTAATAGCTCAATTCGCTGATCACCGGTTGCGATGAATGTGGAACGGTTTCGCAACAGCCCCCCGTCTAGAATGTTAAGGCGGCGGCGCAATGCCCGATGGGTGCCTCCGACGGAGAGCGCCAATTGGCCGCTTGACGCGTTTACAGAAATCGGCATTGCCAACCGCTCAATTGCCGTCGGTGGATTACCCACGCTGTTCCGCGTGCAGAAGTCCGGCCTTTCCAGTTCACCAATGTAGCGTGCGTGTCGGATTCGCAAACGCTCGGTTACAGTGATGTGACAGAACCGGTGTGGTCTTGACGCCGTACCCGCTTGACGGCCAACATGCCTGGCCGCAAGAACCCATTGACGAGCCAGGAAGCATGAA
>PMZX01000147.1:4694-5362 GCA_003170035.1 Myxococcales bacterium | reverse complement strand
ACCGACCCGCCCGCTGGTGCTGGGAAGCGCCAACGCGCTACGAGCTGTTTGATGCAGCTCGAGACCTCGGAATCACCCATGCTGTCGTCCGCGATGTCCACACCTGACACAGTCCCGGCCGCGGTGATGGTCCACCGCACCTTGATCTTGCCGCTCAGGTTCGGGTTGCGCTTGAGCGCCCGCTCGTAGCAGGCCTTGACCGCGCCGATGCGCGCCCTGACCTCCTTGGAAACCAGGGCCGGATCCAGTTCGCCGTCCACCGCCGGCGCCTCGCTCCTGACCACGCCTGAAACCTTCTTTTCTGTCACGCCCGCGCCGGTGTTGCCGCCTGCGATGGTGCCGGCGCCGCGCAAGCTGCCGATATCAGCCACTTTGCCAGAGCCGCCTGTGCCGGATTTCACTCCGCGCAGCGATGCGTCGCTGGTTGCCACGGTCAGGCCGCCCACCCCCTGGAATGCCTTTTCCTGGTCGCGGTCCACGTCGCCCTTGCCCAGAACGTCCGCAATCGACCCCGACCCGTCCGCCTTGGCCCCGAGCAACTTCAGGATGCCGGTGTTGCGAACCTGCTCGGCCAGTCGCGCGCGCCGTTCCGCGTCAATGCGCGCCTTCTCCTCTGCCGAAATTTCCTTCTTGGGGGCCGCTTTCCTCGCCGAATTGTTGGTGGCCAC
>PMZX01000147.1:932-4648 GCA_003170035.1 Myxococcales bacterium | reverse complement strand
TCCGGCTTGCGCGGCCAATCCACGTTGCGCAGATAGAGGACGAACACCAGGTGGCCCAGGAAAGAAACGCCCCCGATGAGCGTGAAGGCCCAGTCCAGCCCGGTGGTCCACGACCCACGCACGGAGGCCGGGAGGCGCGGTCGCGGCTGCGGCGGCGGCGGCGTCACGAACTGGAAGAGAATGGTCAGATCGCCGACGGAGATCTTTCCACGCGACCGCTCGTCGAGCAGCAAGAGCCAGGCGTTCGCCTGGCGGCGAATCCGGCCCGCCTGCTTGAGCTGCGCCAGCGAGATGACTTCGTTGCCCACCGCGATGCGGGCATCCATGGCATCGGCGAAACGCGCGACATAGCCCTTGGGCGTGAGCTCGAAGAGCATCCATTGCTTGGGCAGTGCCTCGGAGGGAACCGCAAAGGTGGACTTGCTCGACCAACCGATCGAGATGTTCTCGCGAGATCGGATCAGGCGTTCCTCGACGATCCGCCCGCCTTGCACGATGCCGATGCGCAGGACTCGCACCTTCGCGGCCGTGTTGGGTGCATGGCCCGCCTGGGGTGTTTTCGCGGCTGCCTGGATCGCCATGGACTGGTTCCCTCGCTAGTTAGTTCGATCAGAACGGCGGTTTCGTCACGCTGTCCAGAATTCTGGGTACGAACTCCTGTTTCAGCTCGTGCCAATCGTAGTTTATGCTCGATTTCTGCAGTACGTAAAAGGCCTCCGGCTTCTGGATCTTGCCCTCGATGACGATCTCGCCCTGGATCTTGTAGACTTTCCTGCCGCCCGCCCCGCGTTCAACCTTCACCTTCGTCGCTTCGCCGCCCTCTTCCGCGGGTTCCGCGCTGACCGTTTTGGCGGGTGCGCTCTTGCTCGCCGCCTTCTTCTTGCCCTGGGCGAAAGCCGCAGGCGCCAAGCCTGCAAGCGGGCCCAACGCCAGCGAGAGCACGATTGCGAGACAGCGCAGTCTTCGCTTCATGGCGTTTTCCTCGGGGCTGGACTGGGCGGCGCAGGGGCGACAGGTTTCGTGCCGAACGCAGGCGCCGCTCCGGCGCCGGGCGCCGGCTTGGGCGGAAGCGCGGGCGTGCCTGTCGGCGGAGTTGCGCCCGCCGACGGGGCCGCCCCAGGCGCAGGAGGGGCCGCTTTCTTGGCATCGTCTGCCACCTTCTTGGCCGCGCGCTGCTTGTCCCGCTCTTCCTGTTTCTTCTGCCGCTCGATGCGTTTCTGTTCCTTCTTGATGCCGTCCTGCGCCTCTTGAATGTAGGCGTCGGCTTCGGGTGCCACCGTCTGCCCCACGCCGGCCACCATCTGCTTGTACTGCTGCAGGTAGGCGATCGCGGCGTTGAACTTGGCGACCAGATCCAGGTTGGGCATCTTCTCGGCGTCGAGATAGAGGATGCCCAGGTTGAAGACGGCGTCCGCGTAGCGGGGAAAGAGCTGCAGGGCGCGCTGGTACTCGGCCAGGGCCTTCTCGTACTCCTTCACCCCGCGATAGGCGCTGCCCAGATTGAGATGCGCCTTGGCGAAGCTGGGTTGAAGTTGTGTCGCCTTCTCCAGCACAGGCACAGCCTCCCGATAGTTCTTGGCCACCAGATACTCGGCGCCCAGGTTGTTCCACAGAAGCGCGTTGTCAGGCCGCGCCCCGGTGGCCTTCTTCAGCATCTCGATGGCGCCGGGCGTGTTCTGCTTGTCGATCTCCATGAAGGCGAGCATCTGGTAGATGTCGGCGCGCTCGGCTTCCGAGGCGCCGGCGTTCTTCATCATGTCGCCCAGGGTCTTGACCCACTCGTTCTTGCCCAGCTTGAAGTAGGCCTTGGCCATCACCAGCATGGCGGGCGTGTAGCGCTCGTTGCGATTGAGCGCGGCCTTGGCCTGGGCCACCGCGCCCGGATAATTCTGCGACCGATACAGCCGCTCGGCCGCCGCCACTTCCTCGGCCGGGATGACGGCCGGGGGCGGCTCGCGCCGCTTGCGGCCGCCACTCGCGGCCGGGGAAGCCGGCGCGTCGGCCAGGGCGGTCGACACGGCGGATGCCGTCAAGAGAAAGACCAGGAGAGAAGTACGCAGGGTCATGGGTATTCGATCCCGATGCGTTCATCTTTGACGAAGGGGAACTCGTCGGGCAGGTACTTCGACAGGTTCTCGCGCGCCTTCTTTACATAGTCGTTGGTCACGCCCAGGCTGACCGCGCGCTCGAGCGTGGATTTCCACTGGCGCTTGGCCTCCTCCTCCACCGGGGTCACGAACTGGAAGATGGCGTCCTTGTACTCGGTCTCGGCCACGCCGCACAGATTGGGATCCACCTTGCACGCCTTCTTGGAAAGCTTCTTCACTTCCTCGGGCGGGTTGTCGGCCGCCTTGATCAGTTTCTGGGCAAACTCGTAGAAGATGTCGCCGCGGCGGAGGAATGAGGCCAACGTCCAGTTGGCGTCCTTGTAGTCCCAGATCTTGGCGTACTCGTCTTGCAGGTTCTTGGCCTCGGCGGTGAAGCTGTCGAACACCTTGCGCACCTGGTTGGGGTCGCTGGTAAAGCGCAGCGTCTTGGCCTGGAATTCCTTGAATTTCTCCTCGAGGATGAGGAAGTCAGCCTTGGCGGCGGCGGCGGCAGCGGGCGAGGCGGCCGGCAACCGGCGCGCGATGAACTCCTCGCGCACCTGCTTGTAGGCCGCCATGGTGGCCCGCTTGTCGTGGCCCTGCTCGGCGATGGTGGCCAGTTTCAGGTACGCACCGACCACGTACTCGCCCGCGGCCTGCTGCTTGCCGTAGCGGCGAATCAGCTCGTGCAGGCAGCTTATCTCCTTGGCGGTTTCCTTGTTCTTCTCCAGGGCGTTGCAGCCGAAGGAATAGGCTTGCGCCGAGTCGCTCGGCTTGTCCGCGATGTTCTCGGCATATTTCCGGTACAGCTCGGCAGCGCGCGGGTACTGCTGGTCATTGTCGAGCAGTTGGGCCGCGATGCCGACCGCCTCCCGGCGGTGTTCGAACTTGGCGAACTTGGGATCGGTCGCGANNACCGCGTCCTTGGCCAGCGGATTCTCGGGGTAGTCGCGCGCCAGCCGCTCGTAGCACTTGGTGGCTTCGCCGTACTTGAAGATCTTCTCGTAGATCACGCAGGCGTTGTTCAGGTTGCTGGGCGCGTCCCGGTCCTTGGGATCGGCGGCAATCAGATCCATGAGGTCGAGCGCCAGACCTTCGTCGAGATCCGTGCTGATCTTGCTGCGCTGGGGCTGGCTGCCGGCTCCGGCCACCGGCTTGCTCCCGGCCGCGGGCGTGGGCGCCGCAGCACCGGTCACGATGGCGATGCCGCCCACCCCTTCGCGACACATGACGAGCTGGGAACTGGTGCCCTTCTCCTCGTTCTCCAGCGCCTTGTCGAGACGCTTCTTGATCACAGTGGACTTGACCGAGGCCTTGATCTCGGCGATGCGCGCCAGGTAGGGCTTGCCCTGGGGCGACTTGCTACAGGCCGATTGCGAGAACTTGTCGGTGACTTCCAGTAGGCGGCCGAGCGCGCAGTCCTTGGCCTCTTCGTCGTCGATGTTGAAGTCGATGAAGTAGGTGGTCAGGATGGCGTCGTAGGCCTTGAANNAGCACCGCCGAGGCGTAGCGCAAATCGGGCGTGCGGTCGTCGGGCAGATTGGCCACGTACCAGTCGAGCGCCGCCATGTACTTCTTGTACGTCTCGTGCATGGCCAGCGCAGTGACCGGCGGCTTGGTGTTCTTCTC
>PMZX01000147.1:0-857 GCA_003170035.1 Myxococcales bacterium | reverse complement strand
TAGAAGTAGCTGAACTCGTAGGCGCGCTTCGAGGTCGGGTAGGCCAGCAGGTACTTCTCGTACAGCTCGGCAGCCGTCTGGTACGTCTGCAGACATTCGTCGAGCTTGCGTGCGTCGCTCTTGTCCTGCTGCCACTTGGCCTTGCAGGCCTGGGCCGCGGCGTGCACGGAAGTCGCGGCCGAAAGCAGCGCGTCCTCGGCGAGTTGCGCCGCCACTGCGAGCGCCTCGGGCTTGTCCCGGTTGGCTTTGTACCAGTCGCTGCCCTTGCTGTAGGTCCGACCCAGGACCTCGCGCTCCTTGGCCGCTGCGACCAGGTTGCGGCTCCGCTCGTAGGCCCTGATGATCTTCTCCTGCAGACCGGGTGCCTCGGCGAAATAGGGCCACTTCTGCAAGATGACCTTGTACACGGCGATGGCCTCGTCGTACTTGGTCATGTCGAAGTACATGTCACCCAGGCGCTGGAACACCTCCTTGACATGCGGCTCGTCCTCGCGCCCCTTGTAGAAGGCCTGCGCCCGCTCAAGCCCGGTTTCCTTGTCGGGCAGGGTGTCGCCGTCCCAGTCGGGCTCCGAGAAGCTGATGCCCAGGTACTGGACGGCCTCGGGACGCAGGTCGGAGCCGAACTTGTCGCCGCTGGCCTTCTTGCTGTCGGCCCACTTGACCAGGTTGTCGAACTCGCGGATGGCGTCGGGGAAGCGGTTGTCCCGGTAGTACGACCAGGCCAACTTGTAGATGGCCTTGTCGTAGTAGGCCGAGTCCTTGAAGGCCAGCACCTGACTGTAGGCCGAGATGGCCAGCGCCAACTCACCGGCATCGAAGTGCATTTCGCCCACCCGGGTCCAGGTTTCCGGCAGGAA
>PMZX01000389.1:3872-15671 GCA_003170035.1 Myxococcales bacterium | reverse complement strand
CGGCCACAGTGACGGTGGACCTCGGCACCACGGTAGGGACGATCGGTGCCGACTTCACCGGATTCAGCTACGAAAAGACGCACATCATGAATGGCTCGCTCACTAGCAGCAACACGAACATGATTGCGCTCTACAAGCTCCTTGGTACTCCGATGGTGCGGCTTGGAGCCAACGACGTCGAACGTTGCAGCTGGGCTGGCCAAGGGGCCGCACCTTCGCAGCCAAATGGGCAGCCATTCGTCACAAAGGTGACGACCGGCGGAGTCGACCAGTTCTGCGGCTTTCTGGCCGCGACGGGAAGCAAGGCTATCTATGGCGTCAATTTCCAGTTGGGCAACGTGACCGCCTCCTCAGCAGAGGCGGCCTATGTCATGAGCCAGTGTCCGTCGAGCATCGTTGGATTCGAGATCGGCAACGAGCCCGACAAATTTGGGTCATGGGTCCTCCAACAACCGGATTACGAGAGATTCGCGGACGCCATCCTCGCCACGCCAGGCGCTCTCTTGGTTGGCCCGGCCTGCACCACCAAAGCTGACGTATTGTACGCTGCTCCATTTGCTGACAGTGAAACGGCGAAATATGGGAGCAAGCTCACCCTTCTAACGCAGCACTCCTACGTTGCCGCAGCCAGTTCGTCGGAATGCTCATCGGCCAACCTCCAGATAACAACGACTAAACTCACCGACGTCTTTGATACGATCCAGGCTGCAGCGACAAAGAACAACATCCCAGGCTGGCGCATGGGCGAAAACAACACCTGCTCCGGTCACGGTCAGCAGGGCGTAAGCGACACGTTCGTCTCGGCTCTTTGGGCGATCGATTACATGTTCGAGGTTGCCAAGCGTGGCGGCAGCGGAATCAATTTCCACACAAGCGAGAATGGAATGGATGGATCAGTTCCTTTCTACTACGAGCCGATCAAGGAGAATGGGGGCGCGGTGGTGCAGGTTCAGCCGGAATACTACGGTATGCTCCTCTTCGCCGAAGCCGGCGTAGGCTCGATGGTTTCCGCGACCGTCACCACGAGCGCCCAATACTTCACCGCGTGGGCCATCAAGACCAACGGATCTACCAGCGTGGTGCTCAACAACAGGAACGCCTCGAGTGGGGTCAACGCCACCGTGGACCTAGGCTCCGCGGTGAGTAGCGCGAGCGCGATCTATCTGGAGTCGACGCCTACCGGCAACCTGACGGCAGCGCCAGGGAACGTGACCCTTGCTGGTGCCCAGGTTTCGGCGGCGGGCGATTGGCCTCGCAATGCACCTTACACTCAGACGGTCTCGGGAAACACCGTTTCAGTGTATGTCCCAGCCGCGAGCGCAGCGCTCGTCCGCGTCCTGCAGTAGGCATGGCTGGCTCGGTACTTGGTTGCCCGTTCGAATGCAACCAGTGTCTTGNNCCGATGACCCGTATTGCCGGGTAGCCACCCCCTATTATTGAATCCGACAGCTCTAGCCCGGTCGGTCCGGGCAAGCCGAGGAGTGGATCGCATCCCCACTCCTCGGCTTTTTCTTTTTCCGATGCCCGACTTCGATGGTCTCGATACGAACTCGGACGTGGCGGCCGCCAGGCCGCGCTGCTCTCTACAGGACGTAGCCGGCCTTCACCGCATCGTCGCGAAACATCTGCACGGTTTCCAGAGAGTACTGGTCCAGATCCTTGCCCACCAGGGGCAGTTTCTTGAGGATGTCAGCCGTGACCGTGATGATGTGACAACCGACGGCGTCCGCCTGAAGAATGTTGAGCAACTCGCGCGGGCTGGCCCACAGCAACTCGACGTGAGCCAGGGGCCGCAAGGTTTGCACAGCCGCGGTCATCATGGGAACCGGATCCCTTCCCGTGTCCGCGATGCGGCCTCCGAAGAGCGACACGATGGAGAAGGCATTTCCCTCGGCCAAGGCTTCCCCTGCGACCGCAACCTGATCGAGCGTTGTCAGGCCCGTGACGTTCAGCTTGATTCCGTCGCGCGCCAAGCGCCGGATGAGCGGCACGGAAGAGACCCGCCTGCTGTTCGTGATAGGGATCTTCACGTTTGCGTTCTCGCCCCACGACACGATCTTGTGCGCCTGGCGTTCCATCTCGTCCATGTCGTCGGACAGCACTTCGAACGAGATGGGCCGATCGCTGATCGCCGCGAGGACTTCTCGCGCGAAGCTCTCGTAGTCGCTCACCCCATCCTTGCGCATCAAGGTGGGGTTGGTGGTGAACCCCTTGATGCGGGGATTGCGGTACAGCTCGACCATTGCCTTGCGGTCGGCCCCGTCGGCGAAGATCTTGATTCGGAGGGAGTCCAGATTGGGTTGCATCTCCATCACCTTTGCGCGTGCGCGCCTATCCACTCCACCGCTTCGGTCAGGCTGTGACACCTGTGATCCGGCGCTGTGGGCGGAGGTTGTTCGTCATAGCCGCAGTCGATCCAAACCGTCCGACACCCGGCCCGCACGCCGGCTTCCACATCCCGCCACCTGTCTCCCACCATGAAGCTCTTGGCCAGATCCACCCCGTACCGTCCCGCCCCCTCCAGCAACAACCCCGGCTTCGGCTTTCGGCAGGCACATCCGTCGGCGTCGTCATGCCAGCACACCAGCACGTCGTCGATCTCCAGTTCGACCCGCAGTCGGACGTGCATGGCCTCGACGACCTGCCGCGCGAGCGTTCCGCGCGCAACGTCGGGCTGGTTGGTCACGATGATGCGGACCAGTCCCTGGGCTCCGGCTGTGTGCAGCGCTTGCTTGACCCCAGGCAGGATGTCGAGTTCCTGCACGGATTGCGCGGGAAACGGCTTGCCGCCGCGAACCAGCGCCCGGCACACCACACCATCCCGATCCAGGAACAGAGCTGCACGCCCTGTCATCGCAGCCCTTCCCACTTGGTGCTGGCCGCTTTCAGCTTGGGATGCGTAACCAGGAGGTGCCAAACCACGGCTTGAAATGCCTCNNGGCGTGATGTGGGCCGTATTCACCGTCGGAACCACCACACAGGTGTCGGCCACCCTGGCCGTGTAGCCGCCGTCACGGCCGACGATGCCCCCCACGGTCGCACCGACCTGCTTGGCGTACTCCAGAGCCGCCACCAGGTTCGGGCTCACGTTCTTTTCGAGATTCCCTCCGCCGACCGAAAGCACCAGGATCATGTCGGCTGCTCGCAGCTGGCTGGTGCGCAGCCATGCCGCGAAAACGCTCGCCCAGCCTTCATCGTTGGTCCGCGCTGTCAACTCGCTCACGTTGTCGGTGGGCGCGTAGGCCTCCATCCCGACCAGCTTGCGGAAGTCGTTGACCGCGTGTGAGGCGTTGGCGGCACTCCCGCCCACGCCCAGGATGAACAGTCTTCCCCCTCGCGCCCGGGTCGTGGCCAGCGCATCGACCAAGGCTTCGATCGCCGGTCGGTTGAGATCGCGAATGACGGCCGAAGCCTCCTCAAGGAACTGATCGGTGAATGTCATGGCTTTGCGGTGCGGCGCGTTTCCATCAACGAGCGGAACTCCTCCAGCCCGGCGACGGAACCGATTTCATAGAATCGCTCACTCACCTCATAGCCTGCTAGTTGCCCCTTGGCCAGCAGGGTTTGGTAGAGGCTGGCCAGGTCCCGACGAACACCGTCGGGCAGGTCCACGAAAGCCTCGCGCCGAAACACGCCCAGACCGTAGTCGATGTGATGCATTGCTGGAGAACGTGCGGACTTGTCATAGCGGTGGATCGTTCCGGCGTCATACTTGACGTTGCTGGTGTCGAACTTGCCTTCGTTTCGATAGACCNNTACGAGTCACCGTACAACACGAAGAACTCATCGCCCAGCATGTCGAGCGCCCGACGCACGGCCCCGCCGGTGCCCAGAAGCTGTTCGCCGTCAAAGGCGTAGCGCACGCGCAGTCCAAAGGCGGACCCGGACCCGACCGCCTGCGCGATCTGCTCGCCCCGGTGCCCCACACACATCACGACGTCATCGATTCCGTGGGATCGTAGCAACCTGAGCTGGTGAGCGACGAAGGGCTGGCCGCACACATCCACTAGGGACTTGGGGATCGTCTCGGTCATGGGACGAAGCCGGGTGGCCAGCCCTCCCGCGAGAATTGCCACAGGAGCAATCATTGCAGCAGGCTCGATGTGAAGCGAGTCAGAGGACAAAGATAGCACGCTGTGGGCCACGCATCCTCCCTCCAGTCTCGCCCGGCGACGCCGATTCGCGGGCTACTTTCGCTTTGCCAAATCGCCCGCCCGCACCATCGACAGGCCGTCGGGTTTGATGAACCTCCGCGCTGCCGCATTGATCTCGGCCGGGGTCAGTTTCTGGATCTTGTCGTTCAGCTCGCGCCAGTACGTGAAGGTGCGCCCCAGGAAAAGGCCCTGCGCCAGTTCGGCCGACACGAAATCGTCGTCGGCGATGCGGTTGTCCCAGTTCTTGGCGTAGCTCTTCTTGGCCTCGTCGAGCTCCTTTTCGCCGACGCCGTCCTTGAGCAACCGACGGATCTCCTCCTGCATGGCCGCCAGGCTTTTGTCCATGTTCTGGGGCGCACAGATGGCCCAGGCCAGGAACTGCCCGCTCACGTCGATGGGGTGGGCGAAGATGCGCGAACCGGCGCCGTAGGACATGCCTTCTTTCTGGCGCAAACGATCGAAAAGGCGTGAGCTCGGGCTGCCACCCAGCATGTAGTTGAGCATGGTCAGCGCGGGGTACGCGGGGTCATCGTCGCGAACGGGCAGGTTGATGCCAGCGATGACGAAGGCCATCTCCTTGTCCGGGGTATTGATGGTTTCGTCGGAGGGTGTGTTGGCGCGATAGGTGAGCGCGATCCGCCGGTAGGGCTTGGGCGACTTCCAGGCACCCAGATTCTTCTCGAGCTGCGCCCTGACCGCGGCCGGGTCAAAGTCGCCCACCACGGCAAGCTGCGCGGCGCTCATCCCCCAGAGCGCCTTGTGCATCCGGGCCAGCTCGGGCGCCTGCACCTTGCGCAACCGCTCGATGCTCTCTTTCACGCTGGGAACGTAGCGCACGTCGTTCTTGGCAAAGGGGAACAACTTCTGCAGCAGGACCACCTGGCCGTTGGCGCGCGGGTCCTGCAGCTGTTCCTCGAGACGCGCCAGCATCTCCTTGCGCAGGGATTCCAGCTCACTCTTTGCAAACGCTGGCTCGCGCAAAACTTCACTCAGAAGCTCCAGCACCGCGGGCAGATTCTCCCTTGTGGTCATCACCCGCATCTGGCTGACGTTGACCGTGCTGGGAGAGGAATGGCCGCCGCCGAAGTCCGCCTCGGCACGAAGCCGATCGAGCTCGTCCTTGATCTGCTGAAAGCTGTGCTTCTTCGTTCCACGCATCAACATGTTGGGCAGCACGGCCGCGGCAGTGGTCTTGCCCTTGACGTCTTGCTCGCTGCCGAAACGCAGGGTCAGCACCAAGCGGACCGAGCCGCCCTTGGTCTTCTTCGACAACAAGGCCAGCTTGAGGCCGTCGGCCAGTTCAGCCCTGGTCGTCCTTTTCTCCACGTTCTCAACGGTAGCGAGGAAGGCCTCGCCTTCGGCGATTGTGGCACTGCCCTTGTAGTCTTTGATCAGGGCCGCCACGTCGGGCGTTTGCGCCAGCTGTGCACGGTCGGGCGTCTTGTCAGGCAAGAACAGGCCCAGGGTGCGATTGGACTGCTTGAGATAGGCGCGCGCCACCCGTTCCACGTCGAGCGCGGTCACCGCCTTGACCCGGTCGCGCGCCAGGAAAAGCAGGCGCCAGTCGCCCATGGCCGCGTACTCCGAGAGCAGCACACCGGTACGCGCTGTCTCGGTCAGGTTCAGGTCGAAGTCTTTCATCCAGCCCGCCCGCCAGCGCTCCACTTCCTCTTTGGTCACCTTGCTTCCGGCCAGGCCTTCGACGATGCGGATCATGAGGTCGCGCACCTTGTCCGGCGACACGCCCGTGCTCACCTTGGCCGACAGCACGATGACGCCCGGCTCGGCCATGGGGTAGACCTTGCCACTCACTTCGCTGGCCAGGCCCTTGCCCACCAGCGCCTTGTACAGACGACCGCTGGGCTTGTTGGTCAGAATGTCCGCGATGGCGTCTTCGGTCATGCCGTCGGGGTCCGCGCCCGCCACCCCGTGATAGATGAGGGATACCAGCGCCACGTCGCCGATTCGGCGCAAGGTCACCTGGCGCTCGCCGTCCTGCACCGGCTCGACCGTCCAGGTGGGCTGTAGCATGCGCGAAGGGCGCGAGATGGAACCAAAGTACTTGCCCACCAGTTGGAGGGCCTGGGCGTGGTCAAACTTGCCGGCCACGATCAGGATGGCGTTGTCGGGCTGGTAGTACTTGCGATAGAAGGCGCGCAAGCTGCCGACCGGGACGCGTTCGATGTCGCTGCGCGAGCCGATGGTCGATTTGCCGTAGTTGTGCCATTGGAAGGCGGTCGCCATCATCTTGTCTTCCAGCACCCTGGCCGGGTCGTTCTCGTCCTTCTCGAACTCGTTGCGCACCACTGAGAATTCCTTGGCAAGATCCTCGGCGGCGATCTTGCTATGGATCATCCGGTCAGCCTCCAGCGCCAGCGCGAAGTCCAGGCTCTCCGGCGAGGCAGGCAATTCTTCGAAGTAGTTGGTGCGGTCCCACCACGTGCTGCCGTTGAAGTTGGCGCCCTTGGATTCCAGCAGCTTCCAGATGTCGGGCCTGCTGGGCGTGCCCTTGAACAGCATGTGCTCGAGCAGGTGCGCCATGCCGGTTTCGCCGTAGCCCTCGACTCGCGAGCCCACGAGATAGGTGACGTTGACCAGGACGGTTGGCTTGGTGGGATCGGGGAAGAGCAGCAGCCGCAGTCCGTTGGGCAGGTGATACTCGGTGATCCCTTCCACCACGGTCACCTTCTTGGGAACAGGTGAGACCGTGGTCTCCGCGGGCGGAGATTGCGTCGGCGGCGGGTTGGGAGTCGCGCCGTTTGGTGCAGCCTGGGCGGAAAGGGCAGTTGGGGTGAGCAACACAGTCATCAGGGTGAACCTACAACGAATCATGGATCCTCCCGAGACCGGAGTCTTCCCTGTCGAAGGCCGCAGGGCAAGGCATCGCTTCCAAAGGCTCGCCTCGGTGATACGCTAGGGCCACCATGAGGCTATCCCACAGAATGCTTGCCATCCTGCTGGCCGGGGCGTTTCCGCTGGTGGCATGGGCGGCGGATCTCTACACGAAACGATCCAACAATCAGCTCCGCGAGGGGCCGGGCACCTTTTTCCCCGTGGTGGCCAACCTTCCGGTCAACACCAAGGTCAAGACGCTGGAAGAAAAGGACCGCTGGCTGCGGGTCCAGGCAGCGGCAAAGATCGGGTGGCTGGCTGAGGCCAGCCTGGACGAGAAGCAGCAGGCAGGAACGCTGGAGGCCATGAGCAAGGAATGGTCCGACGCACGCGCTTCGCGCGGCACCGTGGGCGCGGCGGTCAAGGGCTTCGCTGGACAGATCAAGAACGTGAAGCGCGGCGCCTTGGACATCTTCTATGCCCAGCAAGGGCCGTTCTTTGGCGCGTCGGAGTTCTGGGCCTTCTGCGCGCCTCTTCTGCCCTTCCGTTCAGCCGCGGTTGCACTCGCGGCAGTCGAGGACAAGACGATCAGCAAGCAGGGCTACGACATCGGGCCGCGCGAAAGCGGCGTGGGACTGGCGGTGGCCGCGCGCGTGGCAGCCACGGGACTGGTGCGAGACCCTGGCCTGCAAAGGTACGTCAACCTCATCGCCACATATGTGCTCGGCCAGACGGCCTTCTACGACTATTACTTCTCTGTCTATATCCTGGACAACGATGGCGTGGGCAGTTTTGCCGTGCCGGGCGGCTTCATCTTCCTGTCGCGTGGGTTGCTTTCCCTGTGCCGCGACGAGGCCGAGCTGGCGGGGTTGATAGCCCACGAGATCATCCACGTGGTGCGCCGGCACGGCCTGCGCGAGATGAAAGTCCAAGCCGTGCGGCTGCGCGCCGACAACGCCATGGACGAACTGGATGCGGAAACCAGCCGCGACGCTGTCGAGGACGATCTCGACGAGTTCGCCGAAGAAGCGTACGCGGTAGTGCACAAGGCGCGTCTGGAAAAGTACGAGATCGAAGCGGACCTGATGGGCACGGTACTGCTCAATCGCGCTGGCTACGACCCGCGCGGCATGGCGCGCCTGATTGGCCGCATGGCCAGCGCGCATCCCGAGATGCCCATGACCGCGCGCCTTGCCCGCATGGACAAGTTCTTGGCCACGCATTTTGCCTCGGCCGGCAAAGGCGCCACCATGCCCGATCGCTTCGCGGCCGGGACTCGTCGCGGCAGGTAAGCGCGATGGTACGCCGCNNGGGCCAAAGCCGGCGGGCTCCCCACGCGACTACTGCTTGCCTGCGCTGCGCTCGGGACGGGCGCCACGCCCGCGTATCTCGCTCAGGTACTGCCTGATGGTGCCCTCGACGGATTCGTTAAAACGCACTTGCCCCTCCGCAATCTCGCGCAGCGCCGCGACTCCTGGCTTGTTGTCGCACTTGACCAGCGTCCTCGCGCCCCCTGAGAGCTGGCGCGCTCTCTCGGCGGCGAGGATGACCAAGGCGAACCGGTTGGGAACCCTGTCTAGGCAATCTTCGACGGTGACTCGTGCCACGGGACCTCCGAAAAATGTCGACGCACCAGTCTCAAGGAGCCACCCCGTCCTGTCAAGGGTCCGGCCAACGAAAGGCCGGCGCAGCCAAAGACATTGCAAACCGGAGGCCATGATTCTAGGCTAGTGCTGTCTGCCTATCTTTCTGCGCACTCCATGGGAGGGGGGCGCCAGAGGAGTACTTAGTCATGCCGCCAGTTACCATCAATTGGAGTGATCTGGAGATCGCTTTCGAGCGTAACTCTCCCGAGCAGGAAAGTTTTCTTGACCTCGAGAACGGGGATTTGCTTTCCATCGTGGAAGGTGAGCCCGACGCTGCGGCCCGACGGGCCCGGGTGGCCAACAGCCCGGATCGCTACGTTCGGGTGGATCCCGCGTCGTCGCGCGAGCAGTACCGCTGGATGGAACGGTTTGTCGGCTTGGTCCAAGACCAGGCTCTGCGCGAACGGCTCCTGGTTGCCATAGACGGCAAGGGCGCTTTTCGTCGGTTCAAGGACGTGTTGCTAGCCTTCCCGGCTGAGCGCGAACGCTGGTTTGCCCATCGCTCTGAACTCCTGCACCTGCACATCCAAACCTGGCTCGAGCACATGCAGATCCAGGTGGCTAGTCCGCCTCCCTGGGGTCAGGTGACTGCGCATGTGGAGACGCCCGAGCTGCCGCGTCTCACCCACGTCGGAGAGGCCCCAGGCGAGATCCTGCGGCGTCAGGCACGCGACATGCTCGACGAGATACCGGCCGCCGAGTTGCCAACCGCAATCGTCTTTCTTGAGTTCCTCCGCGAACGTGGCGCGGCGCTATTGCTGGGACTGGCTGCGCCCGAGTCCACCCCCGAGCCCGTGTCTACCGGCCAAGGCAGCCGCGAGCCTGCCGACCCGGACCACGACAGCCCTGGGAAGGACGCCGCGGCCGAGTAGCATTCCGTTCAGTCGACCGCTGCGCGGGGCGCTGCCGCTGCTTCGGTGTCTCCGGGTGGAACCCAGATCCAACCCGTAGCCGGGGAAAGAGACGCGACTTCAGGCGACACGGGCCAGGCGTCGCGACTGCGCAGGTAGCCAGTATAGGCGCAAATGACGGCGTCGAAGACATGGTCGCTTTGACGACACTCTTCGCGCCAGACGCCGGGGCCAAAGCTCAACTCACGCAGTCGGGCCAGGATCTCGATACGTTTGTCCACTCGCTTCTTGTAGGGGTCACGAAAGCCAAGCAGCTCGAGCGTGGCCCGTGGGAACACCTCGATGAGGTTGTCGTTCAGAGTGAACCGATCGGCCAGGGCGCGCACCAAATGACTGGCGCGCGCCGTCAGCGGGCCCATCCCCTGGCCCAAGGCTTCGCGCGGCAAGATCCCGCGTCGCCGCAGGAGGTACGCTTCGGTGGCCCGCTGGGTGTAGGGCGTGACCGCGGGTTTGCCGCGGTTGCCGACGCCGCTGTCCCCGGGGCCAAGCCCGAACAGGCGGCGCAGGGTGAGCACCTCGGCGTCAATGCAGCTCTCCTGACCGGGACAACGGGCCACATTGCACCGGACGCAGGGGGGCAGGGTAAGCGGCGCGTCCACACAGACCGTGGCACCCTCGCCGTGATCGCGCACGGTCGCGATCAGCGCGGCATCATAGAGCGGCGGCTCGTCGGGACGGGGATGCAAGGCCGTGACGGTCACCCCGGACTTGCTTCGGTCAAGCACGGCCAGCGCGGTCTTCTTGCCCTTCCCCCCACCGAGGTCTATCCCGATGAAACGCTTGAATGGCTTATGCGTCACTGGCTCTCACTTCGTCCGGTCCACTTGAACGCGCTTGCTGGGGTGTCTCTGACATTGGGGCATGGCATTCCGACGGTCAATGTGAAATGGGTAGCTCGTCGCGGCTAGTTCTGCGCGCAGGTGTTGACTCCGCGTCACTTTGGTCCAGGATTGTTTAAACTGCCTGGACCGGGGAACCGGCCGGGACGGAGTGCTTGATGAAGCGAACGATGTTTAAGTCCAAGCTGCACCGGGTGACTGTCACCCATGCCGACTTGGCGTATGAAGGTTCAGTCACGATCGACGAGACCCTGATGCGTGCGGCAAATATCCTGCCCTATGAGCAGGTCCGTATCTGGAACGTGACCAACGGCAGCCGCATCGAAACGTATGCTTTGCCTGGGCCTGCCGCTTCCGGTGTGGTCTGCGTCAACGGGGCGGCTGCCCGTCACGCCCATCCTGGCGATACCGTGATCATTGCCACCTTCGCGGAGGCGGTGGACGAGGCGGAAGCCCGGAACTGGAGGCCCACGGTGGTTCGGGTGGACAGCCACAACCGCATCGTTGGTTGTGACCTGGACGACGAGGTTCCCGGTCCGGCGCGACCGTCGGTGTCCTGAGGCGATGCCAGCGCGTCTGGAGATACTGCGCTCACTGGTAGCGCAGGGGACGGGTGATCCCTTCGCATACTACGGCCTGGCCATGGAACTGCGGACGCAGGGCCAGTGGCAGGAGGCGTGGCAAATTTTCGAGGCTCTGCTGCAGAGCCACCCGGACTACCTCGCGGCCTATGCTCCGGCAGCCGCCGCGCTGGTCAGCCTGGGCCGTAACGAGGAAGCCCGAACCCTCCTGCGCCAGGGAATCGAGCAGTGTGAGCGCAAAGGGCAGGCGCACGCCCGCGACCAGCTACAGACCGCCCTGGCTGCGGTCGGTTAGCGTCGCGGCCGACGCCGCGTTGTGACGGCAGCAATTTCTCTGTTTGGCTGGCGCTTCTGTCGGGCGCCCAGCCCTCTGGCTCGCTACAATCAACCGAAACGCAACACGGGAGGCAATACGTGGAGCGATCAGTGGAGGTGGCCTCGTTCCATCAGGACGAGCTGCGAGCTGTGACGACGCTTTCGCCGGACGGAGAGAGGCGGGCCGCTGTGCTGGCCGCGCTTGGCACGGCAGGATTGGTGCTGGTGGCGATGATCGTGGGAGCCGTGTTCCTCAACCTGCGCCGCACAGTGGTCCACGCGCCGACTTTTCTGGTTTCCTGGCTCGGCGTCGCCGCGGCGGTCGCTGTCGTGGCGGCTCGCCGTGCGGCTGCTCGTGCGCGCCGCTACGTGGTGGGCGCGGCTCTCGATGCCGACGCCTTTGGCTCGGCGGAAGTCGATCTGGTTCGGCGGGGAGCCGAGGGCTACGAGGTGGCTCTGGTGCCCGGCATGACAGGGGTCATCGAGAACGGCCGCTCGCCCCTGCCGATCGAGTCCCTGGT
>PMZX01000389.1:3455-3803 GCA_003170035.1 Myxococcales bacterium | reverse complement strand
TGGGGTCGACGACCGCGGCCATGGCCCTGGGTGACAAGGAGATGCAGTCATTGGTTCCAGCCGGCGCAACACCTTGGGAGATCGAGCAGCAGATCCGGCTGCAGGCACAGCGCCAGGTTTTGTCCCTGCACCGCTGCTTCGACCCCATGCCACTTCCCTGCCAGAAACCGGGTTTCGTGGGGGTTGGCCTGTCGCTGTCGAAGCAAGGCGAGATCCTGTCGCATTGGGTGTCGCGATCGACCTATGGGGCTGATTGTCCGGTAACCGACTGCATGGCCGACAGCGCGGCGGGATGGTTCTTCGAGCCTCTGCCCGAACCGATGCGGCTGGTTCTGCCCATCCAGGTCA
>PMZX01000389.1:2725-3427 GCA_003170035.1 Myxococcales bacterium | reverse complement strand
CATGCCTTTGCTCCACGTTTTCACATCGGCCCACCCCGCGGACGAACACAAGCGCGCAAGTCTGTTGAAGAGTCTGTCTGCACTGGTGGCGCGTCTCCTCAACAAGCCCGAGAGCTACGTCATGATCGGCCTGGCCGCCCGCACTGAGATGAGCTTCGCCGGTAGCAGTGCGCCTGCTTGCTACGCGGAACTGAAGAACGTGGGCACGCTGTCGCCCGAACAGGTGGAGAATCTCTCCAAGGTCCTGTGCCAGGAGCTGTCAGTTGGGCTTGGCGTTCCCGAAAAGCGCATCTACATCGAGTTCAGCAACGCCGAAGGCGCCATGTGGGGTTGGAACGGCGGCACGTTTGGCTAGTATTGCCCCCGCGGGCTAGAACTCCCGCCAACCAGATGCTTGTCGTTCTCCGACGCTACTGGGCCGTGCTGGCCGCCACCGCGGTGCTGGTGCCGCACGCGCGGCTCTTCGACTTCGTGGCCGACGACGCCTACATCTCTTTTCGCTACGCCGCCAACCTGGCCAAGCACGGCCAACTGGTGTTCAACCTGGGCGAGCGCGTNNCTGCTGGCCGCGGGCATCAAGCTGGGCCTGGGCCCGGTGGCGACATCGCGTTTTCTTGGTATCGCGTTTGGCGTTGGCACCCTGGCCCTGGTGGTGCGCATGAGCCTGCGCCTGTCAGGCCAGCGTCCGTCGGCCTGGCACCT
>PMZX01000389.1:2500-2676 GCA_003170035.1 Myxococcales bacterium | reverse complement strand
GAGTTGTTGCTCGCCGAGATCTCCGCGCGGCGCGGTTTCGCCAGCGCAGCCGTCTTTGCCCTGGCTGCGATGACCAGGCCCGAAGGGGTGCTCTTTTTCGCCCTGGGTGGTTTCTTTCGTCTGCTCACGGCAGTTGGTCGCGAACGCCGTCTGCGTCCGCGCCGCAACGAATGGGC
>PMZX01000389.1:0-2491 GCA_003170035.1 Myxococcales bacterium | reverse complement strand
TACTACCTGCGCCGCTTTGCCGAGGACTACGGCGTGCCCTTCTTCTTCCTGCTCGCCTTGCTCGGCAGGCCGGCCGCAGCCGATCAGGCGCGTCGTGATCTGCGGCGCTTGACGGGTCTGACCTGGCTGGTGTTTGCCGCCTACGTGGTCAAGGTGGGCGGCGATTTCATGGGCCTGTACCGCTTCATCCTGCCCGTGTTGCCCTTCGGCGCAGTGGTCGTGCAGGAATCGGTGCGCCGGCTGGCCCAACGCCTGCGGCCGGTGGTGGGCACGCCCGTGCTGGCGTTGGCGGGCGCGGCTCTGGCGGTCGCTTTCGTGGTGGGCAGCCTGCACGTGAGTCGGATTGCCACGACTTTCATCGGCGCGGACAATGGAATCGACACGCCCGCCTACCTGAAAAAGTATGCCGAGGATCGAATCCCCGTCGGACAATGGTTTGGCAAGAACGCGCGGCCGGACGACCTGATGACGGTCGGGGGAGCGGGCGTGATCCCGTACTACTCCGGCATTCGCGCCTACGATGTCTTCGGCTTGGTCGATGCGCACATCGCCCATGACCCGCGTATGAGCGCGTCTGACCGTCCCGGCCACCAGAAGTGGGGCAGTGACCAGTACATGCTGTCGCGCAAGCCTACCCTCATCACGCACAAGTACTGTCTGCCGGCTCCCTGCGCCGAGGAACATGCCTGGATTCCGGCGGGCTACGAATGGGTGAGCGCCGCAATTCCGGGGCCGCGGCCGACCACCTACAGTTTTCTAAAGCGGCGCGACCGCTGGTTCGGCCCGTTNNAGGGTTCGCTTCGCCCTTCGGCTCTCCACGCGGGGACTGATCTACCTTAGGCACACCGCGCCGCTGCGCAGGACGATGCGACTTTGCACCGGTATGGCATCGCCGGGCGACAGGTCGTGCAGGCGCCGGGCCGGTCGAGATCGGCGTGTCTCCAGACCTGGGGCCACCGAGGCGCGCCGCAACAACACAGTGAGCGCACTCGGAAAGGCCAGGGTGTTTCCCGAGGAAGAGGCGCGCGCGACTGCCACTGCCATGGTTCCATCCTGGAGATCCCGCTGGTCCCGTCAAATTTTTTCTTACCCTGTCTGTTTCAGCGCTGCTTGGCAGCCCTTGAAGGCCCGATATACTGGAAGCATGGCCGGTCAGCTCTTTGACGTGTTCGTGGTGGGTTCGGCCGATCCGAGCCCCGCGGGAGAGACCCGCCTTGCTTCTGCGCTTTCATCGAAGCACGGTGTCCCGCTGGCCACGTTGGCCAAGGCGATATCGGCCAAGAACCTGCGCGCGGGCCAAGCCTTGGAGCAGGCTCAGGCGCAGGCTCTCGTACGTCAACTCCAGGTCATGGGTGCTGTCACGGTGATTCGGCCTGCCGCCGGCCCGCCGCGGGCTTCAACGCAGGCACCGTCCCCTGCGGGGCGAGCCGGTGGCGCGACCATTCCGCCGGCCGCGTCCGTATCTCGGGCCGATCGCCCGGCCGGTACGCCTGGCCCGGTTTCTCATCCATCGGCGATTGCCGCCGCTGTTCCAGGTTTTGGGCCGCCTCTTGTTGCGTCCCCTGATCCCGCCGCCTCCGGTGGTTCCTTTTCGGCGCCGGGATCCGACCCCTTCACACCCCGCCCCGCCTCCGATCCATTCGCGTCGCGGCCACCTACCGGTGCACGGCTGGCCCCGCCACCGCCCGGAGGATTGGTCGCACGTCCGCGCGGTACGCGAACGCCCCCGCCACCCAGTCAATACACCAGCCCGGTGCCTGGCACCGATGCCTTCAACCCCGATATCTCGTCGGGGCCCAAGCTCGAACTCGCCCGTGGCGATGCCACTCGTTCCTTCGACGACGCCTTGCCAGTTCGGGCCGCGCCATCCCCGGGGAGCCTGCGCGACATCGGCGCCACGAGCTCCTCAGGCCTCGCCATGGACGAGGATCCCCGGAACCTCAACCTGGTCCGCTGCTCACAGCACGGCCTGTACTACGACAAGACCAAGGCCTCGGGCTGTCGCAAATGCATGTCGACAGCGCGCGAGGTGGCTATGGGTTTCGAGAGCCGCAACGCTCCTGCGAGCCTGAAGGTGGCCAATCTGCGCGATCAGCCGGCCAAGCGGGCCTTCATCGGCCTCGCGGTGGCATTTCTGCTGGGTCTGCTTCCGGCAGCCTACTATGCCTTTGGTCCAGGCTCCGCCGACGCCCGTGAGCTTCGCGTGCGGCAAGAAGTTCTTTCGCGCCAGCCCGGCACCGAAGAGATCTTGCAGCAATTTGACCAGTTGGACGAGCAGGTCAACCGGTCACGGGACCGTTCGCTGCGCAACATCGCCCTGGTGTGGGCTGCCACGTCCGTGGCCGCGATGGCGGGCTGGTACAAGGTCACGTAGTACTAGATCAGCTCTTCGATTCACCGACGGCCGACGATCAACTGCGGAACCCTGACAGGGTTCCGCACCTCCCGCGTCGGGCTTCGGCGAGCAGAGCTCGCCTGCGCCCACGCGATC
>PMZX01000027.1:865-3471 GCA_003170035.1 Myxococcales bacterium | reverse complement strand
CCTATGCTTGGGAACTTCGAGAAAGCTCTCGAGTCCAGCGGAACAATGGATACTCTCCCTCGAACCTTTGTCGTCGGGCCGTGTCGCGACGTGGAGGCTCGCGCGAAGGCATTCCACGATCTCCTGGCCATTGGTCGCCACGACGTGCGAACCCGTTTGCTTGCCACGCCCATCCACCACGGCGATGCTGCAACTTGCTGCGTGAACGTCGATTCCGATGTATTTGTCCATGGGGTCCCTCCTTGGTTGGGGTGCTTGGTTGTTGCAAAGCAAGCGTGCCCAAAAACGAGGAGGGACTCCACTGCCACCTTCGAGCATCCCCTGGGCGCCACGACGTCCGCGGCGGGGCGCAATCGCGCGGCCATCTGTCCGCCGTCCAAGCGGCGCCAGCCTCTTGCCGCGCAAAACCCAGCTGACCGCCGATGGGTGCTATTCTCGAAAGCCGTGACTTTCCCGTGGACGCCATACTTCCATGATGCCTATGGCTCCAGGATTGTATCGGAGGTCCTCGTGCGCAGCTGAGCTATCCCTATACCCGGGTGCTTGGCCGGAGGTCGTATTCCAGGGCGAATCGGCCCTCCGTCAGGCCTACGTATCGGCCCCTGCGCCAGCCTCGGCTGAACCGCCATCCAGACAGATATCGGCCGTGCAGCTTGCCGCGCCATACTCGCACTGGCAGGTATTGCAACCGTCTCCGGCAGGAAAAACAGTGCCGAAGGGGTGCAAACTGCCCCCGAAATAACAAGGGTTCTCTTCCGGAGGGGCGCCACAAAGGGCTGGGCACGAGAGAAAGCCGTCCTCCTGTTGACAAAAACATGTGCAGCTACTGAATTCTCCAACTGTTACTTCACCCACGGGATACCAGTGACCGTTGTAGCTACATCCGGCTTCAGGTGCGTCCTGCGCGTCGGGTGCCGCCCTCGAGTCCAATGGCCCCTGCCCGACGAACCGTGCGTCCCTGGGCGCGGCGCCTGCCACCGGAGCATCCTGGGGCACCGAAACGGCGTCGCCGGTCAGCACGGCCGCATCCGGGAAGGCTGCGTCGGCCTTCGCGGCCGCCGTGGATCCACCTCCTGAGCAGGAACAGAGGAGGGAAACTACCGAGCACCCTACCCTCGCCTGAAGGTGAAGGGTTCGCGAGCGTGCCGGCCGACTGAAGTCGGCTGTGTCGGCACGCTCTGCCAGCCGAAGCGGAGCCACGCCGCCGCCGTCGAGCACCGGGCCTTCACTCTCGCCCTCTCGATCGACGGCATCTGCCTTCACCCATCCCCGATGGGGGGACACTAACAGTCCCAGTCTAAAGGCCTTACCCATGCGGTGCTCGTCGACTGCGATTATAGCCGTGAGCCCAAGGGCTGTCCATGCCCCTTGGTGTCCAGAAACAGATCGCTGGAATTCTTGCACAAAGAGCGAAAGAGGCGCCCTTTTGCCTTCACCAAATCGCATCCGCAAGAAAGGGCGGGCTGCTTGTCACCAGCTACGCCGTCGCGGTGCGGGACGCCGAGGCGCTGCGCACGATCCAGTTTTCCACCTGGGTATAGGGGATAGTTTGGGCGTGTAGGTGCGTGTGGTTTACGTAAGATCTGTTATCAGCCATTTTGCAGATGCGATTCTGTGAAGGCAAAATGGTGCTTGAAACGACTATGCTCTGCTCCTCTTGGACAGCGATTGTAACAAGCGGTACAATCGCGGGGATTCACACCAGCGAGGGCTGCTATGGCATCCAGAACGAGATCGCTGCTTGGGCTTTCGGTTGTGCTCCTGGGCGCAATTGCGTGCGTTCAAGCCTGCAGCGGAGACAACAACCCGGGAAAAGCTCCGGCGGGCGGTTCCGGTGGTACGAGTACGCTAGGGTCAGGCGGCTTCAATGGTGCTACGACGGAACAGCCTCCGCGGGGCGGTTCTGGTGGTGCGAACACGCAGGTAAGTGGCTTTGGTGGTGCTTCGAGCATCGCGGGTGGCGGTGGGGTTGGCGGCACTGCGAGCATCGGCGTTGGCGGCGCTTCGATAGTCGGTGCTGGCGGCGCCGCAGGACAGGGCGGGACTGGCGCTGGCGGTGGCTTGGCTGCCGCCGGCAGTTCCGGCACAAGCAAGGACAGCGTGATCGCGTTCGCCGGTGAAATCGAATCGTGGTGCCAGACAATCTGTGATCAGAATGCTCGCTGCGGTGGTGTGGGTGGCGCGGATTGCTTGGCCAAGTGCCACAGGCTCCTCGCGTATTCCCACGTGAGTCAACAGGCCCTCGATATCTCCGAGGCGTGCTACAGCGATCCTGCCTGTCTGGACAGCGACACGTGCGATGCGCTGGTGATTGAGCGAGATCCGAGCATTACCCCAATGCTCAAGCAATGCTACCAGTACATCAACAGCTGTCAGGTATATCGGGATCCTGCTTACTGCGAAGACGCGGTACTCATGGTCTCCGACACGCGCGGACAGGTCGAAGCCTGCACGAANNAACAACGACGGGTGATCATGTAGTCAGACCCCGGAAGCACTTGGCGCGGAATGCTCATGCCAAGGTGTCGGTCAGGCGCCGAAGAAGTTGCGCTGAATTTACCCTCGGTTCGGATCCCGGGTATAGGGCCGTAGTTGACGTAATATTC
>PMZX01000027.1:330-752 GCA_003170035.1 Myxococcales bacterium | reverse complement strand
CGCTACGGATGAAGTTCCGACGGCGTGCAGACCGTCACCTCCAGTTGTCCGTAGCGCCGCACATGGGGAGGGTCGCCCGAAGGGGAAACCAGGAAGTTGCGGCCTTTGGAATAGTAACTGCGGAAGACTTTCAAGGCGGCGCTGTCGAAAGCACGCGCTTCCCATTTGCACTCTATGGCGTCCACTTGGTCGCGACGGCGCGTAAGAACGAAGTCAACCTCGCAGCCCGATTTGTCGCGCCAGTAGCGCACGGGCGTTTCGGGGAAATGGGCTTGCAGATGTTCCAAGACCACATGTTCCCAGAGCAAGCCAAGATCGGCGTGTCGCAGCGGATCCCAACCCCGCGCGAAGCTGACGAATCCGGTGTCGAAGCCATAAACCTTGGGCATCTTCACGATTTCTTTCTGGCCGCCACCGTGAAA
>PMZX01000027.1:0-200 GCA_003170035.1 Myxococcales bacterium | reverse complement strand
GCAGGCAGCCCACCGTGGTAGAGGCGCTGGGGTAACGGCACGCCAAAGGCGGCGAGTTCACCCCACAATACCGGCGGTAGGTGGATCGTGCGTTTCCGACCGGTGAGCGTGTCACGGAACTTCTTGCTCGCCGCGAGCGTCGAAGAACCCGTGGCGAGGATCTTGAGCTTCGGGAAAACGTCGGCGCCAATCTTCAGGAG
>PMZX01000231.1 GCA_003170035.1 Myxococcales bacterium | reverse complement strand
CCTTCGACGCGGGCAAGCTGAGGCCGGAAGACCGCTTCGACTGCCAGATGGGGCAGATGCAGGTGGGCAAGTACCACATCCGCGACGACCACCCCAAGGGAGTGCTGACCGCGGCCGAGGTGTTCAAGTATTCCAGCAACATCGGCACGGTGAAGATTGCCCGCCGCATCGGCAAGGAAACCCTGGCGCGCATGATCGACCGCCTGGGCTTCGGTCGGCCCACCGGGGTGGGCCTGCAGGGAGAGCGACGGGGAACCGTGCGTCCGGTTTCGCACTGGGGTGACATCGAGCTGGCCACCCACGCATTTGGCCAGGGCCTCACGGTCACGCCGTTGCAGATGGCCACTGCCTACGCCGCCATCGCTTCGGGCGGCGTCTATCACCCGCCCAGGCTGGCGGCTCGCTTCGTCAACGCCGACGGCCGCAGCGAGCCGGTGCCCCTGCCCGAGGAGGCACGGCCGGAAGTACGCGTGCTGTCCGAAAGTACGGCGCGCACCATGCTGACCATCATGCAAGGGGTGACCGAGGACGGAACCGCCAAGCTGGCAGCGATCCCCGGCTATCCCGTGGCGGGCAAGACCGGCACCGCTCAGAAGGTCAGCAACGGCCGCTACGATCCCAGCAAGTACCTGGCCGCCTTCGTGGGTATCGTGCCGGCCGACAACCCGCGCGTGGTCATCGCGGTCATGGTCGATGAGCCGCACGGCGTTCACTACGGCGGCGTGGTCGCCGCTCCGGTGTTCAAAGATATTGCCCAGGCGACCCTGCGCTACCTGGGTGTGCCGCCGTCGACCCCGGTGGTCGCGGGTGCTGCGCGGTCGGCCAGGAAGAGCGAGGCCAAGATCGACACGGCTCGGCGGGACGAAGCCGACAGCAACGAGGTGGAAGGTCTGGGTGTCGACGAACCCGTGGCGTCGGTGGGCGCGGCGCAGGACGAGGATGAGCCCGAGGTCGCAGCAAGCGATGACCAGGACGGCCCTACCAGCGACGGGCAACCGGTAGCCGAGTGCAAGCTCGACGCCGCCATTCCGGATTTTTTCGGCATGACTCTGGGCCAAGCTGTGCGAGCCGCCCGGCGCGCGGGAA
Source organism: Myxococcales bacterium (assembly GCA_003170035.1). Lineage (GTDB taxonomy): Bacteria > Myxococcota_A > Polyangia > Fen-1088 > Fen-1088 > Fen-1137. The sequence continues at coordinate 3,171 of PMZX01000231.1, read as the reverse complement.
TCGAGCTTGTGCCCGAGGGCAGTGGAATTGCCGCCACGCAGACTCCGGCGCCCGGCCCCGGGGCGCGTGGCACGCCCTGTCGGGTCTCGTTCCGCAACGGAGGATGAGCCTTGCCTCGCCTGTCAGATCTGTTGCAAGGAGTATCAGACGCGCGCATCGCGACGGGTGACGGGCAAGTCTTAGTCCGCGAAGTGCGCGACGACTCTCGCCTGGTGCAGCCAGGGGATCTCTTTGTCGCGGTTCCGGGAACCAAGCTCGATGGCCGGCGCTTCATTGACGACGCGAAGACCAAGGGAGCGGCAGCCATTCTCACCGAAGAGAGCAGCGCGGTGCCGGACGGCGCAACCACGCTAGTGATCGTGCGCAACGCACGGCTGGCACTCGGCCTGGTGGCCGCCAATCGCTACCAGGCGGCACAGGCTCTGACCCTAACGGCCGTGACCGGCACCAACGGCAAGACCACGACCACGTACTTGATGGAGGCGATTCTGACGGCAGCCGGCCGCCGTCCCGGTGTCATCGGGACGGTGGGCTACCGTTTTGCGGGCAAGACCCAGGAAGCGCCGCTCACCACGCCGGGCGCCCTGCAACTGCACGCCCTCTTCTCCCAGATGAAGAGCGAGGGCTGCTCGGACGTGGTGCTGGAGGCGTCGTCCATCGCCCTCGATCAGGGGCGGCTGCACGGCTGCTGCTTTCGCGTGGCTGGCCTGTCCAACATCACCCAAGACCACCTCGACTACCACGGCACCATGGAGCGCTACCGGGCGGCCAAGGCGATTCTCTTCCGTGAGCTGCTGTCTCCTGGCAGAGGCGTCGCTGTGCTTTTCGCCGACGACGAAGACGGCCAGGCCATGCGGCGCGAGGTGCGCGTCCCGGTGCTGACCGTGACTCGGCAGCCTCGCGGTGCTGACGTCGCCGTGCTCGACCGCTGCCTCGCAGCCGACGGCACCACCCTGCGGCTCGGCACTCCCTCGGGGCCGATCGAGATCACGTCGCCGTTGGTGGGCGAGTTCAACCTGGCCAACATCTTGCTAGCCACCGGCATGGCCCTTGCCCACGGCATCGACCGCGATGCCATCGTCGCCGGCATCAGCCGGGTGGCTGGGGTTCCCGGCCGCCTGGAACGTGTGAGCAACCCGGCGGGTGTCTTGTGCCTGGTTGACTACGCCCACACGCCGGACGCGTTGGAACGGGCGCTCGATGTGCTGCGCCCACTCAGCACGGGCCGCGTCCTGGTCGTGTTCGGGTGTGGCGGCGACCGCGACAAGAGCAAGCGTCCGCGCATGGGCCAGGCTGCTGCTGAGCGCGCTGATGTGGTGCTCATCTCCTCGGACAACCCGCGCACCGAAGACCCGCTCGCCATCCTCGACATGATTGTGGCCGGCGTGGAGAAGACCGGTATCGTTCGCCGGACGGCTTCCGAGCTACGCCAGGGTCTGTCGGGCTTCCACGTGGAGCCCGACCGCCGCGCGGCCATCGAGCTCGGCGTGTATCTCGCGCGGCCGGGCGACACGCTGCTGATAGCGGGCAAGGGCCACGAGGACTACCAGATTCTGGGCATGCAGAAGATTCACTTCGACGATCGCGAGATCGCCGCGGCCGCCTTCGCGGCGCGCGCCGGCCGCATGGCTCCCGGAGGTACCGCATGACGAAACCGGCGAAGCGGACCCTGGCGTTTGCGTGCAAGGCCATGGGGGGAACCGTCGTGGGCGCGCCGGCCGCGCTGGCCACGACCCGGTTCGCCGGGGCGGCCAGCGACAGCCGCGAAGTGAAGCCCGGTCGCATCTTCTTCGCCCTGCCCGGCGAAAGGGTCGACGGCTTCGACTTCTGCGGGGCCGCGGCGCAGGAGGGGGCGGCGGTGGTGGTGGTGGCGGCCGGACGCGGCCGGCCTGCCGGCTGCAGCGGGATTCCGGTCATAGCCGTGGCTGACCCGCGCAAGGCGCTGGGGGACTTGGCAGCGGCCGTGCGCAAGCAATACCGGGGCCGCGTGGTGGGCGTCACCGGCTCCAACGGCAAGACCACGACCAAGGAACTCATCGCAGCCGCGCTCACGCCCGGGAGCCAGGTGTTGCGTACCCAGGGCAACCTGAATACCGACGTGGGACTGCCTCTCACGGTGCTGGAGGCGACCGGCAAAGAAGACTTCTGGGTACTGGAGATGGCCATGCGGGCGCCGGGCGAGATCGCGTACCTGGCTGGCATCGCCGAGCCGCATGTTGCGGTGGTGACCAACGTGGCGGGCGCGCACCTGGGGCGGCTGGGGTCACTCGATGCGGTGGCGCACGCCAAGGGCGAGATCTTTGGCGGGCTTGCGGCTGACGGAATCGCAGTCCTGCCCGTCGACGAACCCCGCCTCGAACTCGAAGTGGCCAAGCTGCCCGAACCGCGCAAGCGGCGCTTCGGGTTCGCCGGCCCTGCATCCGCGCGCGCCTCTGTGCGCATCATGGATTTCATCCCCGCCGGTGCAGCGGGCTCGCTGGTCCGCATGTCGGTGGGTTACGAACCGGTGGTGGTGCGCCTGCCCCTGGCAGGCGAGCACAACGCACGCAACGCTGCCGCGGCGCTGGCCGTGTCGCATGCACTCGGGGTTCCGCTGCTGCCGGCCTGCGCAGCCTTACAGCGCGCGGCCCTGCCACCGCACCGGTCGCACGTGCTGTCGCTGGGTGGGCGCACGGTGCTGGACGATTGCTACAACGCCAACCCCACCTCCATGTCTGCCGCCCTGCGCACGCTGGTCGGCTCTGCCGGCCGCTTCGGCCGCGCATTCGCCATTCTGGGCGACATGTTGGAACTGGGCGAGGAAGCCGCAGCTTTGCACCACGCCATCGGTGAGGAGGCGGTCAAGATCGGCGTGGCCGGCCTGGCAGTCGTGGGATCGCTCGGCGCAAAGATTGCCGAAGGCGCCACCGCGGCCGGTCTGCCGGCCGACCGCGCGATGGTTTTCGAGGATCCGGAAGCAGCCGCGCAAGCGGTGTCGACCTGGTCCGCGCCCGGCGACTGGATCTTGGTCAAAGCCTCGCGTGGCGTGCGCCTCGAACGTGCGGTAGAGGCCTTGCGAAAGAAGTTGTAGCTCATGCTGTTTCATCTCTCTGTACAACTGCGTGGCGTTTTCGGGTTTCTCAACGTCTTTCGCTACGTCTCGACGCGAACCATGTTGGCGACCATGACCTC
>PMZX01000133.1 GCA_003170035.1 Myxococcales bacterium | reverse complement strand
TCCTCCTCCCCGCTCGCTTCCCCCTTCGGGGACTTCGGGACCTGCACCTTCCCCCACCACACGCGCTCGCTACGCTCGCGCCCTCGCGCTCGGCCTCGCGCGATGGTCCGCGGCCGGCAACGCCGGCGGGCTCCCCACGCGGCTACAGTCGGTACACCAGCAGGCGCGCTTCGAGCGGCCCATTCCACAGACGGTGCGAGATCTCATGCTTGCGCCGCAGGGCACGCGCAAGCAGCGGGTTGCCACACAGTATGATCGCGCTCCACCCGCGCATCCGGTCCAGGGTGCGCGCGATGGTGGCGTAGAGATGGTCCAGCGGCTGCTCTGGTACCGGCCCCGGCAGCCGCTCGCCGTAGGGTGGGTTCATGCAGATTGTCCCGGGCGGATCGCTCGACACCAGCGTCGCGACATCGGCGACCTCGAACAGGATGTCCTCGGCTACCCCGGCGGCTCGGGCATTCCGGCGCGCTGACTGAATCGCTGTGCTCGAGACATCGCGGGCCAGGATGGGGCAGGGGGCTTTGGCCCGGCGGGCGTCTTGCGCGGCTTGTTTGAGTCGCGCGAACAGCGGCAGATGGCTTTGGTCAGCCCAGCGTTCGAAGCCGAAAGCACGACGCAGGCCCGGGGCGATGTTGCGGCTTGCCAGCGCGTGCTCGATGGCCAACGTCCCAGTGCCCGTCATGGGATCGACGAAGGGTCGGTCGGCCTGCACGCCGCCTAGGGCGAGCACCGCCGCCGCCAAAGATTCCTTGAGGGGAGCCTCGGCCATGGCCACCCGGTAGCCGCGTCGATGGAGCGGCTCGCTGGCCAGATCGATGAAGAGGCGGGCGTCACTTCCGCGCAGGTACAGGACGAGCGACACGTCGGGATTCTTCACGTCCACGTTGGGGCGGTGGCCCATGCGGTCGCGGAGCGCGTCGACCACGGCGTCTTTCACCCTCAGTGCGGCGAAGCCCGAGTGGTGAAGCTCTGGGTTGTCGTGGGTGGTGGCGGTGACGGCGAGAGTGGTTTTGCCGCCGAGAAAGCGGCTCAGATCAGCCGCACGCGTGCCGGCGTACAGGGTGCGCGCGTCGGAAGCGGGAAAGTGGCCCACCTCGAGCAGAACGCGCATGGCCACGCGTGACCACAGACACACCTTCATTCCATCTTCGAGGGTTCCGTCGAAGGAAACGCCCCCGGCAGCGCCGCGGGGGGCGTGAATGCGCTGGACGACTAGCTCGCGGCGAAGAGCGCCCTCGGTGCCCCGGGCGCAGGTCACGAAAAACTTCATCTCCCCAGGACCTAGCAGGTGCTACTGCGGCCGTCGAGAGCAGGTTTGCAAAGTCGCCGCTGAGCAGAACTTGTCGGGTGGCCGTTCGGTTCTTGACCAACGACCCGGACGTGCGAATCTTGAGCAAGCACTGGTCGGCAAGCCGCCGGGCAGGGGTTCCTTCCAAAAGACGGGCTTGCTGTGTCTAGGATGGATCATGATCCGCATGGCGAAGACTGTCATTGTCCTCAGTATCGCGCTTCTGGGCTGCAACCGTGACCCCCTGAAGCTTCGGTCGGCGCCGGCTGGTGAGCCAGCCTCGGGCGGCGGGGCACAGTCGGGCGGCGACGCGGCCCTGGCCGTCGACGGGCCGAGACGGGATACCGCGCCCGACGGCAGAGGCCGGGACGGCGGCGCTGTGATGGATGCTGGGCAGGAGCGCGGGGCCGTTCCCGGCGATGCGGCGATAGCTCCCGGCCCCGGCCGCGACGCTGGCGCGATCCTGCCCGGACAGCCGGACGCCCCGCTTTCGCGGCTGACCGACTCTGGTGTGGTGGCCGGGTCTGCAGACGCACTGGTTACTCCCCGGCCGCCGGACGTCGCAGGGCCGCCCGTGACGTCGGCGGATGGCGGCCTGCTGCCGCCCCGTCCCTCCGATGCGGCCGCGAGTGGGACCGACACCTTGGCGCCCGGGCCAGATTCCCAGTCCCTGCCCAGCACGGTCCTGCCCGGCGGCGCCTGCACGGACAGCGGCCAGTGCGCTTCGCTACCCGGCCAGACGGCGGTCTGCGTTCCGCCCTCCATCGGATTCACCTCGGGTTACTGTGCGGTGCCCGGCTGCTCGATCCTTGCCCAGAACTGCCCCGGCGGCACCGCTGCCCAGTGTATACCAGGGGACAACGGGCCGATCTGCNNTGCCCGACGGGTACGACCTGCTTCCCCGTGTCGGGCAGCCCGGTGGGTCAGTGTCGCGATCCCGGACGCAAGGTGGGCGATTCCTGTGCTGTGGCCTCTGAATGTCCGCAGAACGGGCTGTGCGTCTCCGAGACCGATTTCGGCTGGCCCCACGGTTACTGCGTGACCAGCAAGTGCGCCAGCAGCGCCGACTGCGCCGCCGGCACCGCGTGTACTGGCAACGATCCCGATGGCATCTGCGCCCTTCGCTGCACCGGAGATTCCGACTGCCGCACGGGCTATCACTGTGCCCCGGCGGGCCGCGCCGGCGAGAGCGTGTGCGCTCCCCACTGCACTAGCGACAGCCAGTGTGAGGACCTGATCTGTCACATTGGCACTGGCCTCTGCTGAGCCCCGGGCCCTTCGCCAGTTTCCAGGAGCAGACATATGCATGTCCGCTCAAAAAGTTGGTAGCTATTGTGGCGACGTCGGCGACGGATGCGCCGGCACGGCCGCCTCCAACCACGCCACCGTGCAGATTTCTCGGGCCGCATCCCGGTAGACCGCAACCCCTGTCGGACGGAGGCATCCGCGCGTACAATGCCAGATGCCGGCTGCGCGTCCTCGCGCCGTCCGCGCTGCGGGAATGCACAGCGACGATCGATTTCGACGGGTTCGCCACAGACGGGAAAGATCCCTGCGCCGTTTCGCGCTGGCTAGTCTGCTGTGGGCCGGTTCTGCGATCGCGGCTCCGCCAGCGCGCGTGCTGGTACTGCCGGGCGGTTCGGACGAGGCGGCGGCTGCCAGTCTGGCCGAAGCGCTGCGCATCCAGATGGGGGAGCAGGGCAGCGTCAGCGTGGGCGACGCACTGACGGGCTCGAACCTATCCGCGAGGGTGCATGAAGCCATCGCGGCGCTCGATCGTATGGACGCGTCGCTGGCCGTGTGGGTGGAAGAAGAACCGTCGTCGCAGGAGTCGGAGATTCTGCTCTTCGCGGTGTTGCGCGAAGGCGGCCGGACCCTGGTGGCTACGCTGCACGCGCCGCCGGAAGACCGGGCCGCAATCGAGCGGATGCTGGCCGTGAAGGTGGTCGAGATCCTGCGCGGACCGCTCATGGCGCCCGCGCCTCCCCCGCCGCCTCCTCCGCTGCCTCCTCCTCTCTGTCCCGCGCCAGCCGTTCCGGCTCTGCCAGAGCGCTATCACACCTGGCTGGCAAGCTTGGGATTGTGGGGCGCGCTGCCGACTGCCGGGACCGGAACGCGCGGAGGCCTGTTGGGCGAACTCGGATGGCGGCTGGTCACGCCGGCATGGGCGGTCGAGACGTTCGCTGCCGGCCGCGTGGTTTCGACCGCGGTCATCGACGATTCCGGCGCACAGCTAACTGTGGGCGAGACCGACTTCGCGGTCGGGGCGCGCGTGTTGCGGGTCTGGGCGCGCTTCTCCCTCGGCGTGGGTATGCAAGCCGAGGGCTGGCTCTTGCGCGCTGATACCTCGGGACCGAATGCGTCGGGCACGAGGTGGCACTTGGTTTCGGCGCTTTCCGGCAAGTTCGACGCCCGCGTTCGGATCCGCGCCAGCGTTGAGGCCCGGCTCGCCGCGGGCGCCGCACTGCCGTTCAACGACGTGACGTTCGCGGTCGGGGGCCGGGAATTCCTGGACTACGGGCACGTCCGGCCGATGGCGGACCTGTCGCTGGTCTTCTCGCCCTACTGAGCGCAAGGGGTTGATCCACGTGGCGGATGATTTCCTGCAACCGAAGCGCGCCCCATTGGCACTTACGGTTTGTGGTCCTGAGCCATGCCATGCAAGACCCAGCAACGCCTGATCCAGCCCTCATCCAGGCCTGCCGGAAAAAGGATCGGATCGCACTGGAGACGGTCTTCCGGGCGCACCTGCCGACGCTCGAACGCTTCGTGGCCCACCTCGTCGGCTCCAGGGTCGACAGTGAGGATCTCGTGCAGGACACCCTGGTGACTGCCATCGCGGCCTTTCCCGGGTTTCGCGGTGACGCGTCCGTCGGCAGCTGGCTGAACGGCATTGCGGTCAACGTGGTACGCCGGCATTTGCGCCAGCCCGCCCTGCGCCGGAGCGTTCCCCTGGATCTGGTGCCTGCGCCGGCCGAGCCTGTTGACCCGGCGGCGCCGCCCGACGGCGTCGCTGACAGCCGGCGGCGGGTGGAAAGGATCCACGCCCACCTGTCTGCCATCGGCCTGGAACGGCGTATCGCCTTCATCCTGCACGTGGTCGAGGGACGCCCTATCGCGGAGATCGCGCAGATCGTGGGCGCCAGCAGCGTGGCGGTGAAGTCCCGCATCTTCTGGGCGCGGCGGGCGCTGATGGCGCGCGTCCGGCGCGATCCAGCACTGCGCGAACTGGCGCCCCAGGAGGGACGGTCATGAAGCCAATCGGCTGTGGTCGCGCGGGGGCATTGCTGGCGGCGCGGGAGGCGGGTCTATCCGCGAGCGAGCGGGGCGCTCTGCACGCGCACCTTCAGACCTGCGGCGACTGCCGCGAGCAGGCCCGCCTGCTCGACGAAATCGTCCTTGCCGTCGGCGCGATGCCGAGCGGGACGCCCGCAGCGAGAGAGCGCACGATCGAGCGCGCCTTGCGACAGGGGCTGGCGCAGGCTCCGGAGCCGTTGCCGCCTTCCTGGAAGAGCCGATCTGCGCTGGCACTGGGGGGCGTCGTCTTGGGCGGTGCGCTTGCCGTTACCGCCGCCTTTCTGATCGTGGGCGGAAGCGAGCGCTCGCCGCAGCCCCCGGTGGCGGCGCAGCCGAGCGTCTTGCCACAAGCGACGCCGCTTGCGGCTGAGCCACGCGATCTTTCTGCCGGAGCCGAGGTCGCGGTGGCGCACGCGCGCGTGCGAGCCGTGCGTCGCGCCTCGATCTCGTGGAACGAGAAGGCTGCCACGGTGAAACTCGACTCCGGCGCGATCGAGCTGGACGTGGATCCCGCGTTGCAACGGGGATTTCGCGTGGCCACGGACACCTTCGTGGTCGAAGTCCTGGGCACGCGCTTCCTGGTCGACGCCTCTCACGTGGAGGTCTCGCGCGGGGCGGTTCGCGTCCTGGCGCCCGACGGCCGCGTCCTGGTCGCGCGGTTGCAGATGGGCGAGACCTGGTCGCCACTGGAAGCCGCGCCGGCTGCCCTGGAGCCGGCCCCAGGGCCCGAGCGGCGGGCGCTCGGACCGCAGCCCGCCGATGTCGCCGAGCAGCTCGCACGCGCGCGGCGCGATCTGGCCAATCGCCAGGTGGCGCGAGCCGAGAAGGAAGCATCGTCAATTCTTGCCGGGGCGAGGGATCGGCGGCAGGAGGCCGAGGCGCGCACGCTGCTGGCGGAGTGCGCGCAGGCGCGGGGCAAGATCGATCGGGCGGTCGCCGCCTACGTCGGCGTGACCGAACGCTTCGGCGATCTGCCCGCCGGCGAAACCGCGCTGTTCGCAGCCGGAAGAACCCTGGCCGATGCCGGCCGCCGCGGGTCTGCCGCGCACTGGCTGCACCGCTACCTCGACCGCTACCCCAGCGGTCGTTTCACTGTCGAAGCGAAGGAACGACTGGCCGGGATCGAAGGGCCCCGGCCATGATCTCTGTCAGCAAAGGGAAAACCATGTCGAATGACCGTTGCCGGTTCGCGTGGGGAGCCGGCGAGCTTTGCTCGCCGCGGACCATCGCGGGAGGG
>PMZX01000287.1 GCA_003170035.1 Myxococcales bacterium | reverse complement strand
TCGGCTTACGAATACTTCGATGCTTTTGCAGGCTGGGGCGCAAGCCGGACCCAGTCCACCCAGGTCCTCGACGATCTCGCCCTGGTGAGCCTTTCGTCCAATCCATTTCACGGCCGTTACACCGTGCTGCTAACCGATCCCTTCGACGGCAAGGTCTCGCTTCGGCTCACCCCCTCGCTTGAGCAGTCGTTCGGCAGCCAGGTGCCGCTCTTCACCGCGGTCGCGCCCGCACCGGACGCATTGTTCGACGGTGGCGCCGAGCAGATTTCTCTGCGCGGTGAGGGCGGTCGCGTGATTCACATCGCCTATACCGCCGGCAGTTTCGCGACCCGCGAACTCCATCTGGCCAGCTTCCGATTCGACGAGGTGCTGAAATGATCTCGCGCCCCAGTCGATCGCCGCGCCTCTTGCCGCTTCTCGCGCTTTCATCTGTCTGCATCGCTGTGGCCGCGCGCGCCGACACCGGACCGGCCGAAGCGGCCCGCGAAACCACCGCACCAGGAGGGGACCAATTCGGTTTTCCGCGCGCCATTCCCTTCTCGCGCTCTGCCTCGCGTGATGCGCCCGGATTTGCGGTTGCGATGGCCCCGCGCGGGGTGCGAACCGCCGCGGGCGAGATCGGCTTCGCCGCTTACCAGGGCCACGGGCTCANNGCGCTCGCCTTCGACGGACTGGGCCGCCGTTTGTGTAGCCGCTGCGCGCTCGAATTCACCCTGCGCTTTCGCCACGAAAGCGAGCACTACACCGGCGCCAACAGTGGCGGGCTCGGCATCGACTACTCCGACCGTCCCATCTTCGGCGATGCCATCATCCTCGACGTCGCCACGGTCCTTTGGCGCGGGAACTGGCTGCTCATCATCCGCGCGCTCGACGACCTGTTTCTCCCGGATCGATCGAGCTACAGCCTCGGTCCCGGCCTCGACCTTCATCTTCGCTACGCGGCCTGGCGTCGGATCCATCCCTTCTTCTCGGGCTACGCCGAATACCTCTTCGGCACCGAACACGGCGATCTCAGCTACCCCGATGCCTATCTCGTGCGCGGCCTGCTCGGCATCGCGGTGCCTGGTGCGCTCGGCGACCTCATGGTCTTTGCCTCGGGCGACGTCGGCCACCGCAAGGGCCTCGCCGCCTACACCAAGGAGGCCACCCTCGGCCTCGGTGTGCGCCTGGCCTTCGGATCCATGCCCGGGATGTGACGGGCCGGAATTGGCAACCCTCGCAGGCGAAGTTGCCGGCGCGGGACATCTACGGTGAACCAGTCCGCCGCCAAGAACCTGCCCCGATCAGAACCCGCCGGCCTTCTTTGCCACGGCAAAAAGGCCTGCCGTGGGGTCGTTCACCACGACCTTGCCGAAAATCGTCAGGTCGGCAGCGTCCCCGGTGTAAGCCTTGATGAGATTGTAAAACATCGAAAACCAGTTGTCGTCCGCCATCGAGCTCGCGAGGTTGTTGTCATCGGCCGCCCACGCGAGCGCTCCTATTCCGCGCGAAAGGGCGCTGGCCATCAAATCCGCAGGTGCCAGGTTGGTGGGCGACGGCCCAATGTTGCGGCCTGGCCCGAACTCGCCGATCAGGAATGAAAGTCCCGTTGCCTTGAGCCGATCGAGGTTGGTGTTCAGTGTCGTGACGTTGGGAGTTTCCCCGTAAACGTGGAGCGAGAAGACGATGTTGTGCAGCGGATCGGCTGCCAGCACAGCCGCACCATACCTCGCGATGTCGTCGACGTCCTGCCCGCATCCGCCGCTGTCAATCATCAAAAGGCCGCCATAACCGGCCGCACGCATGCGCCCGACGGCGGTGATGTACTGGTCACGCCAGACCGTCGAGTTCGAGGGGCCAGCCTCGTTCGCGATGTTGATCATCGAGGCCCGTTCGTATTTCTTCCACGCGGCGACCTCGGCCACCCACGCGTCCACCTCGGAGGCGAGCGTGGCTGCGAAGGTATTGTCCCCCACGCACGTCGCGTCCCAGCGCCCAGGGATCACAACGATATGCGCGGCGTAGAAGCGATCGAAAAGGCTTGTCGTGGTCGCGTTGGGCAGGCGGAAATACAGGTTCACGCGCACGGCGTTGGTTCCGGTGAGCTCGAGCCCGGTGTTTGACTGATCGACATGGGCCTTGTTCACGCCCCAGGGCAGGAACGGCGCGCCCGTTGCGTCGAAGATCTGTCCGTTGGCGACGAACATCGTGCTCCCCAGCGTGGCGTCGGAAGGCGGGGCGCCGTCGGCCGGACCGTCGATTACGACGTCAGCGCGGACGTCTGCGCGGGCATCCGCCACGTTGCTAGGACCGTCGTGCACATCAGGAGAAACGTCCACCCCGGCATCTCTGGTCGTGCCGCCCGTCGCAGTGGTCGCACCCCCAATCGTACTGGTCGTGCCGCCAGTCGCGCTGGTTCGCCCACCAGTGGCGGTCGTTGCTCCGCCAGTCGCGCTGGTTCGCCCGCCAGTGGCGGTCGTTGCTCCGCCAGTCGTGCTAGTCGCGCCGCCAGTCGTGCCGGTCGCACCACCAGTCGCGGTGGCTTGCCCACCAGTAGCGGTCGTCGTTCCGCCAATCGTGCTGGTCCTGCCGCCGCTTCCCGGGGTGATCGTCGTGCCGCCCGATCCCGCCGTCGCCATGCCACCAGTCGAAAAAGTGGTGCTGGTGGTTGTTCCGCCTGTTGCGGTTGTTCCCGGACTGGCGCTGCCGCCGGTTTCCACGGTCCCGGCGGTAGTGTTGCCGCCGGTGCCCGCCGATCCATCGGTCGCCGTGCCGCCCCCAGAATCACCGCAGGCGGCGATCAAGAATCCTGCAGCTAGGGTGGCCAGAACACTCCCTCTGATACCAGAGACCCTTGGTTCGACGTGTTTTGTGTACATCGGTTCCTCCACGGGCTTCGGTAGGTGGGTTCCCGTTTCAGTGTACACCAATCGGCGGCGAGGTTGTGACACTCAATGCCGGATCTGGGGAGGCTGTAGGGCAACGGGCGTTTCGCACCGACCCGCGCTACAACTCGAGGGCACAAGGAGACACCATCATGGGTAACCCATTCGTTCACGTCGAGCTCAACACCACGAGTCTTCCCAAGGCCAAGGCCTTCTACGCCAAGCTCTTCGACTGGAAACTCCAGGATCTGCCGACGGAGACGCCGGGCGGCGAGTACACCATCATCAAGGTCGGCAAAGGCGTGGGCGGCGGGATGATGAAGCAGATGATTCCCGGCGCTGGGTCGGCCTGGATGCCCTACGTGCTGGTGAAGGACATCGATGCATCCACCAGGAAGGCGAAAAGGCTTCGCGCCAAGATCATGAAGGGTGTGACCCTGGTCGAAGGGATGGGCTGGCTCAGTATCATCGTCGACCCCACCGGCGCCATCTTGGGTTTGTGGGAACCCAAGGACATGTGAGGCGGCCGGAGGCACTAGTAGATGATAATGCCATTGACTTCACCGCAATTGGTGAAGGCCATTGTGGTGTCAATACGGAAATTCGACTGAGTGGTGTGCCTTTCCGCATTGAAGACCGCAAGAGGGTAGACGTTGCCTATCGTGAGCCCAAGCGTGCTCGCCTGGGCGTCGAGATTGACGGTCTGGGTTTCCTGCGCATGGATGCCGCCCAGATCGATGACTCGCTGGTTGTTGATGTAGACCCACACGTCGTCATCCCCTTGGAAGGTGAAGGTCTCGCCACCGTTATAGGTGAACGAAGTATGGATCTCTGTCGTGAAACCGAAGTTATGGTTCTCGCCCTGGTTGCCGAAACCCTGTCCATCAAGCGGAAAGTAGGATGAGTCTGGAACTCCTTGGTTGTTGATGGATGCGGCGAAGGTCACCACCTTGCCGTTGGGAACGAAATGAAGACCGAGCAGATACGTCATGTTCTCACCGGGCACATCGTTGTACCACTTGTCGAAATCGGCCTGACCGTTCGTCGTGGACGTCGTGCCGCCGGGATGTGCATACACGGGCTTGCCGTCCGAGCCCAGCGTCGCAGTCACGATTCCGCGATCATCCTGAATGGGAGGCGACTGAAAATCCGGATGACCTCCGGACGTTGTGCCCATCTTGAAATCGCGAACGACGCCGTACAGTCCGCTGCAGTTGGTGGCAGCCCCGGTCCCATTTCCACCATTTCCACCAGCTCCGGCCAATGGNNGTATTCCCGTTTCTGGTCAGGTCAATGCCAGTGCCGCCGGCCGCGCCCGTGCCGGTGGTGCCGGCCGGGATCGGCGTTGGGCCGCCGCAGGCCCCCAAGACGGCGGCAGTCAACCCGGCCGCCCCGCAAAGCGACAGCCAACTGATTTGCCTGGTCATCTGTCGCCTGGTCATGTTGACCTCCTTGAACACATGTGGGGCGGAGTAAGTAGGGTCGCCCCGGAGAATTCAATTATACCAGCCGCGCGTCCACTTGTAGATGGCTTCGTGCCTCGCAATGGCCCTGCTTGACGGTCACTCCCGTTTGCGACCGGCGACGTGGTGCGAATGCGGACGCCAATGGCGCGGATGGCTCAGAAATCTGATGCTCGTGTAGCCCTGGTCGAGCGATAATGCAGTGTTGGGACTGGTGCGTTTCTTGCTGGGAGAAGGGCGGCATGATGAGGAAATCTAGATTAGCGTCGGCGCTGGGCGCACTTGTCGTGGTCTTTGCGTTGGCTTGTGGAGGAAACGGGATCAGGACGACCCAGAGAGCGGATGGCCAGGTGACCACGTGTTCCTACGGTGGCAAGAACTACAACCCCGGCGACTCCTTTCGGCAGGACTGCAACACCTGCTCATGTGGCGGGAATGGCCAGCTCGCGTGTACCCTCATTGCATGTCTGACGGACGCTGGCAGTGACCTCGCTCCCGATGCAGCCGTTTCAGATGCGCGGGCCGATGTTGCGGTGTTGCCCGACGCCGCGCCGGGGTGGGATGTCCCGCAGCTGGCGGATGCAGCCACCGATTCGAGTGCCGATGCTGCCACTTCAGGCGCCGAGGCCGGCCGCGCCTGTACTTGGCCGGTCGGCGGTGCCGCCTGCACCGCCGACGACGTCGCGTGCGTGTCGTGCTGCACAGAAAGGTGGACATGCCAAGGCGGCGCATGGCAGAGCGGTTTCATTGGGTGTCTTCCCTATCTCTTTTCGTGTGGAGACCTGAGGTGCCAAGAAGGGACCGAGTACTGCGAGATCTCCGGCGGAGATAGTGGCCCGACCCGATATGCCTGCCAGACATTGCCATCCGGGTGCTGGGGCGCCCGGTGCCCCGCCTGCGACTGCCTTACCCGAACCGGAATCTCCTTCTCCCAGTGCACAACCGTTGCGACCGGCGGCATTTGGACGGTTCAGTGAGGTTCTTCTGGTCGGCCCGAGTGCAGTACAGCGGCCTTTTGGGCCGGATTCCGCATACAGGTGAAATGGCTCAAGGGCGCCGGCAGGCCTAATCTACCGTGGCGTCCGTCGAAGTGGCGCAGACAAGTCCTCCATCGGCATTGGGCAACGGCGTGCACAGGCCCTCGGATCCGGCCTGATTGCAGCTTGCGCATGGCCCGGCGCACGCGCTGTCGCAGCAGGCGCCGTCCGCACAGATGCCTGACAGGCACTCATGGTTGCTCCCGCACGGCTCCCCGTCCGTCTTCTTCGGCGCACATTGCTCGTCACCCGTGCAGTAGGCGCCTGCCACGCAAATAGAGTCGCCGCTTGGGCACCCTTTGCTGCATATCGCTCCATTGGGGGCACAGCCGAAAGGCCCGCAGCTCAATTTGCGTCCGGACGTGCAGACTCCCTTGCCGTCACAAACCGAGGCTGGGGTGGCGAATCCGTCGGAGCATGAGCCCATCGAGCAGACTGTCCCCTGCGGGTAGTAGCCACAGCCGCCCTTGCCGTCGCATAGGCCTGTCTGTCCACAGGTCGACGTGGTGTCGCTGTGGCAGATGCCATGTGGATCAGGGGCTCCGGCCGCGACAGGCGCGCACGTCCCGATGCTACCGACGAGGCCGCAGTTTTCGCACGGTCCATCGCACGCGCTGTTGCAGCAGACCCCGTCGACGCAGAAACCGCTTGCGCAAACGGCGTTCTCGCTGCACGTGTCGCGTCTTGTGAAGCACGATCCGTTCGTGCAGGGATTCCCGCTCGTGCACTGAGCGTCACTGGTGCAGGAGTTGAAACACGTTCCTGATGCCGGGTCGCAAAGGTAAGGAGCGCAAACGAAGAGCGTCCCGGGGTTGCACGACCCGGCGCCATCACAGGTGCTCACGCTCCCGAGAACCGAGTTCTGACAGGAGCGGCCGCCGCACTCGGTTCCAGCGACTTTGCGGCGACAGGCGCCCGCGCCGTCGCACCTTCCGTCGAGGCCGCAGGTCGAAGGGTCGCTTGCCGGACAGTCGTTCGTTCCGCGTGGGGCGACGCCCGATGGAACGTACGCGCACACTCCGAGGGAAGAAGGCGCCGCGCAGGTTTTGCACTTTTCCGTGCAGGCCGAGTTGCAACAAACGCCATCTGCACAAAAGCCGCTCGAGCATTCGCCGGCGCTCGTGCAGGGCTCGGCCAGCTCCTTGGGAGAAATGGCGGGGCCGCGATCGGCAGTGGCGTTGGCGGCGCCTGCGGCGGGGACGTCCTTCACTGCATCCGCGGCGACGTCAGCGCCGGCGTCGGCGCCGGCGTCAGTGAAATTTCTGGCATCGACGCTGCCTCCATCCACCCGCGCTGAACCGAGAGGCCTGCGCCCACAGCCCATTGTCGCGATGGCCGCCAGCAAAAGGGCGATTCCACGATACCGGGCTCGCCTACCTTCAAGCATTGAAAATAGCCACCGCGCAGCCAACGTCCGTGCTTGCATGTAGTCACCAGCCTGCCTTTCGCCACGCCACATTTGGCCTCCATCCGCTCGACCGCGGCCCTTGTGCCCAGTACACACCGATTCCCGGATGGAAGCAAGTCGGCGGCTGCCGGCATCCAGAGGCGCGGAGTGGCCGATCCCAACCTGTTACTTCGGCACAAAGGAGACACCATCATGGGTAATCCATTCATTCACGTCGAGCGGCGGCGGATTCGAGTAGTACTCCATCGCCGCTTGCATCTTCTGGCCCAGGAAGCGAGAGAATGGTTTTGACCGATCGTTCATACGGCCGTATGTATATCAGTATGAATCGGCGTGCAGAGTTGGAAACCCGGCGGGTGACCGCCAACCTTCCCGTCAAGCTGGTCAATGACGCGTGTCAGGTAACTGGCAAGGGCATCACCGAGACACTGGTGGCCGGGTTGGAGCGGGTCAAGCGCTCGGCGGCGGCCGCCAAAGCGCGCGCGCTGAAGGGAAAGCTCCGTCTGACGATCGATATCGAGACCTCTCGTGAGCGCGCTCATCATTGATACTTCGTCCTGGATCGCGTTCTTCCGGGAGGGGAGCGGCGATGCCATCGTCGAGCCCGCGCTCGAGGAAGGGACGGTGCACTTGCCGCCGGTCGTCGCTGCCGAGCTTCTCTCTGGCCGGATGGCCGAACGCGCACGCGGCGACCTGGAAGAATTCCTGCTGACTCTTCCCCTGTGCGCGGCGGACGTCGCGCACTGGTTTCGCGTGGGCAGATTGCGCAACTCGCTTGCGGCCAAGGGTCT
>PMZX01000361.1:23712-32848 GCA_003170035.1 Myxococcales bacterium | reverse complement strand
CAGGTGACGGTAGCGGTGGTGCCTCTGCCGTCGATCGTGGGTTTCTCCGCCAGCCCAACCGTGGTCAGCAGCGGTGGCAGCGCGACCTTGACAGCGTCTTTTCTCGGTGGAACGGGGACCGTGGATCAGGGCGTTGGTGCCGTGAGCAGCGGCATCGGAACGAGCACCGGCCCGATCAGCGCAACCACGACCTACACGCTGACCGCGACCAACGAGGTCGGGGGTTCTACGACGGCGCAGGTCACAGTGGTGTCGCTGCCTACGGTCAACGGCCTGGTGGTGTGGGTCGCGCAGAAGGCTGCCGGCGGCACGGGTCAGATCACCTTGAGTCTCAGAATTGACAACCTGACATCGCAGATTGTTGACATGTCGACCGTGACACTTCGCTACTGGTATCAAGACGAGGGCTTGGGCACCGCTTTGGTACTTTCAACCGATTACGTGAGCATTGGGATGTCGGGCCAGGGCGAGGTGACGAGCGGTACAGCCGTTGCAGCCCCGTCGCCTGTCCCAGGCGCTGACCACTATCTGGAGCTTTCATTCACCGGAACGCTTGCGGCACAAGGTGACAAGGCCTACAAGGACCAGTTCAACTTCAACGTCAGGCTGCACACCGGGAGCTACACGGGCGCAGTCGACGTAACCAACGACTACAGCTACGACGCCGGAGCAGCGGGGGTCTACGAGCAGAAGATCACCCTCTACGAGAGCGGCAAGCTCATCTGGGGTGTAGAGCCCTAGCCCTGCTAGCGCTGGGGTCGATTCCAGCGTCAGTGGCCTGGATTTCCGAGTGCAGAGCGCCGAATCTGGCGGCAGGCTGACCGCCGTTATCGCTCCGCGGTATCTTTTCTCTCAGAATCGTGTCATTTGCTCACAAGATGTGTCATCCTCTTGTGCCACCATGCGAACAATCAAGCGCTACTCAAATCGAAAACTCTACGACACCTTCGACAAGCACTACGTGACGCTGGCTGATGTGGCAGGGTTCGTGCGCAACGGCGACGAGGTTAAGGTGACCGACCACGTCAGTGGGGCAGACCTCACGTCGGCTACCCTCGCGCAGATCATCTTCGAGGAAGAAAAGCGCAGCTCGCGCCTCGGGGCCGAGGGCCTTCGCCGCATCATTCAACACGGCTTGACGGCCGAGTAGGGATCCTCCGTCTGGAAGCGGGAGGCGCCGTTGCGCCCGGCGGATTCACATACCTACTCGCTCAGCCGGTGAATGCCGTCGACCACGTGCCAGGTGGCCACAATGGTCAGGTCGACCAGCTTCTCATTGCGCCGGTTCTCCGGCACGACCAGGTGTTCGTAGGTACACAAGGCCTGGAGCTCGCGCAGAAACTTGCCGATCACGCGCCGGTCGGAATCACCGATCCACCCGCCCAGCTTGCTTATCAGCAGTCGCTGGTGTTGCTGGATGAAACGTGCTGCCGACAGGGCGCCCTGCGCGCCGCGCGCGTGCGGGGAGCGTCGGGGGAAGATGTCAAGCAGGTCCTTGCGGTACTCGGCCAGGTCCGGGTCCAGCGCATGGTTGATGTCGAAGTACTCGGCGACGGTTTCCTTTAGCTCGCGGTAGGGCGCCTGCGAGCCGATTCGCTGGTTGGTGGGGGTGCCCCGGCAGGCGCCTTCCAGGTCGATGATCCGATCCACGTATTCCAGTTTGGTCAGGGCAACCTGCCAGTTGCGGTAGCGGCGCCGCCAGCGCGACGACGGATCGAGCCACACGGCGAAACTCTCGGCGAAATCCTCGTCCGGATGTTTCTGCGCGTAGTGATACATGCCCGCGCGGTGCAGATGTCTGACGTAGTCGTGGCTCCAGGGGTTCGCGTTGTAGACATCGCGGTACGAGCGACGAAAATCGCCGAAGGTCTGCGTCCAGTCCTTGCGCTTCCACAACTCGAAGGCGTAGTTGGCGGCATGCCCCGTTTCGTGGCGCAGATACATCAGGACTTCGTCGCGGGTGTACTCGAACAGGTGGTTGTTGACCATCTGCCAGAGGATGGAATTGGAGAGGTACCAGGGGATGTTTACGCTGATGGCGCGATCCGTGGTCCAGAAGTCATCGTCACCCAGGTAGTACTGCGGGACGAAGGTTATCCCCTTCGTACGCAACTCCGCGCCGACCTGGGCCAGACACTCGGCCAGCACATCCTGAGGCTCGAGTTGCAGATCGCAGATGCGTGTGGAGAGGAGCTTCTGCAGACCAACCTCGCGCTCCACCGGATCGTCGGTCGACGGCCGAACAACGCTGCGCTTGGTTTTGACCGCTGGTAGCGACATCGACGAAGAACATTTACCATGACAGCGTCGGGCCAACGGCGGAAATGAGCTCATTAACAATGCGGCTTCGTCTGTTCATAACGCACATGGTCATCCCCCATGATATTGAAAACAAAAGACTATTTGGATCTGTTGGTAACGCATCGGACCATGACGCGATGAATTCTTTGCGCACGGCCGGCCCTGCCATTTTGAAATTGCTGGTATGTTGCACGTCATGGCAGAGGCGGCCAGAAGCTGGTCCCGCGCAGGCCTGGTGCTGACACTGTATCTCGCACTGGCCTCTGCCGGCGTGGCCTGGTCGACCTGGCGTGGCGACGCCAGCATGTGGCGTCTGGCGGGGCGCGAAGACAGCCAGACTCTACTTGGCATCGTTGCTGGAGTCCTCATCGGGCTTGGCTACGTGTTCGCATCGCGGCTCGCGGTTCATAGGTTCGAATGGGCACGTTCGCTTCATCGCGATATGCGCGCCATGCTCGGGCCGCTGCCTGACGCCGAGGTGGCGGTGTTGGCCGTGGCCTCCGCGCTGGGCGAAGAGATCTTCTTCCGGGGGGCTCTCTTGCCAGCCATCGGCCTCTCCGGGTCGAGCCTGGTCTTCGCCCTGCTCCACGTGGGGCCGAAGCTCCGCTTCTTGCCGTGGACCGTTTCTTCGTTCGTCGCAGGCCTCGTGTTCGGACAGCTTTTTCTCTGGTCGGGCGACCTGGCCGGGCCGGTCGTCGCGCACTTCACGGTGAATTTCCTCAATCTGCGCTTTCTCTCTGCACACGAGATGAGATGAACGGGCCTTACGTGCAACGGATGATCGTCGGATGGGCCCTGGTTGCCTGGGCGACGCCGATCTACGCGGCTGACGAGTTCTCGGGTGCGGACAAGCTGCGCGCGATCTACTCGGCCGAGTTTCGTTTCACCAAGCAGGGCTTCCCCGTGGTGCCGGTGGCCATCGCCGAGGGCCTCGCGCGGGTGACCATCAGCGCCGGCCCGTCGGGCGGCTTGCGCCTCTTCCCCGAAGGGGAGGGCAGCGCCGAGGTCCGCGGCGAGGACTCCTGGCAAGTGCGCGCCTCAACCACCGTGCCGGCCAAGCTGAAACACTGGGCTGTGGTGTGGCGCGGGAAGCCGGGACAAGGGGGAGAAGCCGACGCCGAGGTCAAGCGATGGAAAGAATTGGGTGAGAATCCAAATCGTTTCGAGCAGGGCACGGTGTTTGGCGTGGGTGGCGAGGTCTTGGACCGGCGTGAAGTCCTGGTGGTGGTGGGCCCTTACAGCAAGCCCGAGGAGGCCGAGCGAGCTTTCGAGGTCTTGGGTCGCAAGGCCACCCTGGCCAGCCCCGGGGTGTTCACCGAGCTGGTTGATCGCCCGCATGGGCAATTGGAAGCGGTGGGCGGCAGGACCGGCATGCACGTGCGCAACGAGGGCGTGCTGTGGTTCGTGGCAGGCGGGGACAGCCCACTGCAGGTGGAGGCGGAAGGCACGGCGGGAAAGGCCGCAAGCAAGGTGTCAGGCGCCTACTTCGGCAAGTTGTACGTGACCCTGGACCGCAACGGCAGCCTGGCGGTGGTCAATGCCTTGCCCGAGGATCGTTTCCTGGCCGGTCTGCTTCCGGCCGAGATCTTCCCCAATGCGCCCGAGGAGGCGCTCAAGGCGCAGGCGGTAGCCGCGCGAGGCGAGCTTCTGACCAAGATCGGCACGCGGCACATCGGCGATCCCTTCCGGCTGTGCTCGCAGACGCACTGCCAGGTCTATTTGGGGGCGGGCCACGAGACGCCGCGGACCACGGCCGCCGTCGCCGCGACCCGCGGCGAGGTGCTGTTCACCGCGGACGGCAAAGACCTGGCCGACACCGTGTACTCGGCCAATTGTGGTGGCCACACCGAGCACAACGAGAACGTCTGGCCCGACATGCCCGCGTTGGCGGCTCTGCGCGGCCATCGCGATGCGCCCGCGCCGCTCGCTGGACGGCCCGACGTCTTTGCTGCAGGCGTGAGCGCACAGAACGTCGCGCGTTTCGTCGACCAGCCGCCGGTTGCGTATTGTGGCCAGGCCCACCTCGGGGCCGGCGACCGCTTTCGCTGGACGGTGAGGCGGACCGCCGCCGAGCTGGACAAGCTGCTCGGCGGCTACCATCTGGGTGAGATCCGGACCATCGAGGTACCGCAGCGAGGAGTGTCAGGGCGCGCGCTCGCGGTGCGCGTGGTGGGCTCTGCCCGCAGCGAGACCATCCGCGGCGAGTTGCGCATCCGCCAGGCCTTCGGCGGGCTGCGCAGCTCGCTATTTGTGGTCGAATTCAAGGATGGCGGCGCGATCTTTCGGGGCGCGGGCTTCGGCCACGGCGTGGGCATGTGCCAGACCGGCGCCGTGGGAATGGCGGAGGCCGGCAAGAGGTATCGGGAAATCCTGCGCCACTACTATCCGGCGACGGCGCTGCGAAAGTTGTGGTAGCGCGACACAGGGTGCACGGCTGGATGCAGTCTCACCCGGAGTGTTTTTCGGCCTTTTCACTGCTCTTGGGGCCGTTGTTCAGGATGAAATAGTCCACGCCCGCGGTGCCGCAGGCCTCTTCATTGCGATGAAAGGTCCAATGGATGTAGACCTTGCCGTTGCCGGATAGGATGGTCGGCGGCGGGGCGGGGTAGGGCGCGGCGCTGTAGACGACGTCGATGGCCGCGCTGTCGTAGATGGTCAACCCCGACGATCGCACCACGGCCACGCGGTCCACATTTCCCTGGCCGTCGAGAACGATTTCCAGCTTGGCCAGCAGGCTGGGGTTGTTGAGCGGCAGGCTGGCCGACTTGTTGTCCAGGCCTGCCATGAAACCGAAGGCCCACAGTTCGTGGATCTTTCGATGCATGCGCGTGATGAACTGAGCGAAGGGCACCGCGCGTGTGTTGAGCGCGGTCTGGTTGCCAGGCTTGACCTCGGTTATGAAGTTCTCGAGCGCGGAGCGCACCCGCTCGCGCCGCTCGGCGAACTTGCCCTTGTGCTTGGACCGTTCGGCCTTGGCCAGCGCCGCTGCGGCCTCGGCGTCGGTGCCGAATACGGACTCGTACTGCCTGCGAGTCAGGCGCAGGCGTGCGCCGGGCCCGCCGTCCGTGCTGCGCGACATGCGTCGTTCCTCATCTGGCACAAAACGCATCCCGTCGGGAGAGAGGGCTTCCGGTTCCACGCTTTGGCGCGGGCTGCGCATGGACAGGGTCGCCTTGCCTGGCGCCTCCGAACGGAAAGACTCGGGCAGGACGCGTTCGCCTGCCTGGCCTGCCCGCTTCTCGGGCCGTGCCGCGCGATCCTCCAGCCCGGCGATCTTGTCCTCCTGGTCCGACGGGTGTGCTTCCTGGCCGGCCTGTTCTCGTTCCAGGTTGGTCTCGCGTGCGCGGGTCTCATTCTCGGTCCGGTTGTTCTTCTCGGCCAAGTACTTGGCGTTCTCGGGCGCCTCCACGTCCTTGCCCATGTCGAGTTCGACGATCTTCTGGTGAAGCTGCTCGGGCGGCGGCTGGGGCGGCTCTTGCGGCTTGGGAGGTGGAAGCTGCGCAAGTGGCGTCTCCGGCGGCTTCGGCATGGGGGGCAGCTTTTCGGGTGGGGGCACTTCGATTTCGGGCTCGGGCTGCTTCTCCGACTGGGCGAGTTCTTGCGTCTTCTTGTCACGCGGGCGCTTCTCAGGCGGCGCGGGTTCCTCGACCGCTGGGAGCCCGGCCGGCAGTTCGTTTTCCTTGACCGGCTCGAAGCTCAAGTCCACCTCGTTCGACTCGCGTTTGCCATACACGGAAGCCAAGATGACGAGGGGCAGAATCACCTGCGCGTGCAAAAGGATCGACACGAGCAAGCCACGGCCGAGGTGGCCGTCAGGCCGCTTGCTGCGTCGGGTACTCATGGCGCAGTCGGAGGTTACTCCATTGATCCTGGATCAGCCGGATTTCTGTCGTGGCATCAGCGGCGCGCTGCGGGCGTCGTCGCCTACGCGGACTGGCAGCACAGCCATGGCCAGGCCCTTCCAGTGCAGGCGGCGTTCGACCTGGTAGGCCGTTTCGTTGTGCAGGATTCGCTGTAGCCAGGTCTCACGCTTCCAGATGAGCTTGCCGGCAAAAAACACGACGCGGGGAAATTCGTCGGCGATCCTGATGCACAGACGGCTGGCCTCGTACACCGCGTCCAACCCTTCGGCCATTCGGTAACTGGAGTTCCAGCCCAGGCTCTTGGCGAGAGCCACATATTTTTGCAGGGTTTCCTCGACGCGGAGGCGCAGCGAAGCGACCTCGGCGGCGCCCTTGAACGTCCCGGTGTCGTGCACGGCCACCGAGACGAACACTAGGTTGGCGAAGTATCCGGGGTAGGTGCGCTGGATGGACAGCATGGAGTGCACGCCCAGACCTCCGTACTTTGCCACCAGGAGGACCGCGGTGGGCTTGCTGGGATCCGGCTCGCCCCCGTTGCCATCGAGCCCCACCAGGTTGCTCAGGTCAGCGTCGAGTAGGGCCAGTTGCCGGGAGACCTCGCGGTAGTGGGACTTGACCAGCAGGCACACCACGATGAGGGCGGTGGTCACCAAGAGGGTCAGCCAGGCACCCTGCGAGAACTTGAGGACGATGGTGAAGGTCAGGATCGACAGGCACATGACCAGTCCGATCACGTGAACCAGGATGTGACGTCCCCACTTCGCATCGCGAGACCGCTCGCGCAGCCAGAAACGGCACATACCGAGCTGAGAGAGAGAGAACGTAATGAACACGTTGATGGCGTACATGGTCACCAACGCATCCACGTTGCCGTGGGTGAAGAGGAGCAGGGAGATGGCCGCCAGACCGAGCAACACGACGCCGTCTTTGGTGGTCAAGCGATCGGACAGGGATGCAAAGCGCCGAGGCAGCCATGAATCGATCGCCATGTTGGACATGACCCGCGGCCCATCGATGAAACCGGTCTGCGCCGCTACGAAAAGCAGCGCGCCCTCCGACGCCAGTGCGACGACAACAAAACCTTTACCGACTGGCAAGCCGAATAGATGCCAGTTCGCGGCGAAGGCCTCTATCAGCACGCCGTTCAGGGTCTTGCCCTCTTGCGGACGGATGCCGAACAGGAGGTAGCAGAGCAAGATGCCGCCCGCCGTAAAGGCGAGCGACGCGGAAAGATAGACCATGGTGCGCTTGCCCGTGGCCACCCGTGGCTCGCGCATCATCTGCAGGCCGTTCGACACGGCTTCGATGCCAGTATAGGTGCCGGCGCCTCGTGAGTAGGCGGTCATGAAGATAACGAACACGCCGAATACACCGTAGCTGTGGATGCTTTGCGAGAATTCGTGGGTGAGGTTGGCGGCCACCTCGGGCGCGTGACCGATGTGCGATCCGAGACCGCCGAGAATCAGCGCTAGGTGCGTGACCACGAAAACCATGAAGACCGGCACCAGCGGCGTCACCGACTCCTTCACGCCCCGTATGTTGAGGACGATGAGAAGCGTGATGACGACAAACTCCAGGGGCAACTTCCAGGTGTGGTAGCTCAGCGGCAGCATGTTGAAGACGGCATCACCGCCCGATGCAATGGAAACGGTGATGGTCAGGATGTAATCGACGAGCAGCGCCGAGCCGGAGAGAAGGCCGGACTTTTCGCCAAGCAACTTGCTCGCCACCACGTAGCCGCCGCCGCCAGTGGGGAAGTGTTCAATGATGCGGCTATACGCGTAGGACATCACGAACACGGTCAATGCGGTGGCCAGTGCCATGAACACCGCCAGGTAAGTGGTGTTGCCGTGTTCGAGCAGGGAGCGGAAAGACTCGTCAGGGCCGTAGGCCGAGGATGACAACCCGTCGGCGCCCATGCCCACCCAGGCCAAGAATGCAATCAGCGAGATCTTGTGGAAGACACCAGGATCCTTGAAATCCCGCGGGCGACCCACCATGACCCGCCACCCCGTCTCCAGCAGGGACGCCTTGTCTTCCGGCCCGGTCGTCTCGTGACTACTCATTCAGCTTTCTTGACCGGCCCCCCGTCCTTCGGGGCCTCTTCTGCCTACGAGGTTAGCTGACGGGCTCGGGAGGAGGCGGTCCCCCGGTGCTGGCTGCACTTCGCCCCACAACGATTCGGTTCCCCCGTTCCGGCGAAACCGGATTCGGCGCTCAGATTGCTACTCCCGGCTGCGGGCGAAGTCAAACTGGACCGGACGCAGTTGAAGCAGCCTCCGTGCTCAGACGAATTGGGGCGTGGTGCGATAGGAAGGAAACGGGGCTTTTTTCCACCGCTCCACCTTTCGAGCGCTTAGAGGGAGGGGCAATCGGCTGCTGCGGCGGTGATGAAAGCCGTCGTAGGACGCATGCGTGGATCACGCCTCGCCACATTGACTGCGATTGAGGGATCTACGCCAGGGAATTGCGAACCGGCCGCGACTTGACCCGACTGAACTTGTCCTTCATTCGAAGGAAGAACGACTCGAAGAATCGGTACGAAATGGCGGCAACGGTCACCGTGAGCGCGAACGAAACCACAGATCGCAGCACAAGCGACGCCGCTTGTGCCTCGACCCAGTGGCGTCGTTGCATCCAATCAACCAGCATGCCGCCGAATTGCAGGCCCAGGATATGGTACACGTACAGTCCGTAGGTGAGCTTCCCCAGCCAAACCAGGGGCCGCCGGGAAAGAACCCAGGAGATGGGATTGCGCCCGAGTGGGAGGACGGCGTCGAGGATGAGCGCGAAACCCCCAGCCGTGGCGAAGAACTGCCATACGACATTCTTCGACTGCGTCTCAATGGGAGGCCCCCACGAGATCGACGCAATGGCTACCACACCGAACGCCAGCTTCAGTATCGGTATCAACCAACCGGGCCGCGGCGGGTGTGCGCGACGCCAGAGCGCAATCGCTATGCCCATGAGCA
>PMZX01000361.1:0-23704 GCA_003170035.1 Myxococcales bacterium | reverse complement strand
AGGCTGAGGATCAAAGGCCAGACAATGTAGAATTGCTCCTCGAGGGTCACCGTCCAGAGGTGAGCCAGCGTCCACACCGAAGGGTAGCTGTGGGCCCCGCACGAGTAGTTGCCGAAGAGTGTGTAGTAAGCCAGAAAATGGTCCTTCATCAACTTCGCGTGGCTGGCTGAGTTGAGCGGCTCGGCAAACATGCCCAGCCAGGGCATGAGGAAGAAGCCGATGCTGGCCATCAGGTAGTAGAGCGGCCAGATACGCAGGATGCGGCGCAGGTAGAAACCACGCAGCGAGATGGCGTGATACTTCTCGTGCTCGATGAGCAAGAGCGACGTTATGAGGTAAGCGCTCAGGACGAGAAAGAGGTCGACGCCACACCAGCCCCAGTTTTGCAGGAAAGTGAGAACGACACGTCCCGCGGATCTCGCCGGAAAGAGGACGCTCATACGCGGGCCGTGGTGAATGAACACGAGCAAGAAGGCGAGGAAGCGGAGACCGTCGAGCTGCGGAACGTAGAAGCGCCCGGCCTTGGCAGCGGGCCGATTCTCGGCGACCGGAGAGGGAGCGGCGGTGGTAGACATGGCGAGGAACGTGGGACGTCAGGGGGATTCCCGTCGGCCGAAAAATTGCGGTTCGGCGTGAGGCGCAAAATGGTAACAGAGAGTGGCCAGAGGGTCCAAAGACATCGTTCGACGTGTCGCTCGACGCGAGCAAGCTCGGGGATCGAGGCACAGTTGAAACATCATGCTCGGTGCATAGGGACATAGTTGACCTAGTCTCCGTACTCGGACAAATGAAAGCGCGAGGCCACAGGAAGGAAAGGGCTTGTTTCGCCTACCGGCGCTCGCCGAAGATTGCCGTGCCCACACGGACCAGGGTTGCGCCCTCGGCCACCGCGACTTCCAGGTCGTGGCTCATGCCCATTGACAGCTCCGCCAGCTGGACGTTGGCCCGGCTGATGGCCGCTTGTTCGTCGCGCAGGCGGCGCAGGGCTGCGAAGGAAGGCCGCGACTCCTCTGGATCGTCGCTGTACGGGGGCATGACCATCAGGCCGGTGCAGCGCAGGTGGGTCAGGCGGGCAAAGCTGGCCAGCAACGCTGGGAGCGCCGCCGGCGCCAAGCCGTGCTTCTGTACCTCACCGACTACGTTGACCTGGATGAGGCAGTCCTGGGGCGCCGTCAAATCCACCCCTGCCACACGTCTCTCGATCTCGGCCATCACGTCGCCCGCCTCGATCGAATGAATCAGCTCCACCTTTCCAGCCACATATTTCACCTTGTTGGTCTGCAAAGGGCCGATGAAGTGCCAGCGCGGCCGAGGCAGACCCGCGGCTTGTGCGGCGGTCTCGACCTCGACTCCCTTGTCGCGAAATTCCTGCCCGTAGCTTTCACCGAAATCCTGCTGGCCCGCGGCCAGCGCGGCCAGGATGTCTGCCGCTGCCACGGTCTTGCTAACCGCCACCAGGCGCGCGCTGCCCGCGGCCCGACCCGCGCTGGCCTCGGCATGTGCGATGCGGGCGCGCACGTCGGCTAGGTTGGCGGCAATCTCTTCCGTGCGGTTCACCGGGCACTTCCTCCGAAAGCCGGGGGCGGGTAGCGAGGCAGGGCCTCCAGTGCGCGCAGGTCCGCGATGACCTCGGCCAAGGGCAGCCCGACCACGTTGGAGAACGATCCGCGCACCTCGATGGCGAACGCTCCCGCGATGCCCTGGATGGCGTAGGCCCCGGCCTTGCCCTGCCATTCCCCGGAGTCGAGATAGGCGCGTAGCTCGGCCGGATCGAGCGAGCGAAAGGTCACGCCCGTGCTGACCACGCGCTCGACCATGCGGCCGCCAAAGTGTACGCGATAGGCGGTCATCACCTCGTGGCGCCGGCCTGCCAACCGGCACAGCATGGCCGCTGCCTCGTCCTGGTTGGCCGGCTTGCCCAGGATGTCGTCGCCCAGCACGACCACCGTGTCCGCGGTCAGAACGGGTAGTGCGGTCTGCCGGCCCAGTCTGGCCAGCGCTGCGTCGCCCTTTTCGGCCGCCAGGCGTTGTGCGTAGGCGCGCGCCTTCTCGTCCGGCGCCGGCGTCTCATCCACGTCCACGGGCTCGATCCGCAGAACCAGCCCCAGGCGTTCGAGCAGTTCACGCCGGCGTGGCGATGCAGAGGCCAGGATGAGATCAGGCGCGGGTTCCATGTTCGGTGCTGCGAGTATATAGCGACCGGCGCCCGGGATGGGCGCGGTTGATGAGCGCGCAACCTGGACTGGGTTCGTCCGATAAAGCAGGCGATGCCTCCTGCGCGCTTTTGCTCCCTCGTGCTGGTTGTCTGTGCCGCCTGCTCCCCGAGCACTGACTTGGATGCGGAACGGCGCGCGCCCAGCACCCCGACTGGCGGGAAAACGGCCGTTGACGCTGGTGTGGTTCTGGGCCTGCCAGAGCTGGTCGACCCGCCCACCGGCGCCGTGCAGGTTCCTCCCAACCTCGCGAAGGTCATCATTCGTCTATCAGGGCCATTGCAGGTCCCCGATGCGAGTGCCCCGCTCAAACTCCGCGCGAGCGATGGCACCGAGGTGGCGCTCGTGCTGGGCGATACCGTGCCCTGCACTGGCATCTGCTACGCCACCATTCCCGTCAGCACCCTGGCGCCAGCCACGTCGTACGTCGTAGAGGTCGTTGCGGATGCCTTGCACTGGGAAGGTGGCAAGCCTGTTGCTGCCGGTCAGGTGGGATCGTTCACCACCGCTGACGCGCCTGACGAATACGCTCCTCTGATCAGCGGTTTCGCGATGACCATCGCCGAAGGATGCGTGCACGCGCAGTTCGTGACTGACGAGGCGGCGTGGTTCGAGATCGTCATCACCGCCGGCGGCGAGGAAACCCCTCTGGCTGCGGGCGAGATTGGCACCAAGTTCGACCTGCTGACGCATCTTCCAGATCTGCCGTTCGATGTGGACGCTCAGGCCATCGTGCGCGCCGTGGATCGCGCCGGCAACAGCGCGGACTCTGCCGTGGTTGCGCTACACCTGCCGCCGAAGGTTCCCCGGCTCGTCATCACCGAGGTGCTGGGCAATCCCGCTGGATCCGAATACACGCAGGAGTTCGTCGAGTTGAAGAACCTGGAGACCGAGCCGGTGTCGCTGGCCGGCTTGAGCATCGCAGACAAGACCGGCAGCGACGCCTTGCCGGACATGGCCGTGCCGGCGGGTGGTTTCGCATTGCTGGTGGCAGCCGCCTTCGTTGCGGATGATGGCAAGGATCCAGTGCCGCGTGATGGCACGGTGATTGTTCCCGTATCGGGCCGCATAGGAGCCGATGGCCTGTCAAACAGTGGCGAGGCGGTTCGGCTGGTCAGCGGGGAAGGGATCGTGGTCAGCCAGTACGGTGGCTGGGTCGATGTGAGCGCCACGGCCTGGAACGGCATGAGCGTACACCGGGTCCCGGTCGACGCCTGCGACCAGGCAGGCGCCTGGACCAGTTCCCCTGAGATGCCCACGCCGGGATGGTAAGGGCTCCGCGAGTGGTCTCAGGACGGATGGGTTCCTTGCGGTGCGCTGCGTTGTCAGGGCGGCAGGTTTGCCCCTGAGGGCGAGGCATTTGCGAGCGAAAAGTGCTACAAAGCCAGCATGTCCGGTCACAACAGATGGTCGAAGATCAAGCACAAGAAAGAGGCCTCCGACTCCAAGAAGTCGAAGGTCTGGACCAAGGTCATCAAGGAGATCACCATCTCGGCCAGACTTGGTGGTGGTGACATCAACGGCAACCCCCGTTTGCGCTCGGCGGTGGACAAGGCGCGCGGCCAGAACATGCCGAACGACACCATCGACCGCGCCATCAAGAAGGGCACGGGTGATTTGGAAGGCGTGAACTACGAAGAGTTCACCTACGAGGTCTTTGGCCCGGGCGGCGTGGCCATCCTGGCCGAGATCATGACCGACAACCGCAACCGAACCACGGGCGAGATCCGCAGTCTGCTAACCAAGAGTAACGGAAACCTGGCGGGCTCAGGCTCGGTGGCGTGGATGTTCAAGAAGCAGGGTGTGATCGTGTATGAGAAGGCCCATGTCGACGAAAACAAGCTGACC
Source organism: Myxococcales bacterium (assembly GCA_003170035.1). GTDB lineage: Bacteria > Myxococcota_A > Polyangia > Fen-1088 > Fen-1088 > Fen-1137. The sequence continues at coordinate 19,643 of PMZX01000361.1, read as the reverse complement.
GATGCGGCCATCGAGCTGGGTGCCGATGATGTGCGCAGCGAGGAAGAGATATTCACTGTCATCACCGAGCCCAAGGAATTCGAACGCATTCGCGACGGCCTGAAGAAGGCCGGCCTACCTGACCCGGCTTCTGCCGAAGTGACCATGGTGCCGCAGAACAAGACCCACCTGGCCGGCAAGGAGGCGGACTCCGCGCTCAAGTTGCTCGACGCACTGGAAGACCACGACGACGTGCAGAACGTGTATTCGAACCTCGATGTGGACGAGGCCACCCTGGCCAACGTCTCCTAGCAAGCACGAAGCTGGCTGCATTCGCATGTCCGCAGCAGGCCGCATGCGCATTCTGGGCATCGACCCGGGAACCCTGCGCCTCGGCTATGGCGTGGTCGACTGCTACGGCAAGTCGAAACTGGCCTACGTGGAGTGCGGCGTGATCTCGGCTCCGTCGCGTCAGCCGCGCAACCAGCGTTTGCTCACCATCGGCCGTGGACTACGTGAACTGCTGGACGAGCTTCATCCCGATGAGGTGGCCATGGAGCAGGCGTTCTATGGCAAGAACGTGCAGGCCACCCTGGCGCTGGGCGAGGCGCGGGGCGTGGCCCTGTTCGTGGCCGGCGATCGCGGCCTGCCCGTGGTCGGCTACGCCCCGGCGCGGGTCAAGCGCACCATCGTGGGCCACGGTCGGGCGAGCAAGTCCCAGGTCGGCTATCTGGTGCGCGCCATTCTGTCCATGCGGCGCGCACCCGAGGCTGACGCAGCCGACGCTCTGGCCATCGCGATCTGCCACGCCCGGCTGCGGGGGCACGACCTCGGGGCTGTAGAGTGAGATGATGAACGCGATGACCAAGGAGCCGGGTGCCGCCAGCCAGGCCACGACTATGGACGGCGGTCATGTGGTGCTGTGCGGGCTCGGTCGCGTCGGGCGCGGAATCCTAGATGTACTCCGCCGCCTGGGCGAACGGGTCACCGTGATCACGCTGCCCTCGGCGGCCGAGGCAGGGGATCCGGCGCCCAACGAAGAACTGAACATTCTCAGAGGCGATGCCCGCGACGAGGGTCTGCTGGCTCGCGCCGGCCTGGCCCGCGCAAAAGCGCTGATAGCGGCCACTGACAGCGATCTGGTGAATGTGACCATCGCGCTGCACGCGCGGCAGGCGGCGCCGGCCGTGCCCGTGGTGGTGCGCCTGTTTGATCAGGAACTCTCCGGTCCCCTGTGCGCAGCTCTGGGCATTCGCCCACGAAGGTGGGCGCCGCGGCTTCGGTCACAGTAATCACGGCATCGATGTGCGGCCTGATCGTACGCGATCACCTGCTGCTGATTGTCGACCGCACGATAGACGGTCGCGGCTCAGGGGGAACTGTCATGGCTGCACGGGAGCGTTCGCTGCTTGTCAAGCGAGGCATGGCCGCATTCCAGCCCGCCGGTCCTGGCGTCGCGCTCGCGGCCGGCGACCGTGTGCTGGCGGCACGCCGGATCAATCTGCAGCGCTAGGAGAAACTGGCGAAAGGGAGATCTCCACGGTGCAGGACGAATCAAGAAGTCCCCGCAGGGGGAGCTCGCCGACTCCCCACGCGACTCGGCGGCCGCGTGCTGCTGAAAGCACAGAGGACAGAGGCGAGGCCCAGAATACGGTCGCTAGCGAAACTAGCCACGGACGCCCAGGCAGGGGTAGGCTCCCGACGATGACGCCCTCCGTGCTCTCTCCTCTCACCTCTGTGTCCTCGGCCGTCCAATGATTGCTTCGCTGCGCGGCACCTTGCTTGAGAAGAACCCCGATGGCGTGGTGATCGAGGCAGGTGGCGTGGGCTACGCCCTGACTGTCACCGCGGCCGCGCAGCGTGCCCTGCCGGCCCCGGGTGCCGAGGCGCGCTTGTTCGTATACACGCATGCGGTGCAGGACGGTCCTCTGCAGCTTTATGGTTTCGCGGAGCCCGACGAGCGCCGCATGTTCGAGACCCTTCTCACCGTGCAGGGAGTGGGCCCCAAGGTCGCGGTTGCAATCCTGTCCGGTTTGCCCATCGGCGAGCTGGTCCGCGCCATCCGCGCGGCTGACCTGGCCACCCTGACCAGGATTCGCGGCGTGGGTCGCAAGACAGCCGAGCGCATGGCGGTCGAACTGCGCGACAAGATCGGCGTGCCGGCGAGCGCGGGACGCGACCCATCCACGGTCTTTCCTCTCCCGGGCCATGTGCCCCCGGGCCGGCTGGGCGAGGTTTTCGGCGCCCTGCAGGCGCTGGGCTACCGGGCGAGCGAGTTCGAGGCGATCCTGTCGGCGCTCGACGAGAGCAAGCCCACGCCTGACCTCATCAAAGAAGCGCTGGCAGCCATGAGGAGGAAGTAATGGCGCGCAAGCGGCATGACGACGGACCCGCCCCGTCCGAGCACGAGTCTTCGGCGCGCGTGGTCTCGCCCGAGGCGGATTCGCCCAAGGAGAAGGCGCTGGACGTGGCGCTGAGGCCGACCTCATTTTCCGAGTTCGTCGGGCAGCGCAAGGTGGCCGAGAACCTCGAGGTCTACGTGGCCGCGGCCAAGAAGCGCAGCGGGACGCTGGACCATGTGCTGTTGTCGGGCCCGCCTGGCCTGGGCAAGACCACCTTGGCGCATCTGCTGGCGCACGAGATGGGAACCCAGGCGCGCGTGACCTCGGGGCCGGCGCTGGAGCGCAAAGGCGACTTGGCGGGCATCCTCACCTCGCTCGGCCGCGGCGACGTGCTGTTTGTCGACGAGATCCACCGGTTGCAGCCCATCATCGAAGAGAGCCTCTACCCGGCGATGGAGGACTTCAAGATCGAGATCGTGACCGGGGTGGGCGCAGGCGCCAGCGCGATCGCCATTCCCATCGAGCGTTTCACCCTGGTGGGCGCAACCACGCGCACCGGCCAGCTCACCTCGCCGCTGCTTTCTCGCTTCGGCATCGTCGAACGGCTCGATTTCTACACGCCGGCCGAGCTCACCACCATTGTCAAGCGCTCAGCCAGCATCCTGGGCATCCGTCTCGACGAGGAAGGCGCTCTCGAAATCGGCCGTCGAGCGCGCGGCACACCTCGCATTGCCAACAAGCTACTCAACCGGGTGCGCGACTTCGCCGAGGTGCGCGGCGATGGCCGGGTCACGCGCGAGGCGGCCGATTATGGCCTGCGCCGTCTGGGCGTGGACGAACTGGGATTGGACGAGGGTGATCGCCGGCTCCTGCGCGCCATCATGGAGCGCTTCGACGGCGGCCCGGCCGGCATCGAAGCGCTGGCTGCCGCGCTGGCCGAAGATCGCGACACCTTGGAGTACGTGCACGAGCCCTATCTGATCCAGCAGGGCTTCCTGGTGCGCACCCCGCGTGGCCGTCAGGCCACCCGCCAGGCCTACGAGCACATGAAGATCCCGCTCCCGTCGACGGGTCGCAACGGACCGAGCGGGCAGGGCAGTCTCTTCTGAGGATGACAGCGGCGCAGAGGAACGAGGGGTACGCCTTGTGTGTCTGTTCCGTGACCGGCGGCCATCGGTCGTTCCCACTCAGCGTCGTGCTCCGGGTGGAGTAGCATCGTCGGGTATGGCTCGTGCGTTGGTTCTTGCCCTTCTCCTGGTCGCGGTCCATCCGGCGCGGGCGGATTCCTGCGGTGAGGCGAATCTTCTGGCCGGCCGCGCGCCCGCGGCTTGGACCGCGGCGTATCGCCCCCAACTGGTGACGGACGGCGTGCTGGCCCACGAGGGCGATCCGGCGAACGCGAGTCTCTCAACCATGCTGGGGCCCCAGGGGTCCGCTCTGGTGTTCGATCTCCAAGTCGACTCGAACGTACGCGCGGGGTTGCTGCAGGCCAGTGCCGAATCGACCGTTCTGGTCGAGTTGTCGGCCGACCAGGTGCACTGGGTGCCGCTTTGGCAGGCCGGACCCATGGGCTCCGCCGAGGCCGGGCTGCGCACACGCATGACGGCTGGGCTCGACGGGCATGGGCGCTATCTGCGGGTACGGCCGGCGCCCGGGCAGGGTGCGATTGCGGTCTCCGAAGTGCAGCTCTTCTGTCGGCGCCCGCCGGTCCTGGATGTCGATATTCGTCCTGCCATCGTGGCTCCCGAGGCAGCGCAGCTCGTGCGCTGGCAGGCGTGGCGGAAGCTGTTGCTCGGGCTGTTCGGTATTGGCTGCTTGGTCTTTCTCTGGCCCGGACGCTCGGCCCGAGTGCAGTTCGTGGGATGCATCCTGGGGGCCTTGGGAGGGGGGCTGGCCGTGCATTTCACCTTCGGTCTATGGGGGACGGTCCCGTTGGTGCTTCTCGGACTGGCGGTCGCTGCCTGGGGATGGCGCTGGGCGGGGCGGGAAGCCCTGTTGCGGGGCGCGGGCCTTGGCCTGCTGGCTTTCGCGGCACCTTTGGCCTACACGAACTTCGGTCTCTTCGGCGGTTACTGGTCGGTCCACTACCACGATGCCGCCCACTATTTTCTCGGGGCCACGTACGCACCCGAGTTGGGCTACACCCGGCTCTACGATTGTCTCGCCACGGCTGCGGCGCAGGAGCAACGTTGGCCTTCGGATGCACGTCAGCCGGTTCGCGATCTGCGCAGCAACGAGCTGCAGCCGCTGTCGGCCACGCTGAGAAATGGCCCGCTCTGCACGTCTCGCTTCGCTTCCGCCCGCTGGTCGGATTTTCGTCGCGACGCTCTCTTCTTTCAGTCGCAGCTCCATCCCGCGGCTTGGGGCGCTCTTCTCACTGACCACGGCTACAACGCCACGCCCATCTGGACGTGGCTGTTGCGCACCTGTGTCCTGCGCGATCGCCCGGCCTCGCTCGCGTGGCTGGCGATTCTGAGCCACATCGACGACGTGGGCTACGGGCTTCTGTTTCTGTGCCTGCTTTGGGGTTTCGGCGCGCGCGCAGGAGTGCTGGGCGCCTTGATCATTGGACTCGGCTTTCCCTGGATCGCCCTGTGGACCGGCGGCGGCATTGGCCGTTCTCTGTGGCTCTTGGCCGCCGTAGCTGGTCTCGGGTGCCTGCACCGGGGTCGCATTCGTGCGGCGGGGGCTTTCCTGGGCTTCAGTGCCGGTTTGCAGGTCTTTCCCGCTCTTCTTCTCGCCGGGCCCGGCCTGGCCCTGACAGTCGACTGGATACGCCGACGTCCCATTGATAGGGATCGGGTGCGCTTGCTCCTGTCCGCGCTCTTCGCCATGGCGTTGCTCTTTGCTCTGTCTTGCACCGTGGACGGTTTGGGGCTATGGGTGGATTTCTTCCACAACAGCATCAAGCACGCGGCTGGCGCAGCGATCAATCGCATCGGAATCGGCCAGCCCGTCGCTGTGCTCGGGTGGCCAGGCGCCATCACGTGGCTCTTGCGCGCGGGCATCGTCTCACTTTGGCTCTTGGCCTTGCTACGCCAGCGCAACGACGCAGATCGCGGCACTCTTTCCGTCCTGTTGCCACCCGTGGCCTTCAATCTGTCCAGCTACTACCTCGCGATCCTCGCCTGCCTGGCACCCCGGCTGGTTCGGCCCATGGGTGCAGCCCTGGCCCTGATGGTTCTGGTCCTGCTGCCCCAGATCATCGCCTTGCTGGCATCCGACGTCCCCGGACCGGCCAGCTACGCCGCCATCTCGGCGCTCTTTGTCCTGTCGGGTACTGCGTTTCTCGTCGGCGTCCTGCGGGCTCGGTAGTGTTGCCTATTGTTTCTGGAAGACGCGCACGTAGTCGATCTCGTAGCGAGCAGGAAAGGTCGTTGTCGAGGGATCGCCCCCATTCACGCCGCCGATGGCCAGATTGACGATGATGTATTGATTCTTCTTGAATGGGGACGTGCCGTCGGGATTGACCGCAGTGGCAAGGGATGTCGTATTCATTTGGTAGTCGTCGACGGAGAGAACGATGTTCTGGTCGTCCCAGTCCATCCGCCAGATGTGGAATTTGCTCGACCATTGCGGGTCGCCAAAGCTGGTGATGGCCTTGGCCACCGCATCCCACTGGCCTACCCAGCGTGTGGTGGTGCCCCAGGCCACGTTGGCCAGGATGTTGCCATTGTAGTACTCCATGATGTCGATCTCGCCGCCGCTGGGCCATTCGCCGGTGGCTCCGACCGTCCAGAACGCGGGCCACATACCCTTGTCCGTGTCAATCCTGGCACGCATCTCGAAGCGTCCGTACAGGAACATGTGCAGGCCCGAGGTGGTCATGCTGGAGGAGGTGTACTGGGCATACTGGCGCTGTGTTTTCCAGTCCGCGCCGGTTGCCGAGTAGTTGGGGTTGGCTACCTGCTCGCGGCGTGCCTCGATGACCAGCAGGCCGCCCGTCACGCTGGCGTTTTTCGCCTGATACCACTGAAGCTCCTGGTTGCGCACAAAGCCGGTTTCAAAGTTCCAGTTCTTCGGATTGGGCGCGCCGTCGACGTCAAACTCGTCAGACCAAGCCAGGACGTAGCCAGCAGGTACCGGGATCGCGTCGCTGCCCGCATCGGAGGCGACGGAAGACTGCTCCCTGACTATGTCCCGGCTGACATCTATCGCGCTGTCAGGCGCAGGAGTGGCATCGTTGCCCGCATCGCGTCCCCCATCTCTCGGGGCGCTACCCGCGTCGAGCGCACCCGTATCTGTGCCACCTGCGCCACCTGAACCTCCACTGCCACCGACTCCAACCGTTCCACCGGTGCTGCTGCTTCCGGCCCCGCCACCTCGGCCGCCGGTGCCCGCCGCGCTGGTGGTCCCGCCCGAAGCAGACGCGCCACCCGCGCCGGCCGTCCCACCCGCGCCGGCCGTCCCGCCCGCGCCGGTCGTCCCGCCCGCGCCGCCTGCAGCGGCATCTTGGGAAGCGCTCGTTCCGCCCGCTCCCCCGACGCTGCCACTGCTTGCCCCAGTCGTCCCGCCCGCTCCGACCGTCCCTCCGGCCCCGGCCGTCCCGCCCGCCCCGGTGGTCCGCCCCGCTCCGCTCGTTCCACCCGGGCCACTCTGACCCGCAGTTCCCCCGCTGCCGGTCGTGCCGCTGCTGCCCGCTGCGGGGCTGCTGTCAGCTCCACCGTCTTTGCCAGGTGCGCCCGATCTTGCGGCACTACTACACGCGACTCCGACGCACGCCAGGGCGATGCAGAGAATGTTGCGCATGTCGCCTCCTGCTTGCTTTTCGACTACTCTCCGGCTGGCTTGAGGATCTGATCGGGATCGATCTCGGCCTCGAATACGATGCGGGCAGGGCCGCGCATGGAGACGCCGGCGTAGCTCGGGGAACCGTCGCGTGCGGGTTGACTGGCCACGCGGATGAAGAGCGTCCCGCCGGGAAGGTGCACCGGGATCTCCTGGTCAGGTGAAACTCGGCCCTCCAGGCAAGCGGCCACCACCGTGGCACAGGCACCGGTGCCGCAGGCGAGGGTGATGCCGCAGCCCCTCTCCCACACGACCAAATCGATCTCCACCCCCGCTCGTCCTTGCCGAACACGCGCAAACTCCACGTTCTCCGTCCCCGCTGACCCCTGCCGCACGCGTGCGAATTCCACGTTGGTCCGGCGGGGAAACAGGGAATCGTTCTCGATGCCGCGTCCGTAGGCTTCAGCCAGGGCGCGCAGGTCAGCAGCCGGATCGTCGATGAAGATCACCGCATGGGGGTTGCCCATGGAGACGGCGGTGAACGCGAATTCACGATCACCCGCGCGCAGCGGGCTTCTCACCAGGGGCTTCCCGGCCCGCGCCGCGACCGGGATATGGGGCGGGTCCAACTGCGGTTGGCCCATCTCGACCGCCACTGTCTCGGCCCGACCGCCGCGCGCGGCGATCCGGCATTCCAGCAGTCCGGCGCCCGTGTCGATGCGTAGCACCGGACGGCGCAGCGACGGATCCCTCTCATAGAGGAACTTGGCCACGCAGCGAATGCCGTTGCCACACATTTCAGCCTCGCTGCCGTCGGCGTTGATGACCTGCATGCGGGCGTCGCCCTGCAAAGGCGGCAAGATGGCCAGCACGCCGTCGCCGCCCACGCCGAAGTGGCGGTCGCACAGCGCGCGCACCACCGCCGGGTCAGCCGCGGATGGAATCCCTGCCCTCGGCTTGCCCGGGCGCAGGTCGACGACAAGGAAATCATTCCCCAACCCTTCGGCCTTGACGAAGGGAATCGATGACATTTGCACAGTCTACGGCTGTGCCGGGGCCGGCGCTACCGGCGCCTCTTCTTCAGCGGGTGTCGCCTTTTTGGCCCGGACTGGCTTTGGGGCAGGCGCCGCCTCCTCGGCCGGGGCTGGCTTCGGGGTGGGTGAAGCCTCCTCGGCAGGTTCGGGCTTTGGTGCGCGCGCAGCCTTCTTGACCGGGGCCGGCTTGTCCGCGGGCGCGGCAGTCTCGCTGGCCGGCATCTTGAGCTTGAGGGGCGCTGCCTTCTCGACCGCCGCCTTCTCGACTGCGGCCTTTTCGGGCGCGACCGGCTTCTCGTCAGTCGTCTTCGTCTCGGTCGCGGTGGCAGACCCGCTCGCTGTGGAGCCTTCGGGCATGACGGACTTGGCCTTCTCGGCCTCTTGGCGCGCCTTCTCCAACGCGCTGGCCAGCTTGGCATTGGTCGCATCCTCGGCCTTCTTGTCGGCCGCCTTCTTTGTCGCGATCTTCTGCAAGCGCCGCGAATCGGATTGGCTCGACATGTAGGCCAGGGTCAGCGAATTGGCGAAGAAGATGAAGGCGCAGACCGCGGTCATCTTGGTCAAGAAATTCGCGCCCCCGGATGAGCCGAACACGGACTGGCTGCCACCACTGCCGCCGAAGGCGATACCCATGCCTCCGCCACGTCCAGCCTGGAGAAGAACCACCAGCATCAAGAAGATGCAGACGATAACGTGCAAGACTGTCAAGAACGTATACACGCGGAAGTCCCTTCCTTTACCAGCTTGGCGAATGATTCCACAGTCAGCGACGCACCGCCAACCAGTGCGCCGTCGATGTCCTTCTGTCCCATCAAGCTGGCCACGTTGTCCGGCTTGACGCTGCCACCGTAGAGAATCCGGATCTCTTGCGCCTTGCCCTGCAGGCGCCGGCTAAGCTGCGCGCGGATGGCCGCGTGCACTTCTTGCGCTTGCTCGGGTGTGGCGTTGCGGCCCGTGCCGATGGCCCACACGGGCTCGTAGGCGATCACGACCCTGACCAGCTCAGCGTCGGAAAGTTCGCGCATGGCGCCGTCAAGTTGGCTCGACACGCGCGCCAGCGCTTGGCCCGCGTCGCGCTCGCTCAGGGTCTCGCCGATGCAGATGATGGGGGTCAGATGCACGCCCAGCGCTGCCTTGGCCTTGCGAGCCACGCTTGCGTCCGTCTCAGCAAAGAACTGGCGCCGCTCCGAGTGGCCGATGATCACGTAGCGCGCGCCCGCGTCCGCGATCTGGGCCATGGCCACCTCGCCGGTGAAGGCACCCTTGACCTCCCAGTAGCCGTCCTGGGCCGCCACGCCGAGCGCGCTCGACTGGAGCTTCTCCGCTACCGCGGCCAAGGCCACGAAGCCAGGGCCTACGGCCACGTCCACCGCGGTCACACCGGCGGTGGCGTCGCGCACGCCCTTGGCCAGGGCGACCGACTCGGACAGACTGCCCCACAACTTCCAGTTTCCGCAGAACAGCGGTCGGGGCACACGAGATTGAGACATGAAAGGCTCCTTTCTACCTTAGGACTCCAATGCGGCAAGCCCGGGAAGCTTCTTGCCCTCGATAAACTCAAGAGTCGCGCAGCCGCCCGTCGAGATGTGTGTGATGCGCTCGGACACGCCTGCGCGGCCAAGGGCAGCCGCCGACTCGGGACCAGCTACCACGGTCAGGCCGAACTTCACCGCGGCCACGGCCTTGGCCACGGCGATGGTGCCGGCGGCAAAGGGCGCTGAATCGAACGCGCCCATGGGGCCGTCCCAGAACACGGTGCGGGCGCGGGCCAAGCCCTCGGCAAACCGCTGCGCGGTCTCGGGACCGATGTCAAGCGCCGCCAGATCGTCGGGCACCTTCATCGCGGGAACCACCTGGCCTGCGAGCGCGTCGGAATCGGACGCCGCCACCAAATCGCGCGGCAACAGAACCTCGACCTGGGCGTTCTCGGCCTTGGCCAGAAAGGCGCGCGCCCAGGCCAACCTCTCGCCTTCCACCCGGGAGGTTCCCAGGCTGCCGCCTTGAGCCTTGAGGAAGGTGTTGGCCAGCGGGCCACCGACGAAGATCGCGTTGGCACGGTCCAGCAGGCTTTCCAGAAGGCCCATCTTGTCACAGAGGTTGGCGCCGCCGAGGATGGCGACGAACGGGTGCTCGATCTCGCCCCTGAGCCGGCCCAGGAGCTTCACCTCGCGCTCCATCCTCAGTCCCGCACCCTTGGTCGACACGAACCTTGGCATCCCAGCTGTCGATGCGTGGGCAAGGTGCGCGGTTGCGAAGGCATCGTTGATGTAGACGTCGGTGCAACCAGCAAGGGCGCGGGCGAAGGTCTCGTCGTTGGCTTCTTCGCCGGACGCGAAGCGCAGGTTCTCCAGCATGGCCACGCCGCCGTCGCGCAGGTCGGCCACGACCTTCTTGGCGCCGTCGCCCACCGGCTCGTCGGCCAGCACCACGTCGCGGTCGAGAAGCTCGACTAGGCAAGCGGCCACCGGCATGAGGGAAAACGCCGGGTTCGGTTTCCCTTTGGGCCGACCAAGATGGGAGGCCAGGACCACCCGTGCACCACGGTCGATGGCGTACCGGATGGTGGGAAGACTTTCGCGAATGCGCGTGGCATCCGACACACCGCCGGCCGGGGTCAAGGGAACATCGAAGTCCACGCGGATGAAGACCCGCCGGCCTTGAATGTCCAGATCGGCGATGGTCTTGGCCGCCATGGGAGGGACCGCTTTTACACGGAATAGGCTCTGGTTTCCAGGCCATATGCTCTGGCAAAAAAAAGGGGGCTGTGAGGCCCCCAAGCTACGACTTCTCTGAAACGAGTGGCGCTACACGAGCTGCGCGTCCTCCTTGATGTCGGACGTGACCAAGCTGATCAGCTCAGATGCCACGGCAACGATTTGCTTTGGCTCGTAGCCGTTCTGGCGCAAATCCCGGTACAGGGACTTGGACAGGATCTTCAGGGCACGTTCCCTGCTAATGACTGGCGCTGCGGTATTGATGGTTGCCAGAGCTTGAGACATGGACCCTCCTCCCAAGAAGGTTGCCGCCACACCAAGCACGGGCCGTGCCATGAGGTATGACACGGCAACATTCTGATTTCATTGCTGTCTCGTCGTGTCAGCGCAACGCCAGCGCGTAGGTTTCTTCGCACTAGGCGCGTTGAAGGAATGGCAAATGGTGGGGTAACAACTTCGACAGGTGCGCACATCGGTTCGCACTCCTGCGCGGTGGCCTGGGTCAATCATCTCGCCACATGCGCGATACCGAAACGGCGGCACGATATTGAAGCAGGCTATGGGCGCGGCGCCGCTCCGACCAACCCCGCTCGCGCGCGAGCAGGTTCGCGGTCTCCTCCGCCACATCCAGGCCTTGTGTCCGGCTGAAAAGCGCGAGGGGAACGCGACGCCGGAGCACGTCCTCCACCTCGCAGGCAAGGTCGGATCGAATGGCGAAGACAAGCTCCGCGGCCACGTGAGGCAACTCGGGATCGAGCCTGCGGCCCAGTGAGGGATCGGTGGCGACGAGCGAGAGGACCTGATCGACGCGAGCCCCGTAGGTTTCGCTGAGGTGCGCGGCGATGTCGGGTGCCAGTTCCAGAGAACCGAGATTGGCCTTTCCAGCGCCGGGCAGGGGACGTGCACAGGTTTGGCAGGGTCGTAGGGCGCGTTCGAGCCCGCGGTCGCGTAGGATCTCGAGAGCGCGGTCCACCACTTCTTCGGCCATGGACCGCATGGTGGTCAGCTTGCCCCCGGCCACGTGGAGCCAGCTGCGCGCGTCCGACCAGATCGCGTGCTCGCGTGACGCGGCAGCGTGGGTCGCAAGTCCGTGGTCGATGAGAGGCCGCAGGCCGGCGAAGGTGGATATCACGTCGCTAGCCTGCAGATTCGCAGGCGGGAAGGCGTGGTTGGCGGTTTCCAGCAGGTAGTCCACGTCGGAGCGCCCGGCGCGAATCTCGTCATCGGGTCGTGGCGGCCGCGCGCTGGGGCCATGCCAGTCGGTTTCGGTGGTCCCGATGACGGTGCGGCGCCCAGCCGGCAGGACAAAGACCAGGCGACCGTCGCGCGGGGAATGAACCACCACGGCTCGGCCAAATGTGGGCAGGCGATCGCCATCCATCACCAGGTGGACGCCGAGGGTGGGGCGCAGTCTGGGCGGCCCAGCCGAGAAACTGTCGCAGAAGGGGCCGGTGGCATTCACCATCAGACGGGCGCGAATCTGGAACTGGTCACCGCGCTCGCGGTCCAATGCCTGCGCCACGCGGAAGCCGCCGGAGCGCCGGTGGTCGCGTTGGATTTCGACCTGGGAGATCGCAACCGCTCCGGTAGTCACGGCGTCGAGCACGTTCTCCAGCACCAGACGGGCATCGTCAGTCTGGCAATCGACGTATTGTTGCGCGCCCAGCAGGTCTGCGCTGCGCAGCCAGGGTGCCAGCCGGTAGACCTCGCGTGTGTCGAGCCGGTGGCTGCACACCGGCGGCCGCCACAGGGCCAGCGCATCGTACAGGCCCACGCCCAGCGAGAGCAGCGTCGGCGAGGGAAAGCGGCCGGCATAGGCCGGATAGAGAAACTCTCGCGGGCGGCAGAGGTGCGGGGCGGTCGCGAGCAAGCGGCGGCGTTCGGCCAGGGACTCGAAGACCAGGGAGAAGTCGGCATGCTGCAGGTAGCGCAGGCCTCCGTGGATGAGCTTCGACGACTGGCTGGAGGTCTGGCTGGCAAAGTCGCCGCGTTCGCACAGGGCCACCAGCAAGCCGCGCGTGGCCGCGTCGCGTGCGATGGCGGCACCGGTGGCTCCCCCGCCCACCACGAGCAGATCGAACTCTTCGCCTTCGAGACGCCGTCGCGCAGCCTCCCGCCAGCCCGCCCCGGTCATGGCGCTACGTCTCGACGTGGGTGAGAGCGATGTGCAGCTCTTCCAGCTGCTTGCTGGTGACCGGGGCCGGCGCCTCGGTGCAAAGGTCGGTGCCTTTCTGCGTCTTGGGGAAGGCGATCACGTCGCGCAGCGAATCGGCTCCGCACAGAAGCATGGCCAGACGGTCCAGCCCGGCCGCGATCCCGCCGTGGGGCGGGGGTCCGTGGCGGAAGGCGTCCAGCAAGAAGCCGAACTTGGCGCGCGCGTCTTCTTCAGTGAGGCCGATGGCCTTGAATACGCGCGACTGGACGTCGCCGCGGTGGATACGGATGCTGCCGCCAGCGATCTCGTTGCCGTTGAGCACGAGATCGTAGGCCCGCGCGCGCACTTCAGCCGGCGCACTCTCCAGCTTGTCGAGATCTTCGGCCATGGGCGAGGTAAATGGGTGGTGCGACGCCACCAGCTTTCCGTCGTCGCTGCGCTCGAGCAGGGGGAATTCGGTGACCCAGGCGAACTTCCACTGGCCCTTGGGAATCAGGTTGAGCTTGTTGGCGACGTGCAGGCGCAGACCACCCAGCACGGTGTTGACCAGCTTGCGTGCCCCGAATTGCAGGAAGAAGAGATCGCCCTCCTGCAGGCCGGCGGCTGCGTTGAGATCCTGGCGCATGGCCTCGCTCATGGTCTTCATGGGCGAGCGGGTCCAGACCCCGCCCGCGCCGATGCGCGCGCGCGCCAGGCCGCGGGCGCCCAGGCCCTTGACGAATTCTTCCAGCCTGTCGACTTCGGCGTTCGCCATCTTGGATGCCTCAGCGGCCGGCAGACGCCAGGCCTTGACCACGGCGGGCTCAGGTCCAGTGGCCGCGAGCGCTTTCTGCAGCATGTCCACGTTGCCACCGTTGTGCTTGCGAACCACCTCGGTGACATCGCACAGGGGAAGACCGAAGCGCAGGTCAGGCTTGTCTGAACCGTACAACGCCATGGCCTCGGCGAATGACAGACGCAGGAAGGGCGTGACGATTTCGAGACCGAGCACGTCCTTCCACAGCGCAGCCATCAGGCTTTCCACCACGGCCTGCACGTCTTCCTCGACGACGAAGCTCATTTCGAGGTCGATCTGGGTGAACTCGGGCTGCCGGTCTTGGCGCAGATCTTCGTCGCGGAAGCAGCGGACGATCTGGAAGTAGCGATCGAACCCCGCCACCATGAAGAGCTGCTTGAAGAGTTGAGGCGACTCGGCCAGGGCATAGAAAGTCCCGGGCGTCAGGCGCGAGGGCACCAGGAAGTTACGCGCGCCGCCCGGCGTGTACTTGACCAGGAAGGGCGTTTCGATTTCCAGGAAGCGATGGTCGGCCAGCACCCGGCGCGCGGTCTGGTAGATCTGCGAGCGCAGCACGAAGTTGCGCTGCAGGGATGGACGGCGTAGGTCGAGAGCGCGATACTTGAGGCGCACCATCTCGTTGGCCGTGCTGTTGTCGACAATCTCGAAGGGTGGCGTATCAGAGCGCGAGAAGATGGTCAGCTGATCGCAGTGCAGCTCCACGTCGCCGGTGGGCATGTTGGGGTTGCGCCGCTCGGCACGGTCGTGAACCACGCCCGACACGCCGATGCAAAACTCGGAGCGCAGTTCGCCAGCCAGGGTGTGGGCATCGGCGCTGACCCCGGGCTCGAAAACCACCTGGGTGACGCCACCGCGGTCGCGCAGGTCGATGAACACGCAGCCGCCGTGGTCGCGGCGCGAGGCGACCCAGCCATAGAGAACGACCCTGCTGCCCACGTCGCTGGCGCGCAGGGCTCCGCAGTCATGGGTGCGTTTTGTGTCCTTTAGAAACTCTGGCATGGCGTGATTTCTACTGGAGAGCGGGCCCGGCGTCGAGGAGGAAGCGGAGCGGATGGCTCTCCCCTTCGGCAGTGCGGCTTGCCGAGAGGCGGTGCGCGCCCTAAGTTTTGAGGATGCGTCTGCGCATTCTTCATCACGGCAGTTGTTTCGACGGCGCCAGCTCGGCCGGCGTGTTCGCTCGTTTCTTCCGCGCATGCGTGGCGCAGGAGCCCGTGGAGGTGATGTTCACGCCCATGGACCACAAGGAGGCCGGGCCCGCCATCCCGCCGGATCTGCTCGACGGCGAGGTGAACGCCTGCGTGGACTTTCGCTACACCTCTGACCCGCGTCTGCACTGGTGGTTCGACCACCACGTGTCCACTTTCCAGAACGCCGAGGACGAGGCCCATTTTCGAGCCGACCGAAGTGGCAAAAAATTCTACGACCCGACTGCCAGTAGTTGCACGGGCTTTCTGGCCCGCACCGTGGCCCGGAAGTTCGGCTTTGACATCTCGCCCTTGCAGGAATTGCTTCACTGGGCCGACATTATCGACGGCGCGCTCTTCGAATCGGCGGCCCAGGCTGTGGAGTTGCACGAGCCGGCCTTGCGCCTGATGACCTGGGTCGAGGCCAACCGCGACCGCGCCCTGTCCGAGCGATTCATCGCCGATGTCGTGTCCCGGCCACTCGACGAGATTGCCGCCAGCCCCTATGTGGCCGAGCCGTTGGTTGGGCTGCTCGAACGGCACGAAAAGAACGTAGAGTCGGTCCGCCGACTTGCGCGGTTTGAAGAGGGGGTGGTGTTCACCGATCTTTCACAGGAACCCATCAGCTCGGTGAACAAATTCATCGTCTACTACCTTCATCCCGAGGCGCGCTATGCGGTCACGGTCCTGTCGCCAGGCAAGCGCGTGAAGGTTTCGGTCGGTTCCAATCCCTGGCCGCCGGTGCCGCGTACGCATGACATCGCCCAGCTGTGCCAGCGCTACGGCGGCGGCGGGCACCCGGCGGTGGGAGGCATCTCGCTTGCCAAGGGCGAGGTCGAACGGGCGCGCCAGATCGCGGCCGAGCTGGTTGCGATCTTGAAGAGTTAGACCCGATCCAACTCGACAGTCCGGCGCAGCGAACGGCGGGTGCGTCTGCGAATGACCTTTTCGGCCCGGCGGCGCATCTTGCGCAGCGACGGCGCACGACCGGGCAAGGGCGCCTGCTCCTGATCCGGTTCCTCGAATTCACCGGGCCGCCGACCAAACTCGAAGATGGTGATCTCGCGCTTGCCGCGCTCGCCGATACGAAACGGCATGACCGAAGCACCAATGCCAGCCCCCACGTAGACCGCACCGGTCACCACCGCGCCTCGGTGCGGCTGTCGGGTGCCATACAGGCCGTGCACGTATTTGTGGCCACCGATTTTGCCGACCGCAATCTCGTGGAGGCGCGCCACGGTTATCTGGCCGCCATGGGTATGTCCGGCCAGCACCAGCGGGATGCCGTACAGCCAAAGACGATCAGCCTCCTCGGCGATGTGGGACAGTGCAAGGGTGGGAAGATCCCGGCGCAGGCCGGCCACCGCTTTGTCGACCTGGGCATGCCCCGTGTACGCGTCGTCGAGACCCACGACTTGCAGGCGCTGCCGGCGGACGGTGATGATGGTGCTGTCGTTGCGCAGCACCTCGACGCCACCTCGCCTCAGGGCCGCCGCCACTTCGTCGGCGCCTGCCCAATGGTCGTGATTGCCCAGCACGCCGATCACGGGCGCGCGGAATTCGCGTACCAGCTCTATGAGCTGGTCGAGATAGAGCTGGCTGTGGCAGACGAAGTCCCCGGTGATCACCACCAGGTCCGGGCGCTCGGCGTTGGTTAGGGCAACCGCCTCGTGCTGAATCGCCCACGGCGTGACCCGGCCCACATGCTGGTCCGTGAGGTGCGCGATGCGAATGGGTTCCATGGCGCCGGCATACGCGGCCGGGCCGGCGAAGCGTCGCACCCTTATGCGACTAGCGCGTGGAGGCCCAGAATCCAGGGGAGCCGTTAGGAACTGGCTCCAGCCGAACGGCGGGAACAACATGTCCTTTAAGTGTGACCCTCGATACTGAGAAGTCCAGCGGGAAAAGTTCTGGCTCGGGGACGTTTCTGCTGACGCACGCGGCTTGGCACGGATTGCGCGGGATGACGAAGAAGTGGCTGAAACTGGCATGGCTTGCCGGCACCCTCAGCGTTTGTATTCTAGGCGAACCCTGCCAGGGCGGCGACGAAGGCGTCGGGGTTCTCCAGGTTCGACAGGTGACCGGCTCCGGGGATCTCCACCACGCGCGCATCACGCATGGCAGCGGCCATGGCTCTGGCCTCCCCGGACGGGGCAAGCGCGTCTTCGGTGCCCACCACGACCAGAGCGGGCACGGCGATCTCCGGCAACTCGGCTGTGCGGTCGGGCCGGTCGCGCAAGGCGCGGATCGCAGCGATGACCGCGTCGGGCGGCTGGGTTCCCAGCGCACGCACCTCGGCGCGCAAGCCGTCGCTGGCTGAGGCCGACAGGAGGCGTGGGATTTGCCGTTCGAGCAGAGCCGCCACGCCCTGCGTTTGCACCAGCGCGATGGCGGCCGCCCGACCCTGGCGAGCCTCGGGTGTGTCCGCCGCAGCCTTGGTGTCGGCCAAGACAAGCGACTTCAGCCGGTCGCGATGGCGGCGGGCAAATGCCAACGCCACGTAGCCGCCCATCGACATGCCGCCTACCGTGGCCGTGGGCACTTTCAGTGCGTCGAGCAAGACAGCCACATCATGGGCCAGATCAGCGATCGAAAAGCCGCCCGAGCCGAGATCGGACAGCCCAAAGCCGCGCATGTCGGGCGTGATGACCTGACGCTGACCAGCCAGCGCCGCTGCGGTCTGGCGCCACATCCGGCCGTCAAAGGGAAACGCATGCACCAGCACGAGGACCGGCCCGCTGCCCACCGACTCGTAGGCCAGTTGCCTCGGCCCAATGGATACCCGCATGGGAGCAAGCCTAGCAGAATCGCTCCGGAAAATTGCGGTTTCAGCCACTCGGTCCGATGATCGCTCGCGTGGGCCTCACGCTCGACGCCGCCATCCAGCAGTTCCTCGACCACCTGCGGGTCGAGCGCGAGCTGAGCGTGGCCACACTGGCGGCCTACGGCCACGACCTGACCGCCTTCTCTGGTTTCGCCACGACCAAGAAACTTCCAGAGCTGGCGTCGGTGCGCACCATCCACATCCTCGAGTACCTTTCTGCGTTGACCGAAAACGCCCTTTCCGCCCGTACTCAGGCCCGGGCGCTGGTGGCTCTGCGCCAGTTCTTCCGCTTTCTCAAGACCGAGCGTCTTTGCGAGGCAAACCCCACCGAGGACGTGGACCTGCCGCGTTTCGGGCAGCCGCTGCCCACCTTCCTGACCGTCGCTGAGGTGGATCGCCTGCTGGCTGCGCCCGACCGTCGCACCGACCGCGGTGCGCGCGACGGAACCATGCTGGAGACTCTGTACGCCACGGGGCTGCGCGTGTCCGAGCTGGTCAAGCTGCGCCTCTCTGACATCAACTTCGACGCCGGTTACCTGACGACCGTGGGCAAAGGCGGGAAGCAACGCCTGGTTCCGTTGGGCGAGGCAGCGGTGGCGGCGCTGCGGTCGTACGGGGAAGGCGCACGGCCGCACTTTCTTCGTCCCGGGCGTGGCGCCAATACCGATGCGCTGTTTCTCACCCGGCTGGGCCGCCGGATGACTCGGCAAGCCTTCTGGAAGATCCTGGGCGCGTACGCGCGTGCCGCCGGGATCCGTAAGGAGATTTCCCCGCACAAGCTTCGCCATTCATTCGCCACCCATATGGTTGAACGGGGTGCCGACCTGCGCGCCGTGCAGGCCATGCTCGGCCACGCCGATATCGGAACCACCGAGATCTACACGCATCTCTCGCGCGCCCACCTGCGCACGGTGTACGACCGTTTCCACCCGCGGGCCTAATCCTCCCATCTCAATCGTTGACCGCTCCCGAGTGCGTCGGCTATATCCCAAGTAGGCATTGCGCAAGGATCTCAGTTGAACATCAGCGTTGATCAAGTTCAGCAAGCGATTCTCTATTTGATCGCGTTCATTCTCTGCGTGTCGGTGCATGAGTTCGGCCACGCTTGGGTGGCCAACCGCTTGGGTGACCCGACCCCGCGCATGCAGGGCCGGCTGACCCTGTCGCCGCTACGCCACATAGATCCCGTGGGCACCCTTCTGATTCCGTTCATCTCGGCGGTAAGCCCGGCGGCGTTGCCTCTCATGGCCTGGGGNNTGGTGTCGATCGCCGGGCCGACCATGAATCTGCTCATGGCGCTGCTCGCGTCGATCGCGATCGTGATCGCCTCTCACGCGGGCGCATCGCTGCGGATCCGTGAGGCGCTCTTTAACTACATGGTGGGGCTCAACCTGGTGCTGATGTGTTTCAACCTGCTGCCCATCCCACCGCTTGACGGGGGCGCGGTGCTGGCGTGGGTGCTGCCGCGTTCCTGGCAGGGGGTGATCGATTTTCTGCAGCGCTACGGTACCTTCATCCTGCTGCTCTTGGTGCTGAGCCCCATGCTGGGCTTGCCTCTTCTGGGCATCGTGATGTATCCCATGGCCGTCGTGATCGGCCTGTGGCACGCCGGACTGGTTTGGGCGATCAATCTATGAGCGACGAGCATCCCATGGCCGGCCGGGCGCCGTTTCCCGAGCGACGCGGCGCCGAGATTCCGCCCAGCGCGACCTATCGTCTGACCCTGCCCGAGTTTGAAGGGCCGCTCGATTTGCTCCTGCACCTTTGCCAGACCCACGAGCTGGACATCCTCAACATCCCCATTGCCTTTGTCGCAGAGAAGTACTGCGAATATCTCGACATGATGGAGGGCATGGCGGTGGAGGTGGCGGCCGAATACCTGGTCAT
>PMZX01000211.1 GCA_003170035.1 Myxococcales bacterium | reverse complement strand
ACGTCAGAGGTTTTTGACGCCACCTCGCGCACCATCTGGGCGCCCAGGTTCTGGAACTTGTCTTCCAGCTCGATCTCCTTGGCCACGGTCACGCCATCCTTGGTGATGGTGGGTGAGCCCCAGGACTTCTCGATGACTACGTTGCGGCCGCGCGGACCCAGCGTCGCCTTCACGGCATCCGCCAGTATGTTCACGCCGGCCAGAATCTGCGTACGGCCCTTCTCGTCGAAGAGGATCTCCTTCGCCGCCATTGGGTATTCTCCTTTTCCTTGCTTTCGGTTTCAGTTACTTCTCGATGATGCCGAGCACTTCATCCTCACGCAGGATGATGTGCTCGACGCCTTCGAGCTTGATCTCGTTGCCGCTGTATTTGCCGAACAGCACGCGGTCGCCCTTCTTCACATCGAGTGGACGAACCACGCCCTTGTCATTGGCCTTGCCGGGTCCCACGGCCACCACCTCGCCCTCGGCGGGCTTTTCCTTGGCCGAGTCGGGAATGATGATCCCGCCCTTGGTCTTCTCTTCTTCGGCCACGCGGCGAACCACGATGCGATCTTGTACTGGGCGAATTTTCATCGTCTCTTGCCTCCGGTGCTGGTTAGCAGTCACCCCTCGCGACTGCCAGGCCGCAAACATATGCACAAGCGCACGAGAGTCAACGGCCGAGGACGAAAAAAACTCGATCCACGTCGCTCGCAGGGTCAGCGGCTATCGGCTAACTGTGCGATTTTATTTGAAGTCCCAGCCTACCCGAGCCGGAGGTTGTCGATGAGGCGGGTTCCGCCCACGAAGGCGGCCACCAGCATCACGGCGGGGCGGTCGATGATGTCGAGCGGCTTGAGATCGTCGGNNGCGGCGACTTCCAGCAGGACCGATACGCGACGTTCCCCCTTTTCGACCAAGGCGTTGGCAGCCGACAAGCCTGAAAAGAGCGCCCTTGCCCGCATCCGGTCAGACGCCGAAAGGTAGGCATTGCGCGAGGACATGGCCAGTCCGTCCGGCTCGCGCACCGTGGGCAGCCCGACCACTTCGACCGGCAGGTTCAAATCCGCGACCAAGCGCCGGATGACCGCGAGCTGCTGGAAGTCCTTCTCGCCGAAGAACGCAAGCTGCGGCCGCACCACATTGAACAGCTTGCACACCACGGTGGCCACGCCCACGAAGTGACCGGGTCGGCGCTCGCCGCACAAGCCCTGCGACACCTCGCGCACCTCGATGGCGGTCTGGAAGCCCGGGCCGTACATGCTGGCCGCCTCGGGCACGAAGGCCATGTCGCAGCCCACGCTGGCAGCCTTGGCGAGATCGCCAGCCAGATCGCGCGGGTACCTGGCCAAATCTTCCTGGGGGCCGAACTGCATGGGATTGACGAAGATGGACAGCACGAGCTTCTGGGCGCGGCGCCGGCCCTCGGCCAGCAGCGACAGGTGCCCGGCATGCAGCGCGCCCATGGTGGGCACTAGGGCGATGCGCTCGCCCTGTCTGCGCGCCGCCTCGGACCAGGCGCTCATGGCAGCCGGATCCGCGAGCGCGGGAACCTCGCTCACGAGAAAGACTCTTTCTTCGACGGGAAACGTCCGGCGCGCACGTCGGCGGCGAAATCGGCGAAGGCCTTCTGTGTGGTGCGCCCCACCTCGGCGTAGCGGCGGGCGAAGCGCGGCGACCAGTCGGGATCCAGGCCGAGCAGGTCGTGCATCACCAGTACCTGGCCGTCACAGGAGGGGCCAGCGCCGATGCCGATGGTGGGCACGGGCACGGCCGCCGTGATCTCCGCGGCCAGGGCAGCCGGGATGCTCTCCAGCACCATGGCATAGGCACCCGCGTCGGCCAGGGCGTACGCGCCTGCCACGATGGTGCGCGCCTGCGCCTCGGAGCGGCCCTGCAGCTTGAAGCCGCCGAACTTGTGCACCGATTGCGGCGTCATGCCCACGTGCCCCATGACTGGGATGCCGGCGGAAAACAGCCGGCGGACCAGTTCGGCCACTTCCTCGCCGCCTTCCAGCTTCACCGCCTCGGCGCCGCCTTCTTTCAGCAGGCGGCCGGCCGAGCGCATGCCGTCCTCGACGCTCGCCTGGTAGCTCATGAACGGCATGTCGACCACCACCTGGGCTGACGCCACGCCCCGGGCCACGGCGCGACCGTGATACACCATCTCGTCGAGCGTGACCGGCAAGGTGCTGGCCTGACCTTGCACCACCATGCCCAGGCTGTCGCCCACCAGAACGATGTCCACGCCCGCGCGATCAGCCAGACGGGCAAAGGCCACGTCGTAGGCCGTCACGGCGACGATCTTGTCGCCCTGGCTCTTGCGCTCGCGCAGTGAAACCGCGGTGATCTTCTTTCCTTGCGCCGCCATTTGAACCTACTTTTCCACGACTCGGCCGTACTTGCACGGCCTACCGCCGACTCCAATGGTTCACCCCCGCGCGGGTGTGCGAAATCACTTCCAGCAACGCCGCGCGGTCCTCCGGGTTGCCCACGAAGTCGATCTCCGAGGCATCCACGATGAGCAACGGGCCATCGTTGTAGGCGAAGAAGAACTCGGAGTAGGCCCTGGCAACCTCGCGCACATAATCCCAGCGCATGGTTTTCTCCTCGGACCTTCCGCGTTTCTCGACCCGCGCCATCAGCACCTCGGCGCCTGCCTGCAGGTACACCACCAGATCGGGTGTCACCACACGCGGCCGCAATGCCTGGTACACGCGGTCGTACAGCGCCAGTTCGTCGGCCGAGAGGGTCAGGGTGGCGAAGAGGCGATCCTTTGCAAATAGATAGTCCGCCACCAGGCCGCCTCGTTCGAACAGGTGGCCCTGGGCCAGGTCGGACTGCTGTCCGTAGCGCTGCAGGAGGAAGAAGAGCTGCGTCGACAGGGCGTAGCGCCGCGGGTCGCGGTAGAAGGAAGCCAGGAAGGGATTGCCGCCCGGGTCTTCGCTCACCAGGCGCGCGCCCAGGCTTTGGGCCAGGATCTCGGCCAGGCTGCTCTTGCCCACGCCGATGGGGCCTTCCACCGCGATGTAGCGTGGCCGGTTCTGTTGCTTCGTGGTCACGGGTCGGCGTCCTGACTCCTTATCGCTAGCACGATTTCCAACCGAGCCGAAGTAACTGACCGGCGGGTCGGCCGCACCACCCGGAGCCCGGCCTTCACCCGT
The DNA here is from genome assembly GCA_003170035.1 of Myxococcales bacterium. Lineage (GTDB taxonomy): Bacteria > Myxococcota_A > Polyangia > Fen-1088 > Fen-1088 > Fen-1137. Next base: position 14,857 of record PMZX01000211.1, on the reverse strand, counting down.
CGACAAACGCAGGCCTCGAAGCCCCGCCAGGCAAGGGAGACCCCAAAACCCACCTCAGAACCCAGCTTGACCACCACCTGACGCGAGACGCCCCGGGCATCGATTTCGATCGACAGGGAAATGCGAAGCGTGTCGGGCGCCGAGTCGGGGACTGCGTCCATGCAGGGCTCGAGCAGACGCGGACGGCTGCGCCAGGCCGCATCGATCAAGGGAGCTGGTAATGGCCCATCGGCCCGCACCGTCGCAGTGGCCACCACACGAGCGCGGCGAGGCGGACGCGGCGGCTCCTCCGCGCCCGCTGCTGCTAGCCCGAGCAGGTGGTTCTCGGCCTGTTTCCGGTAGCGGCCATCGGGCTCGGCCGCCAGGAAGCGCTGGAAGGCCTGCATCGCCTCGCTGCCCTTGCCCGAAACCGACAGCGCCAGCCCGCGGTAGTAGTGGACATTGGCCGCGGGCACCAGGGCCGCACCCGAATAGGGATCCGCGGCGGCGTCGAGCAATGCGAGAACAGGGTCGTAGGCGAGTGCCTGCCAAACGGTGTGTCGAGCTTCCGCGTCGCGGGCCGCGCGGTCTTGCGCGACAGCCAGGCCATAGAAGGCAAGCGCGCGCTTGCTGTCCCGCTCGGGACCGCCTGGTTCTTGGTCGAAGAGATCGATGGCCTTGCCGAAGCGTGCCTCGGCCTCGTCCAGCCGACCCAGGGCCATGTGCAATTCTGCCGCCCTGGTGTGCACCGTGGGCAAGGTACGGGGATCCGCGATCTCCAGATGGCGATCGTACTCGCGCAGGGCCTCGACGAACTGGCCCGCGTGAGCCTGCGCAGCCGCCAGGGCCAGGCTGCAGGGAAAGACCTGGTTCGGCCCATGCGCCAAAGCGCAGGCGCGCTCGATGGTGGGCACGGCCTCGGCTGCGCGGTCGGTACGAACCAAAACGTCGCCCAACGCGACCAGTGCGGAAACCTCGTGGGGCTGCTGCGCGAGTGCTTGTCGGAGCCAGATCTCTGCCTTGCGCAAGGCCTGCATTTCTGCGGCGGGATTTCCGACTGGCGCGGCTGCAAGCGCAACCCGCGCCCTGGCCACCAACGCGCCTGCCGGTTCAGGTCGCGCAGCCGGCAGGTTGCTAGCGTCCGCAACCGGCTCCGCGGCGGCGGCGGCGCGAAGACCTGCGGCCGCAACCGCCATGACCAGCAAGACCGCGCAGCGATGCATGCGAGGGTCAGTGTAGCAGAGCCGACCGCCGGGGCCGGGATACACGCTTGCGTCCGCAGGCTTCCTCTATGATCCTTGTCCACTGAAATGAAACATCCAACCCCCAAGTACGACCTCAAACAGATCGCCCACGACGCCATGACGGCCCGAGGTTTCGAAGCCGATTTCCCTCCGGCGGCGCTTGAGCAAGCCGCCGCGATTCACGAGCCGGTCAAGCAGCCCTCCGACGGCCTCGTCGACCTGACCCACCTTGCCTGGTGTTCGATCGACAACGACGATTCGCGGGATCTCGACCAGGTCTCGGTTTCGGAAACCCTGTCCGGCGGCTTGGTGAAGGTGCTCGTGGGGGTGGCCGATGTGGATGCCTTGCTGCCCAGAGATTCGCCGCTCGACCTGCACGCGCGCCGAAACACCACCTCCGTCTACACCGGCGTCCGCACCTTCCCCATGCTTCCCGAACGGCTCTCGTGTGATCTGACCTCGTTGAACGAAGGCCAGGACCGCATCGCCTTCGTGTTCGAGTTTGCGGTAGGCCTCGACGGCCGCGTGGGGGATTCGCGCGTCTACCGGGCCTGGGTTCGAAACCAGGCCCGACTTACCTACAACGCCGTGGCGGCATGGCTGGAGGGCAACGGTCCTTTGCCGGCAGCCGCTGCGAAGGTGCCTGGGTTGGACGCCCAGCTTCGCGCGCAGGACACCGTTGCCCAGAGCCTGCGTCGGGCGCGCCACGAACAGGGCGCACTGGACCTGGAAACACTCCGGCCCCGGCCGGTCACCGAGAATGAGGTTGTGGTGGACATGGTGACGGAAAGGCAGAACCGGGCGCAGGAGCTCATCGAGGATCTCATGGTGGCCGCCAACGGCGTCACGACACGGTATTTGGCCGGCAAGGGTTTCCCCACCTTCCGGCGTGTCGTGCGTTCGCCGGAGCGCTGGCAACGGATCGTGGCCACAGCGGCGGCCCTGGGATGGAAACTGCCGGATGACCCCGATTCGAAGGCGCTCAACGAGTTCCTCTCTGACCGCAAGGTCAAGGATCCCTTGCGATTTCCCGACCTGTCGCTGACGGTCGTGAAACTCATGGGTCGGGGCGAGTACGTGCTGGAAATGCCGGGCCAAACGCCGCTCGGGCATTTCGGCCTGGCCGTGCGGGACTACAGCCATTCCACGGCCCCCAACCGGCGCTATCCCGACCTGGTCACCCACCGGCTGCTCAAGGCTGCCTTGTCCGGCGCGGCCGTGCCCGGTCTCGGCGACCTCGAGGCCCTGGCGGCCCACTGCACGGAGTGCGAGAACGAAGCAGACAAGGTCGAACGCCAGGTGCGAAAATCCGCGGGCGCGGCCCTGCTTTCAGACCGCATCGGGCAGACCTTCGACGCCATCGTCACCGGCGCCTCGGACAAGGGCACCTGGGTCCGCCTGTTCCGTCCGGCCGTGGAAGGCAAAGTAGTGCGGGGGCAAAAGGGACTCGACGTTGGCGACCGCTGTCGGGTCAAGCTGCTCGAGGTCAGCGTGCCCAACGGCTGGATCGACTTCGCGACTGTCAACCAGTCATGAAGCGATAAGTGGCATCCTGTCGCGCCCGCGAGCGCGCGGATCTTCCCTACTTCGGCTTCTTGCGCAGCAGCACCAACCTGGAAGCCGCGCGCCGGACCACCTCCTCGTACTCGCCGCTGGCCATGGCGCGCCTGGCACTGTCCGCACCGAATCCTGCACTGTCCTCGGCGTACAGGATGTAGTCGGCCCCGTCGTGGCTGTCGCGCAGATCGAAGCACTTCAACCGCGACGACACATGCGGATGCTCCTGTTCGCTGACCGCCAAGGCAGCGTACTTGGGCACCATGGCGGCCAGCTCGCGCAGGTCCCGCCGCTTCTGTCGCTCCGCTGCCGTGACCGGTCTGAACTCTCCGATGTTGGCGAAGCCCCCCTTGAACTTGCTGCTGGGAGGCACGGCTCCCCAGACGTTGGTCGCGAGCAAAGTGGCGACGGCCATCGCACACACGGCTCCCCATTGCTGGATGCGCGCCGCCTTGCCCTGCCCCATCAGGGCCAGCGCCAGGGCCGCGGCCAGGAAGAGGAAAGGAATGTTGTAGCAAACGTACTGAAAGCTGATCTCGACGGTGGGGCCGTAGGCCGTGGTCAGCAAGGTGAACATGGCGCCTGGCAAAAGGCTCATCCATAGCAGGCGACGGCGCAGGGGCAAGAAGGCCAGCGGCGCGACGGTTTGCAGGAAGAAGGTCATCTTCTCGGTCGTGATCAGCGTCTTGAATACGTAGGCTGGATTCGTGATGAGAGTCTTGACCACGCCGCCATACGAATTCTCGCCCACTGGGTAGAGATCCTTGTAGAGGTCGCTGAACCACCACTGCCCGAAGCGCGGCATGAGGACGAACTTGATGAGGACGAAGTAGGCGGCCGATACAGCGCAGAGAAGCGCGCCCGCCCTCGGCCTCTGTCCGGCCAAGATCAGGTAGGCCCCGACCACGACGAACCCGACCGGGATGTCTTCCCGGCAGCCGATGGCCAGCGCGAAGAACACCGAAAACAGAGCCAAACGCCGCAAATCCAGGAAGTCCAGTGCCCAGAGGGTGAAGGCCGCACCGAAGGGCTGAAAGTGAACGTCGTAGAAATTCGCCTGGTGCATCGGCGCATAGAACAGATAGGCGAAGGCGAGCAGCAAGGCCATGGAGCGCGGGATGCGCCGGGCGGCAAATCGATAGACAGGTATCGCGCCGCTGGCCAGCGCCACCGCCTGCAAGACGAGCAAGGTTTCCGAGTTCTGGTAAAGGGCATAGAAGGGCAACAACGCGTACATGGTGAACTCGGCGTGGGTGCTCAACATCGACCAGTTCGCCGCCTGGCGAAAAATCGCCGTGCAACGAAAGGGATGCCCGTGCAAGGCGTTGTAGAACATGTTGTTGTACGCCCCGAGATCGAACGCCATCGTCCCGAAGTGACGGTGGTTGATGATCGTGTAGGTGCTCATCCAGATCGCGTAGCCAACCGCTCCCAGCAGCACCAGGATGAGCTCGGTCGACAGAGGAAGCCGGACCCGATCCAGAAGCCGGGACCAGGCCGCAGCCGCCGCGCACATCCAGCGTGCGACCCTGAGCCGCGCAGCCGAGATCTCAGAAATGGCCGTGCGAAAGCACAACTCCGCCACGACAGCGACCACGGCGATCGCCGCGATCCGGGGAAAGGCATCCCATTCGCCAACCCTCAACAAGGGATAGGCGAAGCNNCGCGCCTTGGCCCGGCCCCAGGGCCACAGGGCCAGCACCAGCAAGAACCCCGCCCCGGTGCCCTCGACGATCCAAGCCAGCATGCGGTTGCGCAAGGGCGTAGGAGCGGTGTTCGCCCCCACGAAGCCGACAATCCACTTGCTCCCGAACAACTGCACGACGAAGGCGGCCAGGGAAAAGCCGCACAGGCAGAGCACGAAGGTCGCACGCGCCAGGACCCCTAACTCCCGCGGCCCCATGTCCAGAAAAGGACGGCGCCGCGGCACCGTCGCCCCGGCGTCCGAATCTGCCAGCGCACCTGCTTCTTCGACGGATAGAAACTCGATGTCTGAAACTTCGAGCTCGCGATCAGAATCGTCACGGCCGACCGTGACGGGTGCTGTGCCCTGGGGCGGTGCGTCTTGTTGGCGCATTCAAATGACCGGCGATGCCTCCGTCGGAGCCTGCTCTGCAACCGTCATTGGAGCAAGATCCGCGTGCCGTCGAAATCGAAACGAAAGCGCAACTCCTCGAGCCCCGCCTCGGCCATGGCCCGCCCCAGCCTTCGGCGATTCTCCGCGTAGAACATCAGAAATCCACCGCCCCCGGCCCCAACGAGTTTCCCGCCGATCGCGCCGTTGGCCCGAGCCAGCGCGTACCACGCGTCGATCTTGGGGTTCGACATGGCGCCCGATCGGCGCTTCTTGACCTCCCAGTGCTCGTGAAAGATCTCGCCGAGTTCCGCACACCGACCCGCTTCCAGCGCACGCTGGCTGCGCAGCCCGAGCTCCTTGACGAAGTGCAGGTTTTCGATCACCGCCGCCTCGTCCTTGCGCGTGCGCGCGTCCTGATCCTGCAGGATGGCGCTGGCACTTCGATCGAACCCGGTAAAGAAGAGCACCAGGTTGTCCTCGAGATCGAAGAGTGTCTGGGGACTCAACTTGAGCGGAGTCACCTCCACCTCGTCGTTGGGTTGGAATTGGAAGCAAGTGATGCCCCCGTAGGCCGAGATGTACTGGTCTTGCTTGCCCACGGGTGACGCCAGGCGATCGATCTCGATCTCGCAGGCCAGACGCGCAATCTCGCCAGTCTCCAGCGGCTTCTTCTCGAACGCACTCAAGGCTTTCACCAGCGCGGCGGTGAACGCCCCCGAGGAACCCAATCCCGTACCCGAAGGGATGTCGGCCAGCGTGGTGATCTCGATCTGCCACGGCTCCGGGGCCATTGTGCGCAAGGTCTCGCGCATGATGGGGTGTTGCACCTCATCCACGCGATCGACGTGTTCCAGATGTGAGTACTTCAGGAAGATCCCGGGCGTGAACGGGCGGATCACGGAAACGTAGACGTACTTGTCGATGGCGGCGGAGATGAGAGCGCCGCCGTGTTTCCGGTAGTAGGAAGGCAGGTCCGTGCCCCCGCCTCCCAGAGTGATGCGCAAAGGGCTTCTGACGATGATCATGACTGGGACACCTCGTAGATTCGCTCTACCACCCGCAGCGCGGCCATGGCATCCGAAAGCCCCGGTGCGGGCTGCCGCCCCAAGACCACGTCTTGGTAGAAATCCGCCACCTCGGCTGCCCAGGAATCGTCACCGCGCGGATAGTCCCAGGAGGCCGTGTCGGGCGGCCCCATCTCCGGCAGCATGCGGTAGTGGGTGAGNNAACAGATTCTTCCACTCGCTGCAACTGCAGTGCATGAAGGCCACCTTCTTCTCTGCGGTTCGCAGCAGCAGGAACGCATTGTCCTCCACCGGCATGTCCCAGAACCAGCGGCCCGCCAGCCCGTCGACCTGGACGAACTCCCCGGCAAACCACCGGGCCAGATCGATGAGGTGCATGCCCTGATCGATCAGCTCGCCACCGCCCGACACCTCGGGACGCGCCCGCCACTCCTTGTCGTAGCCCACCCGGCCGCCGTGCCCGTAGCGCGCCCGCAAGTACATCAGGGGCCCCACGGCTCCGGCGGCGAACATCTCGTGGGCCTTGCGCAGGGCCGGATGGTAGCGATGGTTGAACCCCACCCGCACCAGCACGCCNNACATGCTTGCCCGCCTCGACCGCGGCCAAGGTCACGGGCGCCAGCCAGTCGTGGGTGGTCGCCACCACCACCATCTGCACCTCGGGCCGCTTGACCATCTCGCGCCAGTCTGCCACCGCCTGCCCACCATGTGCGGCCGCCAGCGCCTGCGCACGCTCGAAAACCGCGTCCGCGCACAAAACCAATTTCCCTGCGCCCAGGGCCTGTGCGCGCTTGCGCCCGATCAGCCCGCAGCCCACGATCCCCACGTTCATCATGCGGCCCGTTCCCTGCGGGTTCGCAGCCCGCCCCTGCCGCCGCTGACCATGAACTGTCTCTCACGCGCGTGCACGGCTACCTCCGATCCAGGACCCATGGGTTGTTCTGCAGGAACTGCAGGGTGCGTTCAATGCCTTGCTTGATGGTGAGCTTGGGCGCCCAGCCTAGCTTCCGGATCTTGGCGCAGTCGAGAAAGATGAACGGGCTGTCGCCAATCCATCCACGCTCGCCCCCTGCGTAGGTCAACCCGGGACGCAGCCCCAGATGGCCGGTGATCCAGCCGATGGAGTCGTTGACCTTGCAAAATTCATCGGTGCCGAGATTGAACACATCGACCGGGCCGCTCGCCTTGTCCATGGCCAGGAGCATGGCGTCCAGGCAGTCCTGTACGTAGAGATAGGACTTGCGCTGTTGACCATTGCCCAGCACGTGCAACTGACCGGGGTGCTCGACCAGTTGCTTGTAGAAGTCGAAGACATGTCCGTGCGAGTAGCGTTCGCCCAGGATCGACACGAACCGGAAGATGCACCCACGCATTCCGAATCCGGCGCAGTAGGCGGCAATCAAGGCCTCTCCCGCGGCCTTAGACGCGCCATAGAGCGACGTCTGCAAGGGAAAGGGCGCATCCTCGGGCGTGGGAAAGACTTGTGGCTCCCCGTAGACCGAGCCGGTCGACGAAAAGGCTATGCGCTTCACGCCCCCCTGCCGCATGGCCTCGAGCACGTTCCAGGTCGCGATGGTGTTCTGCTCGAGATCCTTGCGCGGGTGCTCGGTTCCGAAGCGCACGTCGGCGTTGGCCGCCAGATGCATCACCACATCCGCGCCCACCACGGCCGCGGTCAGAGTTTCCAGGTCAAGCACATCCCCGCGCAACAAGCGGAAGCGCTTGTGGTCGAGAGCCTGCGACAAAAATTCCATCCGTCCGGTCGCGAAGTTGTCATAGCCGACCACCTGGTGGCCGTCAGCAAGCAGTCGGTCCGCAAGGCTGCTGCCCACGAATCCCGCGCAGCCCGTGACAACGTACTTCATCAGAAGTCTCTGCCATCCTCCGGAAGGGCCGCGTGGGGCCCTCGCGGTCGTTCCGTTCCAGTCTCGGACAATCTCTGCACCGGCTCGGACAACCCGAGTGATTCCTCGACGATAAACTTGGGCCGCCGCTTGGCCTCGTCATAGATGCGGCCGATGTACGCACCCAGCACTCCCATGCTCATCAGCTGAATGCCGCCCAGAAACAGCATCAGAATACAGGTCGTCGCCAGACCCTGGGCGAACATGTAGAGCCCCTTGGCCTTCAAGTAGGCCACCACCGGCACAGCCAGCAGGGCCAGGAGCGACATGGCCAAGCCTGCCACGACCATCAGGCTGAGCAACGCATCCGAGAAGGCGATGATGCCGTTGAACCCGATGCGCAGACTGCCGGTTAGGCGATTGTACTTGCCCTGCCCGGCTGCGCGCGCATCTCGATCGAATGGGAGCAGAATCGACTTGAACCCCACGACACTGGTCAGGCCGCGCAGAAAGCCATGGCTTTCCTTGAGCCTGACGATCTCCTCGACCACACGCCGGTCCATCAGGCGAAAATCCCCGGTGTTGCGCGGGATGGGCACGGTTGCAATGCGATTGATCGCCCAGTAGCCGGCGTACGAGATGATGCGCTTGAGAAGCGTCTCACCTTGGCGCGACCGGCGTTGCGGAACCACGACCTTGTAGCCTTCACGCCACAGCCGCACCATTTCCGCGATGAGCCGCGGGGGATCCTGCAGGTCGCAGTCGATGACGACCGCGGCCTGCCCGCTGGAGTACGCCAGGCCGCCCAGGGTGGCTGCGGGCTGGCCAAAGCGGCGCGAAAACAGCAGCAATTTGATCCTCGGATCGCGCGCGTGCTCCTGCCGTATCAGGTCGATGGTGCCGTCGCCACAGGGATCCGCCGCGAAGATGATTTCATAGTCCTGCGTCACGGGCTGCAGGGCCGCACGAATTCCTTCCAAAAATCGCGGCAGGGTTTGCTCCTCGTTGTAGACGGGCACCACGATCGAAAGCAGGCAGGGCATGGAGATCTCAGGTGGGAAGGTCAGGCCCGGATCATAGGGAGGTCGCGCTCCGCCGGTCAACCGCTGAATGCGTGTCGACCACCGCCACGTCGGTGACGCTGCCGCCCGTCATGTCCGGCGCTGGTGAGCCGGCCCGGGGGCTGGCCGCGGGCGACCGCCCGGGCCGGCCGGGCGGCGGCTGCAAGGACCTCGCGGATCTCGCGCACAGCCGGCCTGTTCAGTTGTGAAGACACGCCAGCCGGTCTTCGAGTAGTCTGTTGCACATGACCAAGCACAACACCTACTTCGAGGGCAAGGTTCAAAGTCTCGGCTTCGAGCGCAACGGACGTCGCGCCACCGCGGGCGTCGTACAGCCAGGGGAGTTTCACTTCGACACCGGCGGCGCTGAACGGATGACGGTCGTCAGTGGAGAACTCGCCGCGCGCCTGCCCGGCGGCGAATGGAAGCACTACCCGGTGGGCACGGCCTTCGAGATTCCCGCGAAGACTGGATTCGACATTCGCGCTGACCAGCCGGCCGCGTACGTGTGCGAGTTCATCTAGTTCGGCCGGTCATCTCTCTCCCCAAGGCAAGCCGCGGTCCTTGGGCACAATCCGCCGCAGGGTGTAGATGTCGCTGTTCATCTCGTCTCTGTGACTGGTCAACGTCTCCCAGGGATCCCAGATAGCACTGAGAAGCTTGCCGGTAATGCCGTCGCTGGCGGCGGAAGCCAGGAAGACCGCCAGCGCAGCGCTGCGCTCAACCGGCGCGCCACCGTTTTCCTTTTGCTTCACCGCCCTGGCATAGAACGACTCACCTACCCGCTCGGGCCCCGCCTCAAGCACCTCATCGAGCAGGCGCGTATTGAGCGGGCCGGGAGCAATGGAGTTGACATCAATGTGATCCTCGCGCGCCTCTTCAGCAAGCGTCTCAGCGAATCGGACTACCGCCGCCTTTGTTGCGGCATACGCGCTGATGCGAGGCAGGGGATTCGTCGCCCCACCACCGGAAAGCTGGATGATCTTGCCGTAGTGATGCGCACGAAAGTGCGGCAGGATGGCCCGAGCCATCAGCACCGATCCCAGCAGATTGATCTCGATGGCCCGAACCCAGTCGCTCCATTCGATATCCTCGATGCGCCCCAGCGGCCCATAGATCCCCGCGTTGTTCACCAGGATTTGCACGGCTCCGCATGCGTCTGCGGCGTGAGCCACCACTCTCGCGACGTCCGCCTGCTGCGATACATCCGCCGCCTCACCCACGATGGTCTGCCCAGGGGCCGCCGATCCCCGCAAACTGTTCACCGCGGCCGCGAGTTTCGTGGCATCCCGTGCGCAAAGAAACAGGTTCGCGCCGGCGCTGACGTAGGCCTGCGCGATCGCCAAGCCCAGCCCCTGATTGGCGCCGGTGATGATGGCCGCACGCCCCTGCAGCCTGCCCGTCATGTTGCTCCCTTTCCGATGGTCACGTAGCGGACCGCCGCGTGGCCTTCGAGCTTGTCGCGGAGAAATCGGTTTGCATCGACAACCGTCAGTCCGAAAAAAATGTCGAGGGCGACCTCGCGATACATCGGCCATTCGGTTGCCACAATCAGCACATCGACACCGCTCGCCGCGCCCGCTGGCGAGTTCTGCAGCTTGATGATCGATTGCAGTTCCTGGGGCAACGATTTGACCGCAGGATCATGGGCAACCACCCGCGCTCCTTGATCGTGGAGCCAGCGGCAGAGCTCGATCGCACTGGAGCGTCGCAATGTGTCGGTTCCCGGTTTGTAGGTCAGCCCCCAGACGCCCACGGTTCGATCCCGCAAATCGCCCAGAAGCATCTGCAATTTGCGGCGTGTCCATCCCTTGTGCAGATCGTTGCTCGTCTTCACCGACGAAAGAAGCGGCGATTGTCGGCCGGCCTTCGCGCTCAGCTCATTGAGAAAGGCGATGTCCCGCGCCAGAGTCCCACCCGCAAAGGCCGCACCAGGCGAAAGGTAGGCCCGTGGTCCAATGCGCGATTCCGACTTCAGGCCGCGTTCCACTTCTTTGGCGTCCGCGCCCACCCCTTCGCAGATCGTTGCAATCTCGTTGATGAAGACGACGGACGTGGCCAAGAAGGCGTTTATCGCGTGCTTGGTCATCTCCGCCGATTCGACTGACATCCATTCAATACGATCGGTCAGCGGTGCGAGCATCTTCGCAATCGTTGCGCGGTCGCGATCGCCGCGCACCCCCGCGATGACCCGGTCAGGCTTGGTGAAGACTTCGATCGCTTTGCCCAGACGCAGGTTCTCCGGCAAGGCGGCAAAGGAGATCTCCTTGCGTCCACACCGTCGCTCGAGTGCGCCAACCGAGCCGACCGGTAGCTGTGACGACACGATCACCAGCGTCCCCGGTCCGAGGAGCGGCAGGAGCTTCTCCACACGCGACACGACATAGTCGACGTCGGCGCGATCGTCCTCGGACACCGGCGTGTCGAACGCGACCCACAGCACGGATGCGTGCTTGACGGCTTCCGCCGCGTTGGTGGTGAAGCGCAGACGGCCCGCGCCAATTCCTTTGCCGATCAAGTCGTCGAGCTCTGGTTCAAACAGCGGCGCATGCCCCTCGTTCAGGGTCTCGATCACGTCTTCCGCCTCATCGAGGCCGGTCACGTCGCAACCAGCATCGGCAAGACAGGCCGCAGTGACCGATCCAAGATGCCAGAGGCCAAGAACGCAAACGTTCATGAGTGCGGCTCTCGAACCCGGGGACGGGAGGTCCGACGATCGAAAATGCGGAGATGGACGCCCATCCAGCTACTGTCGCCGCCGGCAACCTCATGGTGCAGTGTCACGCCGAGATGCTCTGAGATCCACCCGACTGAGTCAAGCCCTCTTGCCGGATGGGTGCCAATTGCATCGAAACAGGCCCTCTTGTAGGCTGTCGCCAGCCGATGGAGAACTCGACAATCGAGCCGTTGTGCCACGCATGGACGGCATCGAGCGCAATCACGCCATGACGTCTAGGGTTGACTCCGCTCCGGGCAAGTGGCCCAAGATCTTCCCGCCGCTTACGGTAGAGCAGGAGCGGATCCGCGACGACTTCATGCACCACTGGCACGAAGTACTGCCGCAGAAGTACGGTGTGGTCGATCGCTTCAGCCACCGCTACCCGGTGGACCATGCGCCGGCCGAGTTCCACCGGACGCTCGAGATCGGCGCGGGGCTGGGCGAGCACCTCGAGTACGAACGGCTGACGCCAGCACAGCGCGAGGGCTACGTGGCGCTGGAACTGCGGCCCAACATGGCGGCCGAGATCGCACGACGCTTCCCCGGCATCGAGGCCCGCGTGGGTGACTGCCAGCAGCGACTCGACTTCGAGGACGGCTGCTTCGACCGGATCGTGGCCGTTCACGTGCTGGAGCATCTGCCGAATCTACCGGCGGCGGTGCAGGAGATGCATCGGCTGTGTCGCCCCGAGCGGGGACGTTTCCAGATCGTCATCCCCTGCGAGGGCGGCCTGGCCTATGGGATGTGCCGGCGCATTTCCGCGCAGCGCATTTTCGAGCGGCGATACAAGCAGCCCTATCGCTGGTTCATCGAGCGTGAGCACATCAACCAGCCGGACGAGATCCTCGAGGTTCTGGCACCCCACTTCAGCATCGAGCACCGAAGCTTCTTTCCACTTTTCGTGCCAGTGGTCGCGGTCAACCTATGCATCGGAATCACGCTGAAGCCACGCTAGCAAGCCGCTAGATCCGGTGCTCTTCGCGCACGACCATCGTGGGGCTCCACGCTCTCTACGTTTGTCCTACGGCAAGAAGGCGAGGTCGTCGATCCAAATGCCAAAATTGGCGTTAACGGGAATTTCGAAATCGACTTGGTACACGCTGGCCGGATCGAATGCTGTCCCGAGGTTTCCCCAACCGTTCTGGGTCAACGACGAAAACGGAATGGTGTACTGGGCCCATTCGGTTGTGAAGGCCACCCGGAGGCCATAATGATCCCAACACGAATTCGTCCCCGACCCATTGAACTGGCAAATGCCGCCGTCGGGATGGGTGTCCTTGTCGGGGAGAGACACACGCAACCGCGGCGTGGTCCCTGGATCCACTTTGGCCCAAAAAGTGAGATTGCGATAGGCAGACGCATTGTACGGGCTGCCGAGCCCCACAGAAAAGGACGCGCCACTTAGGGCATATCCGAAGCCCTGCACGTAAACCGCGCTCTTGCGGCACGGGTCGCCGGTGTCGGTCATGGTGAAATTGCCGCCCGGGGCGGGCGACATGGTGGCGCCGGGCGTGGCGTCGCCGCTGGTCATCCACGCGCCGCTGCGGCCTCGACCGAGCAAGATGAATCGATCCCCGTCGTTCATGTCATCGATCATGTCGAGGCCCGGCGGGGGCGGTGGACAAACGACGGCAGGGGCGCCTGCTGTGCTGGAAACGCCCCCGAGACCAGACGAGCCGCCGATGCCTGGGTTTCCCGCTGCGCCCGCCACGCCCGCGCCGGCCGTACCACCGATACCGCCGGTGCCGCCGCTCCCGGGTTTCCCGGCAGCTCCGCCGCTTCCTGCCATTCCGCTTTGGCCGCCCAAGCCCACAGTGCCTGCGGTGCCGCCGCGCCCGCCCGTCGCGGGGCTGCCGCCAGTACCGCCGATTCCAGGGGCGCCGCCCGTGAGCCCGCTGCCCCCACTTCCGCCGCGCCCGCCCGTCGCGGGGCTGCCGCCAGTACCGCCGACTCCAGGGGCGCCGCCCGTGAACACAATGCCCCCAGCTCCGCCGCGCCCGCCCGTCGCGGGGCTGCCGCCAGTACCGCCGATTCCAGGGGCGCCGCCCGTGAATACGGTGCCCCCAGCTCCGCCGCGCCCGCCCGTCGCGGGGCTGCCGCCAGTACCGCCGATTCCAGGGGCGCCGCCCGTGAACACGGTGCCCCTAGCTCCGCCGCGCCCGCCCGTCGCGGGATTGCCACCCGTGCCACCCATCGGCGAACCGCTCGCCGACGTGCCAGAAGCTCCGCCGACTGAAACACCGCCGCTTCCGCCGCCGCCTGTAACAGCGCTGCCGCCCATGCCGCTGCCCGGGCCAGCCGAACCGAATACGCCGCCACTCGATCCTGTGGGGGTGCCGCCCATTCCGCCCCCGTTTCCCCCGCCAGGGGCGCTAGGCCCTTCGCCGGGCCAATCCAAAGGCGTACGTGCGCCACATCCCCACGCCGCACAGATCGCGCATCCGCAAATCCAGCCGAAGAGGCGGCGGATCAGTTGCGAATCGTTTCGGCTTCGGTGCGTGCGGTGATTTGCGGTCATGGTCTCACTTAACCTCTTGGACGGCCGGGCGAGCAACAGGTGGCTCCCCTGCGTGCGGAACGATACCGTGTTACTGAATGGTACAGTAGTAGTCGTCGGTGTCCAGTCGTCCCGTACCGACGAATATCTCAGTACCCGCTTGGATACTGGTCAGGTACTTCGAACTGCTCATCTTGCGGATTTCCATATGGGGTTCCTGAATGACCGGGGCGACCTGACGTCCAAAAGATTGATCCAGCTGTGTCATGGGGAAAGCCCTGGTGTATGTTGGACCGAACTTCGTCGACCGCGGCGAAGAACCTACCCCGATGGGGGCAGAAGCAGCGCACCTTGACCGAATTCGACACAACCTGCAACCAACTGTCTGAGCCCTTGCGCGGCATCGTGCNNGATGGCCGGCTAAAGTACAGCGACGGGCTGGTGGTGCTCACCGACCGCCGCTTGCTGGCGAGAGAAAGTCCGGACGCCAAGCTGGTCGCGTGGCCGCTAGCCCAGGTGGAGCGGCTGCTGGCACGCGACCGCGGCGGCCTGGGAACTCTCGAGGCCCTTGGCACGAACACGCGCCTTCACTGCTGGTATCACACCGTGGGCCGGGCGGGCGCCGCCCGCGATCTGGCCGATGCCTTCCAACGCTTGGCCACGGGTCAGGGGCCAGGGGGAGCGAACGCGCGTGAAGAGGTGCTGGTGCCCGAGGGCGAGAAGCCCGCTACGCCGGCCAACGTGCGCTCGATCTTCCGCCTGTTTCGCTTCGCCCGCGCTCACATCGCCGCCTTGGTGCTTGGCCTTCTACTCACTCTCGGCAGCACAGCCGCCGGACTGGTCCCGCCCTACCT
>PMZX01000487.1:4327-5268 GCA_003170035.1 Myxococcales bacterium | reverse complement strand
TTCCGGGCCCGCTGCTGGCAGGCTCGTGAACTTGGCCGGATTGCCCAGGTCGCCACAGAAAACCACAAGTCGCGAGGATTCGCCTTGTTGTCTCAAATCGGTCAATACCAAAACCGCGGTGCCGTCGCTGTCTTCGCCGGCGCCATGGCTTTGCCTGTGGCCTTTCCGACCCATGCGGTCCCGCGCACTGAAAGCGACGCGCCCGCGGCCGCCCCGTCCGAGCAAGCCGAGCGAGGCATGCCGAGTGAGGACTGTTTGGCCAACACCATCTGTGCCGTCAAGGAGCGCGTGCGTTGGCGCGCGTCCGCGTGGAAACCAGTGTTCTGCCAGAAGATCGCTCACGCCGTTCTGGAGTCCGCCGAGAAATATCAAGTACCGCCGGCGCTCATCCTTGCGGTCATGATCAACGAGAGCGATATGAACGAGACCACCTTCCGCACCACCGTGCGCAACGGAGCCGTCTATGCGAAGGACGGCGGTCTCATGGGAATCCGCTGCATCGTCGACAAGAAGGGCCGCTGCACCAACGGACATGTGCGGGGCATGGCGTGGAAGGAAGTCATGCGCCCAGCGACCAACATCGCGCTCGGTGCGCGCGAGTTGGCCCACTATCGCGACGGTGGCGGTGTCACCACGGTGAAGGTCCGCACACGCGACGACAAGGGCCGGCTCGTCGTTCGCCAAAAATCCATTCCTTGTGCCCACAAGACCCACGCCTACTGGGCCCACTACAACCACGGTCCTCACTACATCGATCACGGGCCAGCCCGACACTACCCGCATCGCATCGGTGTCCTGTACTACGCCTTGGCGCGAAGCATGGGCGTCGACACCACCGAGGTCACCACGACCCGACTCACGGTGAACGATCGCGGCCGACGCCCGCGCACCTACGACCATCCCGTGGAGGCGCGCTACCAGAAGCTCTGTCAGGCCATCCG
>PMZX01000487.1:0-4253 GCA_003170035.1 Myxococcales bacterium | reverse complement strand
GCAGCCCGGCTTGTCGGCCGGATACTAAGGGACACCGCGATCCACGCTCCGCCGAGAGGCAGTGGGAATCCGCCGCCACTGAAGTACGGAAACGCGCAGAGGCTAGGTCTTCGGAGTCAGCGTCACCTTCTGCGCCACCACGACCGATTCGCCGCCGAAGGTCGGAAACTTCCAGCGCATCGCCGCGGTCTGAAAACACGACGTCATGTCGGCATCGACGGACGGCCTGACGTTGACTTCCTTGACCGCGCCCGTCGGCTTGACGGTCAATTCCACCACGAGCGCCAATCCCATCTGGTACTGGAGTGCAGAGTTCCTTTTGAGCGCCCTTTCGTAGCACACCTGCATGGCCTGTGCGTTCTGCTTGACCACGCGGCTGGCATCTTGAGGCTTGAGATCGCCCCTGCCGATGGTCAGCCCATTCCGATCAACGCCGGAGGCGCGCTTCTGTTTTCGCAGGTCCGCGATCAGGTTGAGAATCTCGGGATCGTTGAGTTGCAGACGGTTGGGGTTCCCCGCAGCCTCGGCGATCTGGCGCTTGAGGTCGGCGACCTGATTCTTAAGGTCGTTCACTTCGCTTCGGCACGCCACCACCTTGTCGTTGGCCTGGCTGACTCGGCGGAGCATGTCCTCGTTGTCACTGCCCCTGCATCCGGAAAACATGCACAGTCCCACACCGGCGATCAGGGATTTCTTCATCCAACGATTCATGTTGTGTTCTTTCCAGACAGTGCGCAGCTCGACGACCCGCGCCCGCTTTCGCCCCTGTCAGCGCAGCTTGGCTTCCTCGTCGGAGAACTCGACCTTGCCGCTGTAGTTTGAGCCCTTGCCGCGCAGCCAGAACTCGGTACGCGCCAGCACACGGCTGCCGCGCTCGATGGTCATGCTGTACTTCTTGTTGGTCTCGAACTCGGGCTTCGCCAACTCGATACTCGAGGCGAAGATTCGACTCCCCTTTTCGCGCATGTACTGTTCATCGCCCGCCACGTAGCGCTGTTGACCAGGGCCAATCTCCCAGAACTTGACCGTAATCTCGTTGTCGTTGAGCGGCTGGGCAAAGAACGCGATGTACTCCAGCTTCCACACGGCGTGATCGTTGCCCTTTTCCTCCTTGGGCCAGACCTTGTCGATCGATTGGCTGCGCACGGCGGCAACAAATGCCCCCTGCGAGCCGAATCGCGTGGGGAGCCGGTTGGCTGTGATGATGATTCTTCCCTTGAAGACGTCCTCTGGCTTCGCCGCCTCAGCCCCGGTCGCGAACAAAAGGAAGCAGAGAATGGTCGCTGGAACTCGGTACAACTTGGACATTGCGGCCCTCGTGCGATGGGTTGCTTGAATGGCTTACTTTAGCCGCTTTTTGGTTCGGCCGCTGGGGGTTTTTTGACGACGCAGCCCACCCTGATACCGTGTTTGTTGATGCTCCAGGCTGGTGAGCCTTGCCCTGCTTGTACCTCGACCAACGCGCCCACAGGGGCCGGGGCCGACGCGTGTGTCAGTGCCGACTACACAAGCGCCTTAGCCGAAGCGCGGGTCTTGGCCACGACAGACGGCCGGACAGCAGCTTCGCTGGACGTGTTGCTGGGCCTGCTGCGAGCCGGCGGCGCTGCTGCGCGCCTGCTTGGAGAACGCGGGATTGGGGCGGCAAAGATCGATGCCGTCGCCCCGAAGGTGCACTGCGAGACGAACCTCGAATTGGCCGGGCTCGAAAATGAGGCCCAGGGTATCGCCCAGAGGGTTGGTGCCCGCCAGACTTCATCCCTCCACCTTCTCCTGGCCGTCCTGCGCGTGGGCGGATCGGGTACGGAGGCCTTGCGACGAATCGGCCACGATCCCGGAAAGGTCAGGGCCCTGGTCCTGCGAGCTCTCACTGGTCCGGGACCCTCGGCCGACCGACGAACCGGCCGTGCACCGCTCGGTCAGGCCTTGGGCCCTGGCGAGAACCCCGAGCGCGGCGTGGTCACTGACGCGCAAGGCGGCACAGTTCCGGCCGCACGGGAAAAGAGCAAAGCGGTTGAGCCGACGCCTGCCTCGCCAGAACAGACTCGGCCTATGACGGCCGAGGAATCTGGCTGGGAGCTCTTGCCAGTGGAGTCGCCGCGCACTCCGGTTCTGCACCGGGAGCGCGAAGTGGGCCGCGTGCTCGATCTTCTGCAGGCCAAGACCCCGCGTGTGATCGCGATCGTGGGTGAGCCCGGCTCCGGCCGCACGGCTCTGCTGGCGGCACTCTCCGCCGCATCGGCGGAAAAGCCACTCGTGCCTGCCGGAGATCTGGGCGCCATGACCTCGCCCGGGGCGATGCTGCAGGCCCTTCACCGCCGTGCGCCCCTGTCCGCTCCCATCGTGCTTGACGGCACGGCGTGGCTGGGCCCCGAAGGCAGCGATGGGCCGTTGCAGCTCCTGTGCACGATGAATGCGGGCCGACGCTGGGTCATGACCATGACCCCCGCAGATGTGCGGCGCATCGAGCTTGCGGCGCCTGACCTCGCGACCAGCCTGGAAACGGTCGTTCTGCCGTCCCTCTCGCCCTCGGTCCTGCTGGAAATCGTGGAAGCCGGGCTCGAAGCCATGGCGGAAGCCACCGGCGTGGCATTTGCGCACGAGGTTTGCGCCTCCCTCGTGCGCCTCGCTCCCCGCTATCCCAGCGAACGAGCGCAGCCCGGCCGCGCTCTGGTCATCGCCGAGGTCGCGGCGGCCCGTGCCGCCCGTCTTGGTCATGACATGGTCGGCGAGACCGGCGTGGCCGAGGTGGTGGCCGACGCAGCCGCGCTCCCGGCCAGCCAGCTGCTCCGCAACGACGATGATCGTTTTCGCAACCTCGAGGATCGCCTGCGCGAGCGGGTGGTAGGGCACGACGAGGCTCGCAGCAGGATCGCTGCAGCTCTGCGACGGAGCTACGCCGGATTTCGCGGTCACCGGCCCTTGTCCTCCTTTCTCTTGCTCGGCCCGACCGGCGTGGGCAAGACGGAAACCGCGCGCGCCGTCGCCGAGGCACTCTTCGACGGTGAGTCGGCCCTGGTGCGCATCGATCTGTCCGAATACAGCGAGCCCCACGCGGTGGCGCGTCTCATCGGTTCGCCGCCCGGCTACCTGGGTCACGAAAACGGCGGACAGCTCACCGAATCNNTCGGCCAGCGCCATCGTGATGACCTCGAACCTGGGCAGTGAGTGCTACCGGCGCAGCCGGTCGCCCGCGGTGTCGACCATCCAGGCTCTGGCGCGATCGCGCCTGCCCCCCGAGCTGTGGAATCGGATCGACGAGGTTCTGTGCTATGCGCCGCTGGCCGAATCCGAACTAGGTGAGATCGTCGCGCGCCTTGCGGTTGAATCCAGCCACCGGCTGCAAGCCGAGCGCGGGATCTCGTTCGCAATCGACGCCAGCGTGGTAGCCCAGGTGCTCCAGTCCGAGCCCGATCGCAGCCTGGGTGCGCGCCCGCTGCGCCGCGCTTTCGAGCGGCTGGTGGAGAGTCCACTGGCCACCGAGATAGTATCCGGTCGCTTGCGGCGCGGAACCCGGCTCGGGTTGCATTGCGACGCCCGTGGCCGGCTGCAGACCACGTGCTTGGCCTAGTCACCATAACTATTTCGCGTACAGCCCGTGCTGGCGGATGTAGTCGAGTACGCTGCGGGGGACCAGATCGTCGGCCGCCTCGCTGGCTCGCAATCGCGCGCGAATCTCGGTGGAGCTGACCGCCGGCATGGCCAGCGGCGAACCACTGGCAAAACCGCTGCGCCCCACCACCAACATCCGCACCGAGCGGCGCAACTCGTCCGCCCCGTACCACAGAGGCAATTCCGACTCCAGGTCGGCGCCGATGACCAGGAGAAATTCATGCTCCGGATGGCGCGCCTGCAGGCCCTTGATAGTCAGCAGGGTCGGGCTCTCCTCCCCGCCCAACTGAGCCTCGACGTCGCTGACGCGCACGCGTGAGCCAAGTGCAGCGGCTGCCAGTTCGCACATGCGCAGACGATCAACAAACGCCTCCAACGCCTTGTCAAAGGGATGCTTCCAGCAAGGAACGAACCACAGCTCGTCCACCGTTGCCGTTTCCAGTACATAGAGCGCGACCAACTGGTGCCCGACATGCGGCGGGTTGAAGCTGCCGCCAAAGATTGCCACCCGCATGAGGCGACCCTACCGCAAATCCTCGCCCAACGGGGAACGCGGTCTCGCTGCAATCTCACGCAACCGATTCTCACAAAGACGCCGCCACCGAGACGGCTCATTGATCGCGTGGGGAGCCGGCGAGCTTTGC
>PMZX01000502.1 GCA_003170035.1 Myxococcales bacterium | reverse complement strand
ACCGTCTGATCGCCGAGGCGCAGAAGCGCGCTGCGCGGGATGGCGAGCGCGACTTGGCGATCCACCGGCAGGGTCACGGTGGCATACATTTCGGGCTTCAGGGCGCGGTCGGAATTGGCGATCTTGCAGCGGACCTTCGAGGTGTGGGTCGCGGGATCGAGCGTATCCGAAACCCAATCGGCCCGACCCCGGAACACCCGGCCGGGATAGGACACGACAGCGGCCAAACATGCGGTGCCTGCCTTGACCCGCCCGAGATCCATCTCGAAAACGTCCCCCAGCACCCACACGCTGTCCAACTCACCGATGGTGAAGAGTTCGAGCACGGTGCCTCCGGTGTACTGACCTTGCACCTCGGCGCCGGGGTTTACGTTGCGCGCGATGACCTCGCCGTCGATGGGAGTGCGCAGGGTGTACATTTGGTCCGATCGATCGGAGGAGCTGCCGCGCAGGATGCGGGTCTTCTTCCTCGCGCGATCCAGCTCGGCCCTGGCCTTGCTGAAGTTGGATTGCGCGCTTTCAAAATCTCGCTGGGATCCGGCGTGGAGGTCGAATAGCTCCTTCTGGCGGTTCGCATCCTTCTCGGCCGCGCCAAAGTCGGCCTGCGCCTTGGCCAGGTCGGAGAACGCTGTCGCCACGTCAGGAGACTCGATCTGCGCCAGGGTGTCACCCTTCTTCACGCGCTGGCCGGGCTGGGCCTCGATCTTGACCACCCGGCCGGTCACCGGCGACAGCACGTGCGCCACGTGCAGATCGTCGAAGGTCACACGGCCGCTCGCCACCACCACGCCGCCTACCGGCTGGGGTTCCAGCGGTTCGACCACCAGCTTGGCTGCGGCCGCCTGTTCCGGCGCCAGCCAGACCTCGGTGTTTGGCGGAACCGCTGACGGCTTGGCAACGGCGCGCCGGTGACAGCCAGGCCCGACGGCCACGACCAAGCAAAGAGAGGCGACGGGAATGATGTGGTTCATGGCCCCAACTCCAATCCCACGGCTTCCCCGATGAGCACGACCGCCAGCCAGTAGTCGGCGAGATCGCGCAGGTAGCCTTGGGTGGTGTCTATCAGCATACGTTGTGCATCCAGGTATTCGAGCAGGGACGCGGCACCCTTTTCGTACTGGATCTGCACGAGGTCGCGCGTGCGCCGCGCCCGATCGAGCAGGCCGTGCTCGGCCCGTTCCACCCGGCGCCGGGTCGACTGGAACTGGGCTAGCGCGACGGTCACGTCGTTCACGATCTGCGCCTCGGTCTTGGCCAAAAGGGTGTCCTGCACCCGCAGATCGGCCTGGGCCTTCTGCACTTCCCCTTGGAAACGGTAGAACAGCGGCGGGGTGAGGGTGAGCCCCAGCGAGATCGTGGGCGGCGAGCTGACGTCGCTGCCAGCTCCTTGGCCGCTTAGGCCAAGCGAGAGCGCCAAGTCCGGAAAGCGCAAGCGTCCCGCCGAGCGGAGAGCCGCGCCCGCCCGGTCGTGCTCCAGGTGGGCGGCTGCCAAGTCGGGACGCTGTTTGCGAGCCCGCTCCAGCAAAGAGTCAACCGTGGCATTGCCCAGCTCGTTGGGTACGCGATAGCGCGGAAGATCGATGTCGACCTCGAAATCAGGCACGTGCCCGCGCACGCCCAGCAGGAAGGCGAGCTGATACTTGGCCTGGGCCAGGGCCAGTTCCGCGCGTTCCACCTCCTGGTCGGCTTCCAGTTTCTCGGTTTCGACCTTGAGGGCATCGACTTGCGAGATGGCGCCATGTTGGTAGCGAGCTTGGTTGAGTTCCAGGACATGGCCGAGACGGCCTTGCGACTCGTGCGCTAGGTCGAGGGCGTCACGGTCGTATACGGCCTCCAGATACTGCTGGCGGAGCATGGATTCCAGGGTGCGCTGGGTATCGGCGCGGTTCTGCCGCGCCACCGACAGGGCGAGCTCTGCCGTGCGCGAACGCAGGCCGCGCTTCCCCGACAACGTGTCGAAGAGAGCGGATTGGTCGGACACCCCTGCGCTCCAGGCCAGGGCCGAGCAGCCGGGACACTGGGCGCTGTTGAAACCGAACGAGCGACCCACGCCGCCGGAAATGGCGGGATTTGGAATGGCGCCAGCTATCTGCGCATCGCCGCGGGTGCTGTCCACCATGGCGTCCGCCACGATGAGGTCAAAGCCCCGTTCGCGGAAAAGCCGCAAGGCCTCCGCCATTCCCAGATGGGCCGGAAGCGAAGAAGACTCGGCGTCATCGCCCGCCAGGCTCACAGCAGGGCTAGCGAGCGTGATGGCGACAAGAGCAGCGGCGCCGGTTTTCAGCGAATGGTGGGACGCTGGCATGGGCACGGGATGTAGGAGTACGGCTGAGGCTGCGTGTGACGAATAACGTCATGCATCTACCGCACGGATCCCGGACGTGCAACCAAGGGCGACTGCCTCCTATTCCCGCTTCCCGCGACAAGCGGGCTATCGCGCGATTGCTGAAGGTTATTGGCCCGGGCAGGCTGACTCAGGCTTTTGCCGCGCGAACCAGCGGCAGCTCAAGCGCGTCTTTGAGCGCTTCGCAGCTCGCCTCGATGATGTTCTGCGAGACACCGATGGTGCTCCAACGGTCACTCCCGAGGCTGGATTCAACCAGCACCCGTGTTATCGCCGCGGTTGCCGAGTCGGGGTCGAGAATGCGTACCTTGAAATCGCACAGATGGATCTGGCGCAGGACAGGGAAGTGGTGGTCGAGCGCCTTGTGGAAGGCGTGGTCCATGGCGTCGACCGGGCCGGAGCCTTCGGCCACCACATGCGAGATCTCATCACCCACCTTGATCTTGACGGTGGCCTCCACAAACATGTCGCTGCTGCTGCGGCGCTGGGAGATCACCACCACGTCGAGAACCTCGAACGGCTCGCTGTAGCCCGGCTGAGTCCGCCGCAGCATCAACTCGAACGAGCCATCGGCCGCTTCGAACTGGTAGCCCTGGTTCTCCAGTTGCTTGATGCGGGCGACCAGGTCGGTCTCGTTGCCACGCAACTCGACGCCCAGTTCGGCGGCGCGTGCGCGAATGTTTCCGCGGCCGGAAAGCTCGGACACCACGATGCGGCGGCTGTTGCCCACCTTTTCGGGCGGAATGTGCTCGAAGGTGACCGGCGACTTGGCCACCGCGGCGACATGGGCGCCCGCCTTGTGGGCAAAGGCCGACGCGCCGACGTAGGGCGCGTGCGCGCGCGGGCGGAGGTTGGCGATCTCGCTGGCCGTGCGCGAGACCTCGGTGAGCCGCTCCATGTTCTCCTTGGGGATGCAGTCCAAGCCCATCTTGAGCTGCAGGGCCGGGATGACAGACATGAGGTTGGCGTTTCCGCAGCGCTCGCCCCAGCCGTTGAGTGTGCCTTGCACCATGGTGCAGCCGGCCTCCACCGCTGCCAGCGAATTGGCCACGGCCAGATCGCTGTCGTTGTGCGCGTGGATGCCCAGGGGCACGGTCAGCACTTTCTTCGCCTCGCGCACAATCTCGGCCACGGTCGAGGGCAGGTTTCCGCCGTTGGTGTCACAACAAGCGATCCAGTCCGCGCCGGCATGGGCAGCGGCCTGAACCGCGGCCAAGGCATATTCGCGATCCGCGCGAAAGCCGTCGAAGAAGTGCTCGGCGTCGAAGACGACCTCGAGCCCGTGCTGCTTCAGGAACGCCACGCTGTCGGCAATCATGGCGAGGTTGTCTTTCGGCGTGGTCTTGAGCACGTCAGTCACGTGCAGAAGCCACGTCTTGCCGAAGATGGCCACCGCGGGCGTGCCGGCCTTGACCAGGGCTTGCAGGTTGGCGTCGGACGCGGCGGTGCCACCCGTCCGCCGCGTGCTGCCGAAGGCGGTCAGCCGGGCTTGCTTCAGCTTCAGCTCGGAGGCGCGGCGAAAGAACTCCTCGTCCTTGGGGTTGGCCCCGGGATAGCCGCCTTCGATGTAGCGAATGCCGAATCCATCGAGCAGCCGGGCAATCTTGATCTTGTCCTCGACCGAGAGGGAAAGCCCCTCGCTCTGGGTTCCGTCCCGAAGGGTCGTGTCGAAGAGTGCGATCTGCATTGGGAATGTCCGGCGGCTAAGATACGGGAATCTACGGGAGATTCAACGTCTTGGCTGCGGTGGGGAAATGTCCGGCCACGGCCACGGTTACGTATACGACCACGACCACCTTCCATCGCCCGGCCGGGCGAGCGTCACAGTCTTGGACAGGAGCCATCCGCCAGGGGCGCTGCGGCGGTGCTTTAAGAGGACGGTGTGACGTTGAGAACCTGGGAGGGCCGTGGCACCGAGCTGCCTGCGTCGAACACCAGGAAACCGGTGGGACCGTTTATTCTCTTCACGTTGACTGTCGTGACCTTGCCCGACGCCACCGTGAACGGCACACACCCGCCCATTCCCGAGTCGACGCACAATAGGTAGTCGGCCGGCGCCAGTTCGATCTCGTAGTGACCGTCAGCCTGCATGGCGACAAGAGGCGTTGTCCTCGCGATCGCACCGGCGGTGACCGCGTCCTGGACCAGGCCACTGGTGAGCCAAATGTCGAGGGTGCCACTTGCAAAGCCACATTCCCGGCAATCGTTCTGGACGGTGTCGGACTCGGAGGCGACCATCCCCGCAACTCCCTGTCCGATGCTGGCTGTGGCTGGCCGCTGGTAGGCCTGGCAGGCGCTCCTGTTGCAGTCATGGCAGGATTCGCACCATAGCGAGGCGAGAACCAAACCAAACAGCACTGACCGTGTTCGCATGGCCAACCTCCAGAGACGAGGCTGAGAATAGGGCATCCAGGCCCCAGTCACAATCGGCATCGTGGCCGTAGTCGTAGTCGTGGCCGTGGCCGTGGCCGAACATTCTTGCCGCGCACAAGCGGCTGGATCGAAGTCCGATCCTCACGCCCCCAGCAGGCGCCGAACCGTGTCGCGGACCTTGCCGTAGTCGTTCGGTACCTCGACCGGGTGGTTGGCGTACTGGCACACGGGAACGCCGGGCAGCTTGCCCTGGTGGTAGCCGACCTTGAAGTCGGTGAACTTGAGGCCATTGGCGGTGCTGACCACCACCACGGTATCTGACCTCCGGATGGTGCCCGCGGCCACCAGCTTCTCCAGCGCGCCCAGCGCCACGCCGGTGTGCGGGCAGCAGAACATGCCGGTGGCATCGGCGCGCGCTACGGCGTCGGCCAGCTCGGTTTCGTTCGCCTGCTCCACCACGCCGTCGAATTCTTGCAAGGTGCGGATGGCCTTCTTCACGCTCACCGGGTTGCCGATCTGGATGGCCGAGGCCAGGGTGGTTTGCGGCACCATGGGCTCGAACTTGTCGAACCCATTCTTGTAGGCGAGATAAAGCGGATTGGCAGCCTCCACCTGGGCCACGCAGATGCGCGGCAGCTTGTTGACCAGGCCCAGCTCGCGCATCATCTTGAGCCCAGCGCCGAGCGCGCTGACGTTGCCCAGGTTGCCGCCGGGAATGATGATCCAGTCGGGCACGCGCCAGTCGAACTGCTGCACGATCTCGATGCCCACCGTCTTCTGTCCTTCGACGCGCAACGAGTTCATGCTGTTGGCCAGGTACACGCCCTCCTCGGCGGCCAGACGCTGCACCACTTTCATGCAATCGTCGAAGTTGCCTTCCAGGGCGAGCACGGTGGCCCCGTTGGCCAGCGGCTGCACGAGTTGGGCGGTGGAGATCTTGCCCCGCGGAAGGATGACTATGGCGCGAATGCCGGCGGCCGCGGCGTAGGCGGCGAGCGCCGCCGAGGTGTCACCGGTCGACGCGCAGGCTACCGCCGAGATGGGCTTGCCGTCCGCGATCATCTGCTTGACCGCTGACATGAGCACGGTCATGCCCAGATCCTTGAACGACCCGGTGTGCGAGTTGCCGCATAGCTTGACCCAGAGATCCTCGACGCCCAGCTTGGCGCCGTAGCGTTGGGCCCAGAACAGGTTGCTGCCGCCCTCGTACATCGAAACGACGTTCTCGTTGCGGATGTGCGGGTGAACCCACTCGCGCTTGCCCCACACCCCCGAGCCGTGCGGCCAATCGGTGCGCATGTAGCGATCCTCGAACAGCTTCTTCCACTCCGCGGCACTTCGCTGCTGGAGGGCCTCCATGTCGTGGACGACTTCCAGCAAGTTGCCGCACTTGGGACAGCGATAGAGAACCTCGTCGAGTTGGTACTCGCCAGGGCAACGGGTGATGCAGCGGAAATGAGCGCGGTAGGGACGCATACCCGGAACTTAGCACCTTCGAGTGCCGATTTTCACCATGGCCGCGTGGCGACTCTGTAGTAAAAAGCCACCTCGCCATGACACGAAAACCCCGTTTCCCCGAGGTCTACAAGTTTGGCGGCGCGTCGCTTGCGGACGGCGCGGCCTACAAGCGCGCGGCCGGCATCTCCAAGGCGTGTGCGGCGCCTTTGGCCGTGGTGTGTTCGGCCCCCGCAGGCGTGACGGATCTGCTGCTGGCAGTGGCCGACCATGCCCGCGCAGGCGATCGCGACGAGACCGCGACCGCGCTCGAGGCCGTGCGCGAGAAGTATCGCGTGGTCCTGCGCCAGGTGGCGCTCGGCCAGCGGGCCAAGGCCGAGTTGACTGCGGTGGTCGAACAGTCGATGGCCGAGCTCGAGATGTTGGCAGGAGGCCTTGCGGCTCTGCGCGAGCTGACCCCGCGCACGAGCGATCTGGTGGTGTCTCGCGGCGAGCGTTTGAGTGCGGAGATCTTCTGTGCCGTGTTGAGCGCTGCCGGCGGGAAGGCCCAGGTCGTGGATGCGCTGGAAGTGGTCCATACCGACGGCCCGTTTGGCGGCGCCGCACCCCACCTCGCGCATACCGATGCGGCCGTACGCGCCCGACTGCGGCCGCTCATGTCTCGCGGCGTGGTGCCAGTGGTGCCTGGTTTTCTGGGTGCCTGGCACAAGGAGCACGGGCAGCCGCCGGCTCTGGTCACCCTGGGCCGCGGCGGCTCGGACCTGACCGCCACACTGCTCGGCCGTGCGCTGGAGGCCAGCCGGGTCACCTTGTGGAAAGACGTTCCGGGTCTGCTCACGGCTGACCCGCGCGTGGTGCCCGATGCGCGCGTGATCCCGCAACTGCACGTGCGCGAGGCGGCCGAGCTGGCCTACTACGGCGCCAAGGTCTTGCACTCCCGCGCGCTTATCCCCGTGCAGGGCAGGGCCATCCCGGTCTATGTGCGGCCGTTTGCCGAGCCCAGCGCGCCGGGTACCGAGATCTCGTCGCACCAGAGCACGGACCGTCATCCGGTCAAGGCGCTGTCCGCCGTCTCGGGTCAGGCTCTGATCACGGTGGCCGGCCGTGGCCTGCTGGGCGTGCCGGGCGTGGCTGCGCGCACCTTTGCGACCCTGTCGGCGCACGGGATGTCGGTGTCGCTCATCACCCAGGCCTCGTCCGAGCAGTCCATCTGCTTCACGGTTCCCGAGAAGGAGGCCAGGGCCGCCAAGGAGCACTTGGACCGCGCCTTTCACGACGAGATCGCCCGTCGTGACGTGGACGGCATCCAGGTGCAGACCGGCATGACCACGATCGCAGTGGTGGGTCTGGGTATGGCCGGCATGCCGGGCATAGCGGCGCGCGTGTTCTCGGCTCTGGCCTCGCAGGAGATCAACGTGGTGGCGATAGCCCAGGGCTCATCCGAGCTGAACATCTCGCTGGTCGTGTCTTCGGCCCAGGCGGCCCAGGCACAGAAGCGCATTCACAGTGCCTTCCGGCTGTCCAGGCTGCCGTAGCCGGTCTCCGGATAGAAAACAGGCCCGGCCGCTTGCGCAACCAGGCCTGTTTTGAACAGCACTAACCAGGACCTACGGAGTCGTCACGATCAGGTTATCGAAATCAGCGGTGAGGCCCCTGACACCGAGAGCGACGGTGCCGTTGGTGAAGGAGGCGGGGTTGTCGGACCCGCTAACCTTGAGTGCGCCATCGAAGTACCCCTGCAAGGTCACTGGTCCGGCACCGCTGATCGAGAAGCGGTAGGTGTGCCATTCGCCAACCATGATATCTAGATTGGTCACCGGTGTTGGGGGGGTTGAGATGGAACCACCACCGTGCTGGTCAATGGTCATGGTCCCGCTGGTCGAGCCCGCGTCCCCGGCCTCCGTGCTGACTTCGAGACAGTAGGCATCATTGGTGCCGGCGTTCAAACGACCGCAGATTCGGACGAAGTTGCCTGCCCCGGCGGCAAGGAACCGCACGTTGACCTCGATGGTCTGGTCCGTCGAAGTGGCCGGGGGCAGATTCGCCTCGGCGAAGGAGGTCACGCCAGCGCTGGTCCCTTGCAGAACGACGTTGCTGCCGTCCATGACCAAGTCCCAAGTGCCTGTTCCGCCCAACGCGGTGAAGCCGCCGGGGAGGCCACCATCCAGGCCACTGCCCTCGAAAGTATACTCATGGCAGGCATCGCCCTCACAACCACCGCCGTCGCCAGCGTCCAAAGCAGCATCCGGTGCCGCCGCGTCGACGGGACTGTCTGGTCCCACGTCAAGCGGGGCATCTGCGCCCGCGTCCGGGGCCAAGGTGTCGTGTGCAGTGTCGGGAATTGCACTGTCGGGCACTCGCACATCGGTGGCAGGGGCCACGTCGGGCAAGCGGACGTCGGGATTGCCAGCCTGGCCATCGACAGGGGGGCCATCGACAGGGGCATCGAGCGGAGTGACCGCCGGGGCATCGACCGCCGGACCATCGGTCGGAG
>PMZX01000506.1 GCA_003170035.1 Myxococcales bacterium | reverse complement strand
GCCTTGTCCTTGCCCGACTCGGTCTGCACGAGTTGCTCCAGCACATCCACCGCGCGCAGCCACTGCTCTTCGAGCGTGTAGATCTCCATCAGCTCGTGCAGGATTTCCGGGTCATTGGGACGTAGGGCAAGAGCTTGCTGGAACGTATTCTGGGCGGCCTTCTGGTCGTTCAACTCCTCACGCTGGAGGTGGCCGATGCGGCACAAGATCTCGAAGCGTTCATCGGGAGAGGTGGCACCCGCGAGCAGCACGCGCTCCTGCTCGATGAGAGGCGCCGCCTTGCCCGGCCCCTGCCCCACCATCTTGGAGTTGGCCTCGGCCAGCGCCTCGCGCAGCTCGGGCAGATCCGGCGCCAACTCGAGCGCCTTCATGAACGCTGCTGCGGCCTGGCCCGCGTCCCCCAGAGCCATGTGGGCCTGGCCCAGAGCCATCAGGTGCTCGGCGCGATCGACCGGGGTCAACTTGGCCTCGGCCTGGGCCAGAACCAGGGGCACCGTGGTGCGGACGTCCTGCCACCATCCCTGGGCCTCAGCGAGCTGCGACCAACAGAGCAGCGTCGGCAGGTACGCTGGCTCGGCCGCGTGCGCACGCCGGTAGTTGACCCGTGCCCGTTCAACGTCGCCGGTCATCTGGGCTGACCAGCCCGCCCGGTGCCACAGCCGTGCCCTGGGCGCGAAGGCCTGCTCCGCCGCCTGGGCCGT
Source organism: Myxococcales bacterium (assembly GCA_003170035.1). GTDB lineage: Bacteria > Myxococcota_A > Polyangia > Fen-1088 > Fen-1088 > Fen-1137. The sequence goes on along the minus strand of PMZX01000506.1, from coordinate 7,099 downwards.
GGCCTCGAGCAAGGGCAAGGCGGCAGCCCAGTCCTTGCGGTCCCACGTGATCTCGGCCATCACCGCGGTGGCCTGCGGATGGCCGGGAGAAAGCTCAAGCACGCGGCTGTACTGTTCCGCGGCTCCCTCCACGTCGTTGAGCCGGCTGCGATAGATCTCGGCGGCGTCGAAGGCAAACTGGACCCGCGCCAGAGGATCAGGGCTGTTGGCTGATGCGGAGGTCAGGTAGGCCGCCGCGCGGCCCCAGTTGCCGCGTTGGCCATGCAGCGCGACCAGCGAACGCAACGCCGCCTGGTTGGCGGGGTCGGCTGCCATGGCCGCTTCCAGGGACTGTTCGGCCGCGGCGCTGTCGTCGAGATCGCGCTGGTACCAACCCGCCATGGCCACCAACATGTCGGCGCGCTTGGACTCCGGCACCATATCGGCCACCAGGCTGTTGCATTCAGCCAGCACGTCCTGCCAGCGGTTGTGCGCGCCGGCCATACGCGCCAGACCGGTGGCCAGTTCGTCGTTCGCGGGGTCTTCCTGAAAAGCCGCCAGCAACGTGATGAATGCGCGATCCGGGTCGGCCAGATTGGTCTCGAAAATCTGCGCGGCGCGCATCAGGTAGCGCGCGCGCGCGGCATGGTCCTCGGTGCTCTCGGTGCGCTCGATCAGCAGGCCGGCCAGGTCTTCCCAGCGCTCCTCGCGCACATAGCTCTGCTCGAGCCGATGAAAATCGTCGGCCCGACCCGTATCCTCTGGCACTGCATCATCGAGCGCGTCGCTGCGCATGTCGCCTCCCTGCGAAACTCGACTAAGCCAGACACTGGCGATAGAGGCGAGAGACTATTCGCGCCGGTGAGCAAGGTCAAACACAGTTGTTAGAAGAGTTGTTCGGCTACGCAGCCCGCCCAGGTGTGTCAGAATTGCCTTGCGAAGGAGTGGCGCATGGAATCTTTTCTCATTGGGATCCTTGTCGTGGCCGGCATCTCACTGCTGACCGGCGTGCGCGTNNAACCTAGCCGGGCCGGGCTTGGTCATGCTGCTGCCCTTCGGCGTTGATCGTGCCCGTGTCGTAGACACTCGAATTCAGGCCATCCAGATCCCACCCCAGGAGGTCATCACCCGAGACAACATCTCGATCGTCGTCAGCGCGGTCGTCTACGCCAACGTGGCGTCGCCCCGCCACGCAATCCTGGAGGTTGAGGAGTTTCTACCTGCCACGTTGCAGCTTGCGGCGACCACACTGCGCGCGGTGGTGGGCAAGCTGGAGCTGGACGACATTCTCTCCAACCGGGAAGGCATCAACACCGAGGTGCGAAATATCCTGGACACGCGCACCGAGCAGTGGGGGGTCGAGATCACGGCGGTAGAGTTGAAGGACATTGAGCTTCCCCAGGAAATGAAGCGGGCCATGGCCCGTCAGGCTGAAGCCGAGCGTGAACGCCGCGCCAAGGTGATTGCCGCTGGCGGCGAGGTGCAGGCCGCCGCCCAGCTCGCCGAGGCGGCACGCATGATCGCGTCCACGCCGGGCGCGCTGCAACTGCGGCTCTACCAGACCCTGGTGGAGGTCTCCGCCGAGGCGCGCTCGACCATCGTTTTCCCCGTGCCCATCGACATCATGGGAACCGGCGCCGGCCCGGGCATGACCCAGGCCCAAATTCAGACCATGATGCAAAGTGCGGTTGCGCTGGCGTCATCACAGGAGAACCGCCGGCTGGCTGAGGCCGACGCCGAGAAGCCCGGCAAGCTGCCCGGGCGGTGATCTCCCTCCCTGCCCTCTCCCCCCCGCGTCCTCAGCCGCTTTCTACGCGTCCTACTCGATCCCGAGATTCCTGCGAATTCTGCCGGCAGGTTCTTCGAAGTCCGGCACGAAACCCCGCCCCGTGACCAGCTCATAGAGCGCGATGTAGCGGCGGGCCGCCTCGCAGCGGACATCGTCGGAGAGCGGGGGCGACGGTCCGTCGCCCCGGTAGCCCTGATCGGCCAGCACGCGACGCAGGTATTCCTTGTCCAGCCCGCGCGGCTCGTCGCCCCGTTCGAAACGGGCCTGGTAGTCGTCGGCGTACCAGTAGCGCGAACTATCGGGTGTGTGGACCTCGTCGATGAAGCAAAGGCTTCCGTCAACCCGCCGGCCGATCTCGTACTTGGTGTCGACCAAGATGAGACCGCGCTGGGCCGCGAGACTCTGGCCAAAGGCGAAGATGCGCGCGCACATCTCGGCCGAGCGGTCGAAGTCGTCGGCTGACAACGTGCCGGCCGCCAAAATCTCCTCGCGCGACACTGACTGGTCGTGGCCGCCCTTGGCCGCCTTGGTGGACGGCGTGAGGATCGGCTTGTCCAGCTTCTGATTCTTGCGCATGCCATCGGGCAACTTGTGGCCACAGAACAGGCGCCCGCCCCGCTCGTAGTGGTACCAAATGGAGGTGGTGGTCACGCCGGTCAGATAGGCGCGCATGACGAACTCGACCGGCAGAAGCTCGCATTCGGCAGCAACCATCACCGTCGGATCAGGCACCGAAAGTACGTGATTGGACGCGATCTGCTTGGTGGATTCGAACCAGTAGGCCGCGATCTGGTTAAGCACCTGGCCCTTGAACGGAATGGTGCCCAGCACGACGTCGAAGGCGCTAATTCGGTCGGTCACCACGATGGTGCGCCGGCCGTCCTTGCTGTAGCAGTCACGGACCTTGCCGACGTACTTGTCGCCCAACTCGGGAAAGTCAGTCTTCTCCAGCGTCTTGGCAAGCTGTGCTCGAATAAGTTCATTGGAAACCATGGCGTGCCTCCCTCGGCTGCTAGACGTCTAGGTCTCTCAGCGCGCGATCGATGATGACACCGCCCCAGCGCAGGTGGTGCTTGATATCGAACGCCTCATCCAAATCGGCGATGGTCAACTTCGCGGCGATCTCCGGATCGGCGGCCACCCGCTCACGAAAGCTGGGCGCGGATCCTGAGGGCTGCCCCAGTGCGGCCGATGCGTCGAGCGCGTGCTTTTGCACCAACTCATAGGCCTTCTGGCGCGCCAAGCCCTTGCGCACGAGAGCCAACATCACGCCCTCACTGAAGAAGAGTCCGCCGGTCAACTCTAGATTTTGCCGCATGCGTTCCGCATTGACCACCAGGCCGTCGATGAGGGTGGCGGCCCGTCGCACCATGAAGTCCGCAATGCCCGTGGCATCCGGGCCGATCACCCGCTCTACCGACGAGTGCGAGATGTCACGCTCGTGCCACAGCGCCACGTCCTCCAGAGCCGCGCCGGCATAGGCACGCAACAGGCGCGCCAAGCCGCACAGGTTCTCGGAGAGGATCGGGTTCTTCTTGTGGGGCATGGCGGACGAGCCCTTCTGTCCCTTGTCGAAGGCTTCCATGGCTTCGCCGACTTCGGTCCGCTGCCAGTGCCGGACCGTCAGCGCCATGCGCTCGACCGCAGTACCTAGCCGGGCCAGGGCCATGAAATAGCCGGCGTGGCGATCGCGCGCCACGATCTGGGTGGGCACCACCTCCGGGTGCAGACCCAGGGCGCCCAGAGCGCGGATCTCGATCTCCGGGTCCAGGCTGGCGTAGGTTCCCACCGCCCCGGCCAGCTTGCCCGCCGAGATCTCTTCCCGCGCCACCACCAGGGCGCGTCGCGCGCGGCTGACCTCGCTGAAAAAACCGGCGAACACCAGACCCGCAGTGATGGGCTCGGCGTGGATGCCGTGCGACCGACCGATCATCAGAGTCGCACGATGCTCGTCAGCCTTGCGCGCGAGCGCCTGCATGAGCTGGTCGACGCCGACCATGACCTCATCGGCTGCCTGGCGAAGCAGGATGGCCAGGGACGCGTCCAGCACGTCGGAAGACGTCATCCCAAGGTGGAGCCAGCGCGCCGGGTCACCCGCCAGTTCCTCGACATGCTTGAGAAACGCGATGACGTCGTGCTTGGTCTGCTCCTCGATTTCCAAGATCCGCTTGGCCTGCAGCTTGCCAGTGGTCCGCTGGCGTACGGTCTCGGCGGTTCCTACGGGAACGCGGCCTGCGGCTTCCATGGCCTCGCAGGCGGCCAATTCGACGCGCAGCCAGGTCTCGTAGCGATGGGCATCGGACCACAGTTCAGCCAGCGCAGGTCGCGTGTAGCGTTCAATCATGGTGCAGTGCCGTGGGGAGCGCGTGTCCTTTTAGCGGATCACGGCGGGCGATTCAATGGAGTCCAACGCGGCTCGAATCCGGCGTGGCGGGGTGCGGTGTGGGTGACGGTGACGGGACCGGGGCCGGTGGCCGGTAGCCGGTAGCCGGATCCGGATCCGGCCGCCGGATCCAGCCATCGGCAACCGGCTTCGCGAGGCGGGTTAGTTCCCCTTGATGACGGTGCCGTGGCTGATGTTGTTGCCGACATTGGGCAGCGTCGTCGCTGTCGTCCAAGTCTTGAAATCTGCCGAACCGTCGCTGGATTTCTCGTGACCGCCCCCACCAGCGTCACAGAAAAGGCGCCAGGTTCCATCGGGAAGACCGATCACGGCCGGCGCTTCCTTGCAGCCTGGCCAGTGGCTTATTCCGTCGTAGGTCCAGGGACCATCGAGGCTGGGTGCCGTCCCATGTTGGACGTACGATCCCTTCGAGAACGAGTGGTACGTGTCGCCAACTTTGACCATGAAGGTGTCGATGACCCCTGTCATCCCAATCTTCGTCCCCGTGCCCCACTTGGTCAGGGTGTTGTCTGTCGGCTCGTAGCGATAGGTCGTCGAGCTGTTGATGCTGACGAGGATATGAATGGTCCCATCTGTGTCCTTGAACCATTCAGGTGCCCACACGTTATTCACTCCGGCGATGCCGCTGGGCACCTGAGTGACCGTGGTCCAGTCCTTCAGATTGGAGCTTGAGGCAATGGCGAAACTGGTCTGGGGACCGCAGCAGCCCGCATCCGGGGGCGTGGTGAAAGCCAGGTAGAACTTGCCGTCAGTGTGCTTCATGATGCTGGGATCGCGCAGATATCCGCTTGGTCCGACGTACCCGGTGTCGTACAGCAAGGTGAAATTCAACCCATCGTTGGACGTGTAGATGATCAGGTCAGAACTCGGGGCGGAGTCGTTGAAGCACGAGAAGATGTAGGGGTAGCTCGGCCCGGTGCCAGGTCCGCCGCCGGTTCCGCCCGACGCCCCGCCCGTGCCCGACTGACCCGCAACGCCGCCAGAGCTTGTAGACCCACCGGATTGGCTTTCACCGCCAGAACTGGTCGAGCCGCCCAAACTAGTCGCCCCGCCAGAGCTAGCCCCTCCGCGCGAGTTGGTGCCCCCGCCCGAGGCAGTCGCCCCACCCGAACTGGTGCTCCCGCCCAGCGCGGTGGTTCCGCCTGGGGCAGGAGAAAAGCCCCCGGTCGCCGTCGAGCCGCCCGTCGAGGGCGTTCCACCGACCGCCGAAATCCCGCCAGACGCCGAGGTAGCGCCCGTGGCGAGACTGCCGCCGGTCGCGACGCCGCCCGCCGCACTGACCGTGCCACCCTGGGAAGGATTGCCTCCAGTCGACGCCGCGCCGGTCGTGGTCGACGAGCAGCCGCAGACCAGCGTGGTGCTTGCCAGGACCGCAACAAGCGCGAGTAGTCGCGCCATCGCCGTGCGTGGACTGCGTTCCGGACACCGATTCGTCGTGGAAGCTTTCATCCAGGATGATGTTCCGCCGGGTTGGTCCCCCGGCTCAAGGAAATGGTGTTGCCACCACCACTCACATCGCATCCCGCCACTGCGGAACACTTTCCTACCGCAGTCCAATCGGTATCGCGCCCAGTCCCACCATGATGGCGAGCACCCCCACGGTTACAAACACCATTGCGCGGACCGTGGCCCCGTTGAAGTAGCGCTGCACCCCGCGTTCGCGCGCGCCCCGAGGCCGAGCCAGCGCCTGGGCCACACCGCTCAGAATCAGAATGGCGCCGCTTATCACGAAGAACTTCAGTCCAGCCTGCGCAGGGTTCATGTTTGTGCCTCGACCATCTGGCGATAGAGCCCCATCAGCCGCCGGGTCAGGGCGCCAGGCTTGCCATCGCCCAACGCCAGCCCATCGACCCGGGTCACCGGCAGAACACTGCGCACCGAACTGGTCAGAAAAGCCTCGTCTGCCCGCCGAAAATCGTCAGGGCTCATGAACAAGGCCTCCTGACACGAGATGCCATTTGTGCGCGCCAACTGCAGGACCTTGCCGCGGGTCACGCCGTCCAGAATCCCCACCTCGACCGCAGGCGTGCGCAGCTGGCCGGCTACCACCGCGAACACGTTGCTGGTGGCTCCTTCGGCCACGCTCCCGTTGGCCGTGCACAGGATGGCCTCATGGACCGAGGGACTGCGCCGGCGTGCCTCACCCATGGCCAAGACATTGTTCAGGTAGTTGCCCGACTTCACAGCGGGATCAATGGCGCGTGGCAGATTCCGGGTCACCGACACGATCTCGACCTCGACGCCCGTCTCGTAAAGCTCAGGCGGAGGCTCGCCCAGCGGCTGGGCGATGACCACCAGCCTCGGGTCGCCTGCCGCGGCGGGGTCGAGATCCACGCTGGCATCGCCCCGGGTAACGATGATCCTCACGCGGGACTCGGGATTGCCCGCCGCAGCCATGGTCTCCCGCACCGCCCGCTCGACCTCGTCACGCGGGGGCAGTCGCAGGTAGAGACGCTCGGCAGAACGGGCCAGACGGTGCAGGTGGTCCTCGAGAAACACCAGTCGCCCACGATTCGTGCCCACCGTCTCGTACACGCTGTCGCCAAAAAGGAAGCCCCTATCGAGGACCGGCACCGCGGCTTGTTCGGGCGGATAGAGCCGGCCGCCGATGTGAATACGGATTGACATCAAAGAATTGTGAAAGCTAGTACAATGATGAAAGGCAGGCCACCATCAGTATCAAGCCCCTTTAGGAGGGGGCGCGAATTGAACATTCTGCGTGTCCGCTGCAGAAGTGCTGAGGAGTTTCGCAGTTTTTACAACACCGATCATCCCGACGGCGGGATCTTCTGTCCGACTACCAAGCAGCTCGCACCAGATGACGAGGTGGTGGTCGAGATCGTGTGCAAGGTCCTGCCGAACCGGGTCTTCGTGCGCGGCAAGGTGGTCTCATGGCGGCCGGCTTTGCCCCGGCTGCGCGTGCGAGC
>PMZX01000123.1 GCA_003170035.1 Myxococcales bacterium | reverse complement strand
GTTGGGCGACCTGCGGTCGCCCGCTAACCCCAACGAAATGGACGTTGGCCCCGGGGACAGCTAACGTCGTAGCCAGTGTCCAGCGCACTTCGTTCTTCGGCCAATGTGAGTGTGGCAATCCTTGTCTCGCGCGTGCTGGGCGTCGTGCGCGATGCCATATTCGCGCGTGTTTTCGGGGTCAGCGGACTGACCGACGCCTACGTAGCGGCGTTTCGCATCCCCAACTTGCTGCGCGATCTGTTTGCCGAGGGCGCGCTGTCGAGCGCGTTTGTCCCGACCTTTTCCGATGCGCTCAACAGGGGCGGGCAAGAACGCGCCTTCAGGCTCGGCAACCTGGTTCTGGGCGGTGTACTTGCTGTGACGGGCGGTTTGACCCTCGCCGGAATCGTCTTCGCTGACGACCTGGTTTCGCTTATTACGCGCGGCTTCGGCGGCAACGCGGCCCAGATCGCCCTGGGCGGTCTGTTCGCGCAGATCATGATGCCCATTCTGGCCCTGGTCAGCGTCAGCGCCGTGTGGATGGGCATGCTGAACGCCCAGCACCACTACCTGGCCCCCGCCTATGCGCCGGCCATGTTCAATGTGACCAGCATCCTGTGCGGCGCGGCTCTGCTCATCGCACGTCCGTCGGATTGCACCGGCATGATCGTGTGGAGCGCAGGGACAGCCGCTTCGGGGCTAGTGCAGGCGGTGGTGCAACTGCCCAGCTTGTGGCGCCTGGGCTACCGCGTGCGGCCGACCCTGGCCGGGCTTTGGCGCGACTCCGACGTAATCCGAATCGTGCGCCTCATGGGGCCGGCGACCGTCGGCCTGGCCGCGGTGCAGATCAACATCTTCGTCAACACGCAATTCGCCGCAGCCCTGGGCTCAGGGCCGCTCACCTACTTGCAGAACGCTTTTCGCCTGTTCTACCTGCCGGTCGGGCTCTTTGGCGTGGCGCTGGCCACCGTGACCACGGCGCGGGCCTCGCAAGAAGCGGCCCGCGGCGATCGTGAGGCCCTGCAGGCGCGCGTGGCCGAGGGGGCGCGCGGCGTATGGCTGCTGGCCCTGCCCAGTGCAGTGGGGCTGATCGTTCTGGCCAGGCCGGTGGTCGAGTTGCTCTTCCAGGGCGGCAAGTTCGTGGCGGCCAACACTGCGGCCACGGTGCCCATCGTGCAGGCGTACATGCTGGGTGTGTTGCCCTACAGCCTGGTGAAGGTCCTGTCGCCAGCTTTCTTTGCCGTTGACCGGCCTCGCATTCCCATGTTCGCCTCGATGACTTCGGTGGCGGCCAATCTCCTGTTCAACGGCCTGACCTACCGTCGTCTGGGGGCGACCGGGCTGGCCCTGGGCACGACCGTTGGGGCGCTGGCCAATCTGGCGGTCTTGCGGCTGTGGTTTGGCCAGGTCGTCGGTCGCGCGTCGCGCCCGGGCCGTTGGCATGAAGCGGGCCGACTGGTTCTTTGTAATGTCGTTCTCGCGGCCGTGGCAGNNGGGGTTCGTCAGCTACGGTCTTGGCCTGAAGCTCCTGCGCCTGCCCGGCGCGGAGGAGATATGGGACTTGCCCAAGCGGGTTTTCGCGCGGCTGAGAGGAACGAGGTGACTACGTTGACCCCTCTTTGTTCGCGCCGACGTCATCCGCGACGGTCATCGCCGCGGTGGTGCGCCGGTTCGAGACCAGGCGGGGCAATTCGGCCAGGGCCTGCTCCAGAGTGGCGGGCTCTTCGGGTGTACGTTGCAGGAGAGATTCAATGTCGTCTGTGCCCCCTGCCAGCATGCGGGCGCGATCCGATGCGCGTCGCACGGATGCATCGTCGGCGGCCCATTCGCCAAGGTCGTCGGGGCTAGGTGACGTCGGGCGGCCGCGCGCAGCGGGGGACTCTCCGCTCCCTGGCCGGGGCGCCACGATGGGCACGTCGCTGACGGGCGTGGGACGGGCGGCGGTTTTCTTCTCCAGCAGGCGCTCAAGCAGCGGCCGGCACTCGGGGTTGACGAACGTGAATTGCACGCCCATCCCATAGGCTCGGTGCGGCTCCGCGGGATTGAACTCGCGCACCCATGTCACGTTGCCCGTCCCCCACAGGAGAGGAGATCCTTGTGCAAGTGAAACCTCGAAACGGACAACCTCACCCACGGGCCGCGGTTTGCGGCTGGCCAGGAAGATCCCTCCTCGGGTTACGTTGGGCGCAAAACGCGCCACGAACGTGTCCACATCGGGGTAGCGCAAGTAGATTCGCACCAGATGGGGAGAGGCCTCGTTGGTTGCCACGGCCAATCGAGTATCGGCCCCCGCGCTCAGGGGGTCAACCGGATCGGCATCGGAAACGTCGTCACCCAGCCGGCGTCGTCAGGTTCGTCCCGGTTGCCGTCGCCCCGACGTCCGGCAGCGCGAACCGCCGCTGCGCGTTCTCGGAGGTGGCCTCGGCTGCCTGCGAAAACGGGATGCCACGAACCANNGCGTCGGTCTCCACCAAGATCGAGCGCAGGGGCGCGAAGGCAGCCACGCGGCGGATCTCGTCCGCGTTCTTGAAAGTCAGGACTCCCGAGAACGACAGGTCCAGGCCCAGATCGAGGTAGCCGCGTGCGTGGTCCAGGTTGCCCGAAAAGCAATGCACCACACCGCCTCTTTCGCCGAGCGGCTCTGCGCGCAGGATGGCGAGCGCATCTTTGTGGGCATCGCGCACGTGGCAGATGAAGGGCCGGCGAGCCGATCGGCTGAGCGCGAGGAACTTCCGGAAAGCCTCGGCCTGCGTCTCGCGCGGGGAATGGTCGTAGAAGTAGTCGAGCCCGGTTTCGCCCACGCCCACCACGCGCGGGCTGCGGGCCAGTTTGTCAAGTACGGGCCACCAGTCGTCCTTCATCTTGGCCGCATCGTGGGGATGGATTCCAACCGCCGCGAACACGTCAGGCTCGCGGGCGGCCAGGTCGGCGGCTCGCTGTGCCGTGGCCAGATCCGAGCCTGAACCGACGCAAATCATGGCCACGATGCCGGCCTGGCGAGCACGCTCCAACACCGCGGGCAGATCCTGGGCGAAGTCCTCGAAATCCAGGTGGCAGTGTGAGTCTATGATGGGAACCATGGCCGGGGCGGCGCTACCCGCCGAGGGCTCTGAGGTTCTCCAGCAGCTTGGCCAGCCCGGCGTCGGGATCAGGGCCGCAATCGACCCGCAGTACACGGCGGCCATGCGCCTGCAACACCTCCAGATCGCCCAGCCCTTCGGCGTCGCGCAGCACACCGAAGCTGAACGGCTCTCCGGGAATCGGCAAGTCGGCTGTGACCGAGGCGTGAAGTTGCAGGAAGATGCCGGTGCCCGCGCCGCCCTTGTGCAGTTGTCCGGCGACGTGGAGACAGCGCGGCCCGTAGCCCACCGTGGTCGCCAGGCGAAGCCGATCCCCGCAAAGCGCGCGGATGGCGCTCAGCAACTGCTCGCGCTCGGGCGTAGGCTGGAAGTAGGCGCAGATCGCGAGATAGTCACCGGGCCTGGCCCCTGCCAGGTGCTTCACGATGGCTGCGTCGGCCGGATCCACCATGCCCGATGGGCTGGCAAGCTTGCCCGTCTGCCGATAGCCGTCGAGCAAGCGGGTGGTGGCTAGCCTGGCCTCGACGACCTCGAATTCGTCAAAGGGGTTGACTTCGAGAAGGCTGGCCGCCACGACCGCGGCGAACTCCCAGCGAAAGAACTCGGCGCCGAGGTCGTACTTGTCACCCAGTTCGATCTCGTAGACCGGATGCCCGGCCGTGATGATGGCCTCTAGTTGTTCAGCCTGCACTGCCGGCGATCCGCCGCGCAGCCTCATCACGACAAAGAAGCGATCCGAACGGTAGCCCGACGGCGCGAAGGGCGGTTCGCCCTCCACCGGAACGATGCCGCGTCCCTGCTTACCCGTCACGCCGGCGACGAGCTGTTCGATCCATGCACCCAGTGGTGCGAGCTCTGGGGATAGAAACAGGGTCAGCTTGTCGCGGCCAATGGCGGCCAGCGCTGCCATGAGAGTCCCCAGCCCCACGCCCGGGTTCTGCGTCGGCGCCGGTTCCCGGCAGGCGGAGGCCATGCCCTTACCGCGCGCCACCAGGCGGCCGACGTCCACGCCCATCAGCGCTGCCGGGACCAGACCAAAGCTGGCAAGCGCGGAGAAGCGGCTGCTGATATCGGGTGGGTTGCCGAACACGCGACGGTAGTGGTTGGATGAGGCACGTTTTTCGAGCTCGGTGCCGGCATCGGTGATGGCTGCGAAGTGTCCGCCGGCCCGGTTGGTATCGCCGCCGCAACGCTGCAGCACCTTGGCCCAGAAGTAGCGCTCGAGCGCGAACACCTCGGGGGTGCTGCCGGACTTGGAGGCGACCACGAACAGAGTGCGCTCGATATCGATCGAGTTCTCGACCGCCGCCACCGCCGCTGGATCGGTGCTGTCGAGAACAAACACGTTGAGCCAGCCCGCGACGGGTCCAAAGATTCGCGCCAACACTTCGGCCGGCAGGGCGCTGCCCCCCATGCCCAGAAGCACGGCACGCCGGAACCCAGCCTTGCGCACCTCGGCCGCAAAGGCCGCGATGCCAGCCAGCTCCGGCTCCATCTTGAAGGGGGCGTCGAGCCATCCGAGGTTGTGGCTGATGCCTTCGGGCGCGCTCCCGGCAGGGGCAAATGCGGCGGCGTCCCTTGCCCAGATGCTGGCCGGAATATTCTTGGCCGCCAGACGCAAGTGCTCGCCCTCGACCAAGAGGTTGAGGGCCGCCGCGGTCTCCATGGCCGCGATTTTGGCGATGCGACGGCCGTGGCGGCCGCCCGCAAAGCCGGTGGACAGCCAGGTGTCGACGATCTCGAAGGCATCGCTTTCAGCCAGGATGCGGCTGCCCAGACACAGGACATTGGTGTTGTTGTCGAAGCGCGAGAGCCGCGCGGCCTCGACGCTGCTGGGGGCAAAGGCCCGGATACCGCGCACCTTTCCCGCCGCAATGGCTGTGCCATGCCCCGTGGCACAAACCAGCACCCCCACCGAGCCGACATCGGTGCGTACTGCGTTGGCCACCAGGGCCGCAAATTCGGGGTAGTCACACGCGGCTTCCGAGTTGGTGCCGAAATCCACCACCTCGTGGCCCTGGCTGCGCATCCGATCGAGTAGCTTGTTGCGCAGGGCGAATCCTGCATGATCGCATCCTGTGTAGATCTTCACGGCGCTTTCTTCTATTCCTATTCTAGGCCCAGCATGAAGATCGCAACTTGGAACGTCAACTCCATTCGCGCGCGCATGGAACGCCTGCGCGAGTGGCTGGTTGCACAGACGCCCGACGTGCTTTGTCTGCAGGAAACCAAGGTCGAGGACGACCTCTTTCCTGCGCTGGAACTGGAGTCGCTGGGTTATCGCGTGGCCGCGTATGGCCAGAAGACCTACCACGGCGTGGCCGTGCTGGCGCGCCTGCCGCTTGACGACATCGTGCGCGGCTTGGGCGATGGGGTCGAGGATGCGCAGGCTCGCTTCCTCGTGGTGCGCGTGGGTGGGGTTCGTGTGGGCAGTCTCTACGTGCCTAATGGGCAGGCGGTGGGTACCGACAAGTTCGCGTACAAGCTGGCGTGGCTGCAGCGCTTGCGAGCCTGGCTGTTCGCGCACGCCGATGCCGGCCAGCCGCTGGTTCTTTGCGGCGATTTCAATGTAGCGCCCGAGGATCGCGACGTTCACGACCCCGAAGCCTGGCGCGACCAGGTCATGTGCCACCCCGACGAGCGGGCCGCCCTGGCCGAGGTACGTCGCTGGGGCCTGGTGGACGTGTTCCGCCGGCTCAATCCCGATCCAGGCCGGTACACCTGGTGGGACTACCGCCAGCTCAGTTTCCCCAAGAACCGGGGCCTGCGCATCGACCACATCCTGTGCACAGAACGGATGGCGGCACGCTGCCGGTCGGTGGCCATCGATCGCGACGCGCGCAAGGGACAGGCGCCGTCGGATCACGCGCCAGTCATCGCGGAATTCGCTGACTAGAGCCAGTGGCGTAGGCCATACGCCAGCCGCTCCAGGATGCGCTCAAGCAAGGGACGCCGGCTAAAGTCTTCCGACCGGATCTCGGTCCCGGCCGCCATGTCTTCTTCCAACGCGGACGCCAGCGCCTCGTTGCACGTGCGATCGAGCGCGTTCACCACCAATTCCAGGTTGTAGACCAGGGACCGGTGATCGAAGTTGTAGCTGCCGATGGATACGAACTCGCGGTCCACCAAGAGGGCCTTGCTGTGAGCCACCGGGTTATGCTGGAAGAGCCGGATGCCTGCCTTGAGCAGGCGCGCAAAGCTAGCTCGTGAGGCCAGATCCGCCAGCAGGTTGTCGCTGGCGACCGGCACGAGCACGCGCACGTCCACGCCGCGGGCCACGGCGCGCGCCAGCCCGTTGATGAATCCGACGTCAGGCATGAAGTAGGGGCTGACCAGATAGGCGCGTTCGCGGCTGGCCCGGATGGCGTGCAGGGCAGCCCGCCGGATGGAGAAACGATCGACGAGTTCGCCGTTGGCGATCACGGTCAGGGCGACGTCACCAGCGGGAGCGGGGCGGTGCACGTGGCTGCGCTTGAATCGGAAGCGTCGTTTGGCCCGCCAGTTCCACGTGCGCAGGAAGGTCTGCTCGATGGCCTGGACCGCTGGGCCTCGCACCTCGACCGCGACGTCATTCCAGCCACCGCCATCGTCAGTGGCGGGCAGCCATGCGTCGGCGATGTTGATCCCACCCACGAAAGCCACCTGGCCGTCACAGACCAGGGTCTTGCGGTGGTTGCGTCGGATGAGGGTCCAGAAGCGCGGGCGCCACACCCGATAGGGGTGGTAGGGGAAGGTGAAGACGCCGGCCCGTCGCATGTTGGCGAAGAATTCAGGCGAGGCGTGACGGCACCCGATGAAGTCGTAGAGCAGGCGCACCGAGACGCCGCGCCGAGCTGCGCAACACAAGGCATCCGCGAAGCGCCGGCCGATCCGGTCCTCGTCGAAGATGTACATCTCCATCGAAATTCGCTTGGAGGACGCGTCGATCGCATCCAGCCAGGTGGGAAACGCCTGCGCCCCATTACGCAGGAGGCGCAGGGCATTCCCCGCCGTCATATCGCCCAGGTCTTCGACGTACGCCAAAGCCTCGCTAGGTGCGGCCGCGAGCGGGGCGAGCGGAGAGTGGGGCAGGGGAGGCGATGCCACGGCAACTGCGAAGCAGTCTAACCGAACCTCAACCTTTTTCATGATTTGACCCGAGGGAGACTAGCGAGTAACTTCCTTGTCGCCACGATGGGTCGAGAAGAGCACATAGAATTCCAGGGCCGCGTGATCGAGGTCTTGCCCGCGGGCAATTTCAAGATCGAGCTGGAGAATGGCCACCAGGTTCTCGCGCACCTTGGCGGCAAGCTGCGCAAGCACCGCATCCGCATCGTGCTCGGCGACAAGGTCACCGTGGCGCTGACCCCGTACGATCCGACCCGCGGCATCGTCGTGTATCGCGGCTAACCGCAATCCAGCGACAGTCGTCGGATGACGTGGTCGTAGCCGTGGCCGAGTCCGGATCCGGTCCCGGTCCCGGATCCGGTCCCGGCATTCCCAGCAGGGTAGGGCGGGCGAGCCGCTTTCGGCGTTGTAAGATAGGCGCCATGACACTGGCGTCCCTTTCATTCACTCTCGCAATCGCTCTGACATCAGCCCAAGCCGCGGTGCCCACGCCTGCCGACATGGGCGTTTCGGTGGCCCCCCTGGTCGAGCGCGTGAAGGGCTCGGTGGTGACCATCCAGAGCATGAAGGTCATTCCCCGGGTCATGCGTGAAGATCCCTTCACGCAGTACTTCCGCGAACGTTTCGGCATGGGTGATGCCCCCAGCCGGCGCGAGACGCAGATGGGTTTGGGATCCGGCTTCATCGTCAACAAAGCCGGCATCATCCTGACCAACAACCACGTGGTGGCAGGGGCCGACGAGGTATGGGTGCAACTTCCCGATGCGCGGCGCTTGGAGGCGCGNNAACTCGGAGCAGGTGCGGGTGGGCGACTACGTGCTGGCCATCGGCAATCCGCTGGGGCTGGGCCAGACCGTGACCATGGGCATCGTCTCGGCCAAGAACCGCATGCTGGGCGGCCGGATCATGCAGTATGAGGACTTCATCCAGACCGATGCGGCCATCAATCAGGGCAACTCGGGCGGGCCGCTCTTCAACTTTCGCGGCGAGGTCATCGGCATCAACTCCGC
>PMZX01000335.1:6526-6779 GCA_003170035.1 Myxococcales bacterium | reverse complement strand
ATGTCCAGTTGCCCGTCCCCATCTAGATCGCCCGGGGTAGCGTCGTTTGCGCTGTACGATCCGGCCGGCGGCGTAATCGGAAGACTCAGGTACTGCTGCGCCCAGACCCCGACCGGAGTAGACTGCGGCCCCTCGGTCCCTTTGATCACGGCGCTCACCGAATACTTCGAGCTGGTGGTACCGGCCGCGTCCAGGTAGTTGGTGCTATCGGTCACGTTCGCCAACTTGGCGCTGTCCTTGTAGAGGTTGTACG
>PMZX01000335.1:0-6473 GCA_003170035.1 Myxococcales bacterium | reverse complement strand
CGGCACGGTCGTCTTCCCGCCCGCTGCTCCGCCTGTTGCCGTGGTCCCGCCCGCGCTCGTGGTTCCACCCGCACTCGTGGTCCCGCCGCTGCTGGTCGTGCCACTTGTCACGACCGTACCGCCGGTCGCTGTGGTGCCGCTTCCGGTCGTAGAACCGCCGGCCGAGGTGCTACCACCGGCACTGGACGATCCACCTGATGAGGTCGTGCTAATCACGGTGCCTCCCGAGGCCGTGCTCGCGGAAGTGGAGCTGGTGCTCCCACCAGATGCAGTGGTTCCGCCCGGGGTGGGGGTGTTACCACCTGTCGCACTCAGGCCACCTGTCGCGATGGTCCCACCCGGAGCCGGAGTCCCGCCAGACACGGAGCTGCCACCTGTGGCGACACTGCCACC
Source organism: Myxococcales bacterium (assembly GCA_003170035.1). GTDB lineage: Bacteria > Myxococcota_A > Polyangia > Fen-1088 > Fen-1088 > Fen-1137. The sequence continues at coordinate 6,080 of PMZX01000335.1, read as the reverse complement.
AGTGGCGACGCTGCCGCCCGAAGGAGCCGTGGCACTCGAAGTGCCGCCGTGGGAACCGCCGGTCGACACCCCGCCCGTGGTGTCCGAAGAGCACCCCAAGAGCAGCATGGCGCCTGCCAAGGCACTGAAAAGTGTGGGCAATCGCAGCGCGGCCAGGCGTGGGTTGCGTCCTGAATGCCTATTCGTCATTGAATCCTCCTGCATATTGGTTTCCCTAAGATTTCGCAGTGGCGCGTGAGCCAATGTCGGCTCACCTTTGTCTAGACTCGTGATGTCATTTCCAAGGCACCCTACTTCGGACCGTCACGAACGGCGCGCATCGGGCCGCTGTCCAAGGCGAGACACGCGCTACCGCCGCACGAAGATGTCTGGTTTGGGAGGCATCTTCATGTCGTGGCCGATGTGGAAGCCTGGGTGAGGAGGTTGATTGAACCCAGTCTGCTCGGCAGACACCTGCATGCGGTACTGCGGATCGTGCATCAGGGTGTAGATCCGGCGCGCGGTGATATCCGTGGTTGTGTACACACGCAAGGCCGAGTTGTCCGCCTCGCGCCAGACGATCTCCTCGCGCCAATCCCCCAGGAGGTCGGCGGTTAGGGTGGGGGTCCTGCCGCCGCCGTTCGGCGCGCACTGGAGCGGGGGGCAGCTCAGCAATGTACCCCCGCCGTACTTGGTGATCGACGTGCCGTCTTCAAGCTCACGCGATTCGTCCGCGTCCCAGTAGATGAGGAAATTGCTCGAACTCGGTTTGGGGCCAAGGTTGGAACCGTCGGTCGCCGACAAGAGCGCCGGACCCGCTGCACTCCACATCTCAGCGCCTGGGTTGCCGGGCGAGATGTCATCGGCCACACCATCACGGTTGTCGATACCAAGGGCTGGGCCCCTCACTATCACCTCGCAAGTAGCGGCGTCGTGTACCTCGTATTCCGGCTGCGGTCCACTCCCGTGAACCATGAATACTTGTATGCCAATGTCGTTAACCTGAAGCGATGGAGCTAGAACGCCCACGTGGAGCGTGTCGCCGTGGCCGAATCCCGTCGTGCACCTCCGTTTCCCGTTGCTGGAGATGGTCGATGACCCGTAGATGATCTCCTGAGCCCCGTCGCCGTCCGCGTCCGCCACCATCATGGTGTCCGCGCCCTGACTCGCGTACGCGGTGCCCTGGTCGCTGTCTGCGGTCCACATCAGCGTGAGAGCGCCGTCCCGCCAATTCCAGGCGCAAAGCACGTTGCGGGTGTACACGCCGCGCGCCATGACAATACTCGGACGGCCGCTGGCGGTTCCGTCGTTCTGATCGCTGACAAACGCCGTTGTGGAAAGGAAGATGTCCACCCGATTGCCGTAGTCATCACCCCAGTCCGCGACCACTCCACGCGCAGGCTGAAAATCTACGGTTGCCAACTCGGCGCCCGTGGCCCCCTCGAACACGGTCAGGTATTCAGGCCCGGTGAGGATGTAGCCCGACGAATTGCGGTAGTCAGCGCTGTCGTCGTCGGCGGCGGCAGGTCCCTTCTGCAGATAGTTGCCGGTTCCGTCGAGCGTGCCGGGCGCGGTCTTCACGGCTACCTCGGCCTTGCCATCGCCATCGAAGTCATAGACCAGGTGCTGGGTATAGTGTGAGCCCGCCCGGATGTTGGGCCCCAGATCGATACGCCAAAGATACTTTCCATCCAGCGTGTATGCGTCCAAGAGCACGTTGCCCGTACAACCGAACACCGCATTGTCCTTGGCGTTCGATGGATCCCATTTCAGGACGATCTCGTACTGTCCATCTCCGTCTAGATCCCCAACCGAGGCGTCGCCCGCGCTGTAGGTATAGGTGGAGGGTTCGTTGGGCACCGCCGGGCAGGTCGCCGGGGTCACGCCCGGCTGCGGAATCTGCAGGGGAATTCGAAGGAAGTTCTGCAGCCAGGCGTTGACCGGCGGCGACAAGTCCTGTGTCTCTCCGTCGATGATCGCGGCCACTTGGTATTGAACATCGGGGCTACCCTGAGGATCAAAGTAGTTCGTGCTGTCGGGCACGGTCTTGATTGGCGCGCCGTCACGGTAGACAGCGTACGCAACCCGTCCGGGGTCCTTGTCGTCATATTCGTAGCCAAACATGCGCCAGCCCAGGTAGACACCGTCGGGCAGGCTGACCGCGACCAGACCACGGTCCAGCTTCTCCATGTGGTAGTGCCCACCCGGATTCTGGGGGGTCCCCAATGGCGTGATGACGACCATGCTTCGGTGGTCACACCCAAGACAGAGACCCAGCAGGATGAGGACCGCGCGTTTCATCAGAATCGCGCCCCCACGAGCGCGGTGCCAATCCACGAAGGTCGGCCCGCGCTCGCGACAAAAGTGCTCAAACTGTAAAGACGTGGTTCCTGCGTGAGCCACAGTGTGCCGGCGGTGACGTCGAAAAACAAATGGCGGGAAAGCGTGACCGCAACACCCACGGATGCTCGTCCGCCCAGCGACCACGCCGTGATGCGCTGTCCCTGGAAGCCGGTATTGGCGATCCCCTCGGCCACCACGTGATACGCACCGCCGCCTGCTTCAGCGTGGGGAAGGAATCGCCACCACGACCAATGCATGAAGGTCAGGCCCAACCCGATGAAACTCTGGTCGACGCGCAGGGTTCCCTCCTGCGCCTGCAGGCTCGGGCGGGTACCGAAGCCGAATGCGCTGGCCGTGACGCGACCCCAAGAACGCACTTGATACCCCGCCTCGATGTAGGGCTGCAGTGAAGGCGCGAAGCCGGAAACGGTACCAAGCACCGCCAAGCCGCCGGCCAAGAAGGTGCGGTCTTGTGTTGCGGGCGACCGCGCGGAGGCTGGGGGCGAAGGCGGCCGGGCGGCCGTCGCCAGTCTGTACGCGAGGGTGTCGAACATGCGGGCACGAATGAAATCGACGGCTCGCACGGCGATTACGACGTCCGCTCGATCCATTTCTTCATCCGAGACGCGCAAGTGGGCCACCGAGGTCTTGCCGCTTGAACGATCGAGAAACCAGACATCGAGCTGGCGGGAACCGGACTCTGAAATTGCTGCATTGGCCTGGTCGGCGAAGACCACGACCGCGGCGGTTCGCGGCCCGGGCGCGAGGGTTTCGAGCTGCGCGGCGGGCGTGTTGGGCGTGTCTGCGTGGATGAAGTGGACCTCGAATCCCACCGACAGCGCTTCGCCACGCAAGCGGTTGAGAGCCTCTTGCATTGCACTGTTCTGTCCCTCGGGGATCGCCACGGCGATCACCGCTGTCCCGGAGTCCGCAGGTGCACGTGTCCCCGCGGTGTCAGGGGAGAGCGCGACGGCCAAAAGCAAAGCGGCAAGAAGCGCGGTCACTCAGCCGCTGATTCTACAATGGAACGTGCGAGTTCGGTCTGATTCCCTTGCGGGAAGCGTTGCAGGTAGGTCCGCGCGGCCTTACGGGCCAGTTCGCGGTCGGTGCGCGCGAGCAAGGTCAGTTTGCGTCCCAGCGCTTCGGAGGCATAGGGTCCCCGGCCCGCCTCCGCGAGGTAGGTGTCATACCAAGTCAGGGCGGCATCGGACGACGCGGGGCCAACTTCGGAGAGTCGACCAAGGAAGAAGGCGGCCTCCTTCGCGCGATCGCTTCCGGCAAACCGCGCACGCAAGGCCAGCAGGGCCTGGCGGGCCGTCTCATACTTCCTAGTGTAGCGGGCCGCGTCCGCCAGGGTGATGAGATCCAGGGCAGAGCCACGCGCCAGGGTCACGTCCAGACCGCGTCGTTCTGCATCTTGCACGATGGCGGAAAAGTCCCCCTTTGCGATCAGGTCTGACCAGGGGACCGAACGGCTCACCACCTCATGCATCGCGAGCCGGCCTGGGCCGCCATGCGCGGCATGCTTCGTCGCAATTCGGCTGGCTTGCGGGGTTTCCTCCGGCGTCGGAACTGGCTGTGTGGTCGTGACCTGGGCAGGAGCGGCGCTGGGCGCTTCCCGTGGCGGGTTCGCGAACAATTCCAGCGATTCGCCTCCCCGCAGGGTCAGGACGCGATCCTCGCGTGGACCCCGCACGTCGACCACGCCGGTCTTGACGTGCAAGTCCAGGCGCCCTTTCGCGGCCTCGAAGCCAATACGGAAGGCCGTGCCCTTCACCAGAATCGAAAATGGGCCGGCATCAAAGCGCCAGGTAGAGTTCTTGCGGGGCCTGACGAACACGTCGATGGAGCCGTCGGCGATGGCCACCTGGGCGCCGTGCGCATCGGTACCCAGCAGCCTGATCTTGGCCGGCGGTTCGATTCCCAGACGGGACTCGTCGGAGAAAAGCACACTGGCAGGCGACGTGGCGGTGATGGTCTCGGCCGGTCCGACCGTCGCGCCCTCGACGATGCAGTGCAAGGGCGTGTCCGACGGCTGGAGTGGCACGCGATAGGCGACGATGACCAGCACGACGGCGACCGCTCCGGCCATCGCCCACCTGCCCCACGGAAATCGGGGACGCAGGGACATCGGAGGTTCCAGATGGTGTCCTTGCGCGAGGCGAATCGCCAGCCGCTGCCAGCCCTGATTCAGTTCGGCCTCGGTCATTTGCCCCAAGCCCTGCTTGGCCACAGAGGCGACTTGCTCGATGATCTCGGCATCCCTGGCGTTCATCATTACCCACCCCCAGACAGACCAGACGGCCTCGCCGAGCCGAAGTGCGTCCGTCCCTGACCTTCCTCTTGAGAGACGGACTTGTGGACTGAAGCCGATGCCTTTTTCAGGTACCGCTTCACCGTGGCCAGCGAGATGTCGAGGCCCACAGCGATCTCCTGCAATTCCATACCATCTACATATCGGAGAACGAACACCGCCCTGTACTTGTCGCGCATCCGGTTCAGCATTCCCTGCACGGACAACAGGGTTTCGCGTGCCTCAAAATCGGTCGGCGACGACGAGGAGGACATGGCGGAATCCCCGCGCTCAGTCACGATCCGGCGGCGCACGCGTAGGCGGCGAATCTCCTCGCTCAGCACCCGAACCGCTACCGAATACACGAAGCTGCGAATGGCCGAGGCCTTTTCCAGGGTATGCAGCTTGCGAAAAACCCGGAGGAAGACCTCTTGGGTCAGATCGTCGTGGTCGTGGCGCGGGCCGAGTGCCCGGCGGAAAAGGCCATACACCATATGCGCGAACCGGAACCAGATCTCGCGCTGGGCCCAGACCTGCCCGACCAGCGCTGCCCGAGCCAAAATGGCGTCGTCGGCATCCGCACCCACGCGCTCCTCGTGTCCAGAAGCGCCCGTGGTCAGTCCACGGGTGGACAAGGGCACGAAATCCGAACCGCCGTTGTGAATAACCCGGTCGGACACAGATCGTATAGTACCAGGACGCCAGGTTTGGGGCCACACGTTGAACTGGATTCCGGCGCTCACAGGAGCCTTCTTTCACCCCGCAGTGTCGCGCGGGCGTTCCGGCGGCTCACGGATCTCGGGAAAATCGGCTTTCGGCTAACCTAACCCGCCATGAAAATTATATGAGCCATCGGTTCCTGGAGGATCACTGCTCGACATTGAGATCATGCATTTTTAGGATGCACAAGACTGACGACACCATGGAGGACGCGATGCGAACCAGAACTCGGAATGCGGTACAAGTTCTCGTGCGAGGCTGCGTAGTGCTGCTCGCCGCCGGCGCAGTAACCTTGCTCCAAGGCTGCGATTCGAGCGGTGGGGGTTCCACCCAGCCCGCAACCGGGGGCCAGACGACGACCCCGACCACGACCACGCCGGCCACCGGCGGCACCACCACCCCCACTGGCGGTAGCTCCGCCACGGGTGGCAGGGGCGGTGCGGGCGGAAGAGGTGGCGCTGCTGGCGGCAGGGGTGGGACCCCCTCCGGCGGCACCCCGAGTGGCGGCGTCACCCCCACTGGCGGCGTCACCCCCACTGGCGGCGTCACGCCAACGGGCGGGAAGACGACCGTGCCGCTCACCGGCCACTATCAGATGGAGAACCTGGATCGCGGCGTGGTGGCCGTGAAGGTTTCAGGCGGCGTCTATGTCGGCTGGCGCATGTTCGGTTATGAGTACGACACCACGGCCAGCAACGTCACGTACAACCTCTACAAGGACAGCACCAAGCTGGCGAACGTGACC
>PMZX01000520.1 GCA_003170035.1 Myxococcales bacterium | reverse complement strand
CCCGTGGCTCCCACGGTGGTCAACGGACCCAGCCTGGCCATCACTCCGAACCCGGGCTCTTTCTCAGCCAGCGTGGGCTCGACCGGCGCTGCCATCACCTTCAACCTCGCCAATATTGGTGGCTCGGTGACCGGCGCTCTGACCACGGCCCCCCTCGGTGGCGCGAATGCTGCTGACTTCGCAATCACGGACAACAAGTGCGTGGTTCCGCTGGCGCCGCTTACGACCTGCGCGATCCAGGTGGTCTTCAAGCCGACCGCAGTCGGCGCCAGGACCGCCACCCTCACCGTGACCGATGCCACGGCAGGCTCGACCCCCGCCACCGCGACTCTGAACGGAACTGCGATTGCTGGAACTGCGTTGGCCATCACCGGCGCGGCGAACCTGGGCAGCGTGACCATCGGACAGGCAGGGACCGCTTCAACCTACACAATTACCAACAGCGGCGGGACCGCGACCGGCGCGCTGCTCGTTGCGGCTGGTCCCCAGTTCACGATTGGAAGCGACCTGTGCAGCGGGCTTTCGCTGGCGGCCGCCAAGACCTGTACCTTCACCATCACCTTCAGCCCCACCTCCGCGGGCGTGCAGTCTGCGGTGCTGAGTGCCTCGTCCGGCGGAACAACGCTGGCGACGCTTCAGATCCAGGGGACCGGCGTTCCCGCGACAGTTCCCGCTGCTCTCACCATGACGCCGCCCACATTGGACTTCGGAACCATCGGTGTGGGAACCGTCAGTGGAACCAAGACCTTCACCGTGACCAACACCGGCGCGACCGCGTCCGGCGTTCTGTCCGTGGTGAAGAACGACAGCACCTCCAGCGTTGGCGGCGCGTCGCAGTTCTCCTACACGACCACCTGCCAGGCCGCGCTTGACCCGGCCGCAAGCTGCCAGATCGTGGTGACCTTCTCGCCGACCATCGCGGGAAGCGCCTCGGCGACCATCACGGCAACCGACGGGACAGTGTCGTCCCCGGCCCGGACCGTGGTCGGTATTGCCCTCACCCGGCCCGGCATCCAGATTATCTGTGCCACCGACACCACCTCCACCAGCAAGTGGGACTTCGGCAACGCCGTCGTGGGCAAGGCATCGGCCCCGGTTGTGTGCACCGTCAAGAACGACGCTGGCAGCAGCCAAGCGACCGGCGCTCTTACTCTCACCGCGGCCACGGCCGGCGAGTACGCGGTTGCGACCAACAACTGCACGGCAGCGCTGCTCCCGACCGGACTGGCCCCAGGGCTATCCTGCACGGCCGGCCTCACCTTCAGCCCGACAGCCAAGGGAGTGCGCAATGGAACCTTCACCGTCTCTGGTACGAACGGCGGCGCAGCCAATGTGAGCCTGACCGGCACCGGACTTGGGATCGTCGAGATTGTGGAGTTCGCTGCCGGCGCGTGCGCCGGGCATGCGATTGACTTCACGGGTTGCACCCCCGAGGTTCAGCCGTACGACTTCGGTCAGACCACGGTCGGGACGCTCTCGGACAGCACCCTCACCCTGGCTGTGTACGTGCGCGCCTCGGTCGGGAACCTGAGCGTGACGACTGCCTTCGGTTCTCCCGAGGAGTTCACGATTACCAGCAACGGCTGCAGCACGTACGCAAGCACGGCGCCGGCTGCTCCCTTCAGCTTGACCCAGCCACTCTGTCTCATCTACGTGCAGCACAAGCCAGTGTCTCGGACCGTGGCGACCGGGACCGTCACCGTTGCGGGCGCCAGTAGTGACACTGACTCGGCCACCATGAAGGGCACCGGGGCTGGCCCGCTGACCATCTCACCCTCGCCTGCGACCTTCTCCAACGTCGCCACTGGTACGGCCAGTGCCACCCTCACGCTCACCGTGAAGAACAAGGGCACGGTGGACATCAACGGAGCGTCGTTCACCCTGACCGGCGCCAACGCCAACCAGTTCTCGGTGGTTGTTGACAACCTGACCGGTGCCAACCTCGTGGCCAACACCGGGTCCAGGACTATCGGCGTCAGGTTCATTCCCACGGCGGTCGGTGGGGCGGCCGCTACCGTCACCGTCACCGGGACGCGGGCGGACAACGCTGCCGTCGAGACCGCGACCGACAGCCTAATCGGCAACGGGGCCACGGGTGCCTCCATGACGGTCACCATCAGCAACAGCGGCGCCTTTGCGGACACCTATGCCGGTGCCACCAGCGCGCCTCTGACGGTCACGGTCGCCAATGCGACCGGATCGCTCCCGACGGGAATGGTCAGCTTCCTCCTCGATGGTGATGACTTCAGCTTGACCCCGCCGACGACGACCCCACCCACCCTCCAGGGGACCTGCGCAGGCGCCACCACGAATCCGGTCAACGGCGGTGCGACCTGCACCGAGTTCGTCTGGTTCAAGCCGTCCGCAGCCTCTGCCCTGCCGGGCCGGTCGGGAATCCTGAACGTGACGGCAAGCCCTGGCGCCACCGTGGATCTGCCGCTGGCGGGCAATGCCCTTCCGCAGCTCTCCATCGCCCCGGCCGGGCCGGCAACTGCTCCTGTCGACCTGGGCTCTGTCGTGATCGATACCTCCACGACACCGTCTGCGACCTTCACGGTCACGAACCATGCGGAATCGGCCATCCCCGCCGGTTCGCTGGCGGTTGCGCTGGCTGACAGCCCGAACACGCCGAACAGGACCAGCTTGTTCGTGATCGACACGAGCGCGACCAACGGCTGCAGCTCGGTCGTCATTGCGGGTGGTACCTGCACGTTCAAGGTGACGGCCAGTGCGGTTTCGGCACATGCGGTGACGCCGGTCGATCTCGGCGTTTTCTTTGCTGAAGTCCAGGCCTCCACCGGGACGGGCGGCGTTCAGATGGCCAAGGCCGACATCAAGGCTACGGTCGTTCCCAGGGCAGCCCTGTCGTTCACCCCGGCAACCGATTCCGTTGGAACCAGGGACATCGGGGCCGTCCAGCGCGGCGCTGCCAGCTTCTCGACGCCCATCCTATACACCCTGGTCAACACCGGCGGCGTCAACTCGGGCCCGATCACGGTCAACCTGTACGCGGTCGGCGCGGCGGGCACCACGAATCCGCTTACCAAGCCGAGTGACTGGGGCCTGGCCAGCGGGACAACGTGTACGACGCTAACCGAGACCGGGCTTACGCCAGGCGCAACCTGCGACATCCTGGTTGCCTTCCACCCCACGGTGGACAACCCTGCTCCTACCGCCCTTTCGCTGGTCGACCTGTCGGTCAAGAACACCGCTGGGATCGCAGGCACTGGGGAACTTCGCAGGACAATCCAAGGCACCGGCGTTGCCGCGGGACCGTATCTGGTTGATAGCGTGACGAAGCTTGCGCCGTCGTACATGGGTGCTCCGACTGGGACCGTCTTCACACGAACGATCGAATTCCACGCCGGAAGCGCAGCAGTCACGCCCAGTGCTTTCAGTGTGACGCCGGTGACGGGTGCGAGCATCGCTGCCGCGACCACCAAAGGGTGTGGGACCACGGCAGTTGCGGCGAACGATTTCTGCAACCTGACCGTCACGTTGGACACGGCCGTGGGCGGGTGGCACGTCCTCACTGCCACAGTCACAAGTACTGGGGCGGACGCGAACATGAACCTGTTGGCCAAGGTCCCGGGGGTAGCGAATCTGCTGGCCTCGAGTGATACCCTCGCCTTCGGGTTGCTCCCGGTTGGTGTTGCGTCAGCACAGCAGACCATCACCATCACCAACATCGGTGAGGCGAAGAGTGCAGCGCTGGTCGTCACGCCGAACAGCACCGCACTCATCAAGACATCCGGGACCTGCACGGCTGCCGGTACGACACTGGCCTACCTAGGGACCTGCAGCCTGAATGTCTGGGTGGTGCCGGCCGCGGCACCGGGGTCCAACCCGGACCCGAGCCAGGTTGTGGTCAGTGCGGCGGGTGCCACATCGTCGACGATCAGCGTGAGCTGGACGGGCGCGGGCCCGGCTGCCATCAGCACGGCCGATTTGGCCACCGACTTCGGCAAGCAGGCTGTGCTGTCGACGACGGANNCGAAGACGTTCACCTTCACCAACGCGAGCGGCGCGCTGCCGACAGGGCCGCTCTCGATCTCGGTGCTCAACGGCACCACAGTCGTTCGGGACTTCGTCATTGACAGCAGCAGCACCTGCCTGGCCAAAGCATCGGGTCTTGGCGATAGCGAATCCTGCACGGTCACCATCCAGTTTACGCCGAGGTCGCTGACGACTCCGGCCAAGGCTGGGACGCTGACGGTTTCTGCGACACCAGGCGGCTCGGCAACGGTCTCGCTGACTGGCACCGCGATTGCCGCTCTGAGCGTATCGGCCACCGGTGTGGTTACCGCGACGGACGGGACCAAGTCGCTCGATATGGGCAGCGTCAAGTCCGGCACGGTCGGGGATGAGATCACAGTGACGTTCACGAACGAGATCGGTGCGCCGAAGACTGGATTGCTGAGCATGGCGCTGTCTGGGGCGAATGTGGGTGACATCCTGGTGACCAGCGATGGATGTACTGGGACGCAGATTGCTACTACCACCGGGCCGGTCGCCGGATTCTGCCAGGTGAAGCTGAAGTTCGCGCCAAAGAGCATTGCCACGGGCAAGACCGCGACCATCACCGTCAGCGGATCGCCGGGGAATAGCGCGGCCCTCGTGCTCAACGGCATCGGGTCGGCTACATAGTCGATAGAGCAAGGTAGTTCAAAGCCGCCCGGGCGTCGGCCGCAAGCCGATTCCCGGGCGGCTTTTTTTTGGTCGGTGGGACGCGGGCTCAGACGGACGCCGACGACCTGGCCGCGCTCGGGTAGGGGCGACTTGCGGTCGCCCAACGGTATTGGATGTGATGCGCAGGTAGCCGCGACCCGCGGTCGCCCAGCACTTCAGCGCGGGACGGTGTGGCCGGCCTGAAGCTCGAGCTTCCGGTGCTCCTCGATGTGCAGCAGGAAGACGCGCACGATCTCGGGGTCGAACTGCGTGTCGCTGCAGCGCTCGAGCTCGCCGCAGGCGATCACGTGGGGCAAGGCCTGCCGGTACGCGCGGTCGGTGGTCATGGCATCGTAGGCGTCGGCCACCGCCACGATGCGACCGATGAGCGGGATGCCGTCAGCGCGCAGCCCCTGGGGATAGCCCGAGCCGTCCCAGGCCTCGTGGTGACAGTAGCAGCCAGGCACGATGTCGCGCATGAAGGGGATCGGCTCGAGGATGCGCTTGCCCTTGGCCGGGTGCGAGCGGAACATGGCCAACTCCTCCGGGGTGAGCTTGCCGGGCTTGTTGAGCCGATCGTTGCGGATNNCCGCGGGTGTAGCGGTCGGACTCTTCCAGGGCGTGGGCGAAGCCGATGATGGTCTGGCGGAAGTTCTCCTCCAGCGAGACATTGGCCAGGCTGAGGTCCTTGTTGGTGTCAACCAGGCTTTCGTACAGACGCGCATTCTCGATGGACACTGCGGCGCGACTGCCGAGCACGTAAAGCATCTTGCGCTGGCCCTCACCGAACTTGGCGCCCTTGGTGTAGCTGTACGCGCTCAGCATGCCGATGATGCGGCCCTTGAGCTTGAGCGGGATGGAACAGAAGCTGACCAGGCGCTTCTCGGGCGCGCCGAGCAGAAAGCGGTGCGCGCGGGCGCCGTGCGCGAGCAGAGGCTTGTCTTCGTAGAACAGGGGCAGAACCTCGGCGAAGTTCAGCGGCGGCGCCGTGTCAGCAGGGCCGAAACGCGACGAAACCTTGCGCGCGTGCTCGACAAAGGGCCCCGGTGGATCTCCCGGCCGGCGATCGGACTGGGGCCTCTCCAATAGCAGATTCGCGACGTCCGCATTGACTGCATCGAGAACAGCCTCGAGGACCAGATCAAGCACCCGCTCGACCGAAAGCGAGGTCGCGATGGCCTCGCTGATCTTGTAGATGGACAGGGCGTCCTTGAGGCGCAGGTTCTCGTGCTGCAGGCGCTGGCGGTCCAGTCCGCGTTGCACGGTGTGTACGACCTCCTCGACCCGGAAGGGTTTGAGGACGTAGTCGTAGGCGCCGTGCTTCATGGCCTCGATGGCGGTCTCGACGGTACCGAAGCCGGTCATGATCACGGTCAGCACCGGAATGCCCAGCTCGGTGATCTTCTCGATCAGCTCGAGACCGCTCATGTTAGGCATCTTCAGATCCGAGATGACCAGGTTGTAGCTGCGGCGCTGCAGTTCCTCCAGAGCCTGCACGCCGTCCTCCACGGTGCGGACGACATAGCCCTCAAGGCCGAGAAAGTCCGACAGCATCTCGCGGATCACACGCTCGTCATCGACCACCAGAATGCGTGGGCTCTCCGTGCTGAGCGCGAACCCGAACCGCTGGCCCGCAGGACCAGCGTCATCGGTGGAATCGTCGGGGGAGATACCCAGGTCAACCGTCATCGGTGCATCGTCTGTGAGCGCCTAGTCTACCTCAAACTTAGGCCGTCGAAGTACTGGTCAAGCTTCTCCCTGCGGGAATCGTCGAGATAGTCGAAGTTGACGCCGCGGTCCGTGACCTCCCAGAAATCCTTCGCGTGAATGCGCAGCATCTCGGCGCGAATTGAAGTGAGGCGCTCCGGGCTCTCTGAGCGCATGTCGTCGCAGATGCGCTGCGCGTAGCCATCGGCCCCGTGGACCAGATAGTAGGTGGCCAGCTTGACCTGCGCCTTGCGCACGCCTCGCAAGGCCGTCTCGTCAGTCTTGCTCTCGGCTTCCTTGTCGACTTCGAGGAAGATCCCCAGCATGGCGTCATGCGCTGGGGAAGCAAGCTCGAAGGCGCGCTCGCACAGTGTGCCCAGATCATGGGCCGAAGTCTCGGTGACGAATCCCATTCCCGCGCCGCGCGCGACCTGGCCGTAGTATGCGAAGTGGCGCGCAATTTCCAGCACCGGATCAGACCAGCCTTGCCGGAGCAGAAGCTCGACCAGCAGGCGGTACTGGTTGAGGATGTTGTAGCAGGCCCGGACATCGTGGCCGTTGAGCGCCCCGCGCAGGTAGGTGTTGAAGTACTTCACCACTACCGCGACCACGGCGTGGTCGTCGCGCTGCAGGGCCGCCTCACCCACGTAGCGGGTCTCGATGGCCACCACGTGGGCCATCTCGGGAAGATGGTTGAGCGACTCGGCAAAGACGCTGCGCAAGTGGCGCAAGACCTTCCATTCGAACCAGAGTCGCTGGCGCTCCAACTCGCGCAGGGACTCCGGCTCCATGGCAATGAAGTCGGGATTGCTGCGGATGCGGGCGCCCACGGCAAACCACTCGGCCGGCAGGCTCGACTTGTACGGCTGGTAGCGAACCACGGCCTCGCGCAGGGCGGCTGTGGCGTAGGAGGCGATGATCTTGTCCTTCTGAGCCACGGCGTTGACGGCCACGTCGGAGAGATGCTCCATGGCCGCAATGCTGATGGCCTGGCGCGCGGCCAGGTCGTGCGCGGCCTTGCGGCCCACGCGCCGGCCCAGAGCCGCATCGAGCATGTGCTGGCCGATGCGCACGATCACCTTGCCCGGGTCGAGGAAGTCGAACACATAGGCAAAGTAGGGGATGAGCAGCAGGAGGCTGGCGCTGGTCATCAGCAGGGTCATCACGATGGTGGCGCGCGGGACATAGTTGCTGCCTACCGCTAGCGTGACCCAGACGGCGTTGAGACAGGCCACAACGAAAAAGCCCATGATGGCCAGGTTGGTCTTGTCGCGGAAGAACATGTCCGCGATCCGGGGCGTGTAGCGGGTGGCCGCCAGTTGAACCACGATGGAAACCACCGTGATGGCGATACCGAGTACCGCCACGATGATCTGGGCGAGGGCACCGAGCTCGTTCTGCAGGGTGCCCGCATCGAGGTCGAGCAGGAGGCGCAGCGGGCCCAGGCGCAGAGCAGGGCCGCTCCGCTCACCGAGCCAGTAGGCATCGACCAGCCAGCACCCCGCAAAGAGCAGGCCGGCCACCAGAGCCAGCAGGGTGATTCCCGAAGGGAAATGCGGCCGCCAACGCGAACCGCCGCCGGCAACCAGCCCCGAGATCTCGACCGATGGTCTTTTTCGTCTCAAGTGGTTCCCCGTCTGGCTGGAGATGGCGCGTCCCACAGGGGTCGCTCGAGCATGCACCGGAGCGCGGATGCGGATACAATCATCCAGCCCCCATGCTGCTAGCGGTTGATATTGGAAACACGCATACGGCCTTCGGCCTGTTCGAGGGCGAAGCCCTCCGTTTCGACTGGCGCATGGAAACGCGAGTCGAACGTACGGCGGACGAGTACGCAGCGACCCTGTCGGGGCTGCTTGAGCTGCAGGATCTGACAATGCGGCAGGTCACGGGAGCCATTATATCGTCGGTTGTCCCTCCTGCCACGGCACCCGTGGAACGGCTCTTTTCGCGCTACTTCGGCCTTGCGGCCTTGGTGGTTGGGCCGGGGATGAAGACNNGTGGCTGCCTATGCGCGTTGGCCGCAGGGGGCCATCGTAGTCGACTTCGGCACCGCCACCACCTTCGACGTGATCACGGCGCGCGGCGAGTACGCCGGTGGCGTCATTGCTCCCGGGCTGATCGTGTCGGCCGACGCGCTCTATCGTTCCACCGCGCGCCTTCCGCGGGTGGAGATCGCCAGGCCCAAACATGTGGTGGGCACCAACACGGTGGCCAGCATCCAGGCCGGCCTGGTCTTTGGCTATGCGGGGATGGTCGACGCCCTGGTCAACCGGATCCGAGCGGAGATGAATTACGCGCCGAAGGTGGCCGCCACGGGCGGACTGGCCGCCCTGGTGGCCCGGGAGTCGTCGACCATCGAAGAGTGTGACGAGCTTCTCACCCTACGAGGATTGCGTATCCTCTTCGAGCGCAACCATGTCTAGCGAAGGCGGATCCTTCCAGCTCCAGCCATTGCCGGCGGCGAGCCTGTCGCCAGCTGTGGCCAGCTTGGTCGGCGGCGCGACCCCGGCCAAACTGCTGGCGGTACGGGGCATGGCGGCTGTGCGGCCAGTTGAGTTGCTGGTGGCCATCTACCAGCTGTCGTTCGACGCAGAGCCGGCGGTCCGGGCGGCGGCAGAGGCTGCGCCGGCCAGCTTCCCTGACAACGTCATCGGCCCGCCTCTGGGCGAGGCCTTGCCTGCACCCTTGCTGCACCTTTTTGCCACCCGGCTGCCCAACGGCCGCGCGGCCGCCCTGGAGAGGATCCTCTACAACCCGGCTACCGCGGACCAGACCTTTGTCATGCTGGCCAGCCGTCTGGGCGAGAGCTTGCTTGAGGTCATCTTCCAGAACGAGGTGCGGCTGTTGCGCTGCCCGGCCATCGTGGAGGCGCTGTTTTTCAACAAGCAGGCGCGCATGTCGTCGGTCAACCGGGCGGTGGAATTGTGTGCGCGCAACGGCGTGCGCGTGGAGGGCATTCCTGCTTTTGACGAGATCGTGAACGCGATTCGCCAGGACCCCGAAGCCATGGATGGAGCTGTCACCGATGGCCGCTTCCAGGCCGCGCTGACTGCGGCCGAGGCGGCTCCAGTCACCGATGAGGAGCCCGGGCCGGCCGACGAGATGTTCGACGAGGAGTTGGCGCCCGAAGAGAAGGACAAAGCGGTTGGCATGTCGTTCATCAAGTTCGACCAGCTCAGGGTCTTCGAGAAGATCCGGCTGGCGACCATCGGGAATGCCTACTGTCGCAAGATGCTGGTCCGCGACAGCAACAAGCTGGTGGCCATGACCGTGATTCGTTCGCCCCAGATCACGGACATGGAGATCAGGCAGATCGCGGGCAGTACCAACGTCTGCGACGACGTGATTCGCTATATCGCGAACAGCCGAGAGTGCAGCAAGGACTATCCCGTGAAGATGGCCCTGGTGAGCAACCCCAAATGCCCACTCGGTTCGTCGCTGCGTTTCTTGGCCTACTTGCACCAGGATGACCTGCGCAACATCTCGCGTTCGCGCAACATTCCGGGCGCACTCGCGACAGCGGCCAAGAAGCTGCTCCAGCAACGGGAGCATGGGCGCCAATAGCGCAGCCCAGAGTGCGTTGATGACCCAACGTCGAAGCAACTTGGGGCCAGCACTCCTGGTCCGCGTGGGTACTCTCGTGGTCTCGCCCGGACGCGCCTTGCACGACATTCAAGGGCGGGAGCGCGGTGGGGTGGGCGATGCCTTGGCTATCTTGCTGATCGGCGTGCTGTGTTTTCGTCTCCCCGCTGTGGTGCGTGCGGCACTCATGGTGCGCGAGGCTTCTCTTGCCGGCACGCTGGCGCAACTCCTGGGCATCCTGGGCCAGGACCTGCGGCCCGCCGTGCTGGTCGCGTTGCCGGCGGGAGTTGCCATCACCCTCCTGGCTGGCCGGGGCCGCCGCGATCCGACAGTGGATGTCGAACTGGGCGCAGCGTGCAGCATCCCCTATCTGTTGCTCTCGGGCCTGGCCGAGTTAGCCAGCTCGCTGCTCCCCGGTGCTGCGCGCGTGCTGGGCCCGACCATGCCGGTCGTCGCGCTGGCCTGGGCGTTCCTGGTCTTCGTCCTGGGGGTTCGGCTGGCGCGGAGCCGTCAGCCCGGAGCGCGAGGTGCGGGCGAGCCAGCTGCACCGGCGTCCGAGCGGGCAGCGCCGCCCAGACGGGTTCGCGTGGCAGCCACGATACTGGGCGGCGTTCTGGCCGGCGCGCTCACCATGAACATCGTCTGGATCAGCCACAACCGCGACACCGTTGCGCCGGTCGGCCGTGGGGTTCGCGCGCCCGCTTTCGTGCTTCCGCGCATCGACGGAAATCCGGGCCACGTGGCGCTTGCCGATCTGCGGGGCAAGGTTGTCCTGCTCGATTTCTGGGCTCGCTGGTGTCCGCCGTGCATCGCGCTTGCACCCACGCTCCACGACATCTACGGCGCCCGACAGTCGCAGGGCGTGGAGATATTGGCCATCAGCTCGGAGGGCTCCATGGCTGACAAGGCCGAGGTCCAGGCCTTCCTGCGCCAGTACCCTGCGCCCTACCCGAATCTCCTCGATGACCAAGAGGTCGGCGGCCTGTACCGGGTTGTCTCCTTGCCCCACCTGGTCATCATCGGCCGCGATGGAGTCATCCGCAGAGTCATGGTCGGGCAGCGGCGCAGGACAGAGATCGACGCCGCGATCCAGCAGGCACTAGACAACTAGACTGCACCTTGTTTGTGCTTGCGCGCGTCAGGCCCTAGAATTATCTGGTGCGCCTCGGGCGATATTTGGCGGCTGAAGCCCTGGTGCTGGCGAGTGCTCTCGCCGGTGCGGTTTGGGCTACCCGAGCCTCGGTGCGCTTCTTTGGCGAGCGCGGACGCGCGAAGGTGGAGCAGCCGTACCGCCATGGGGGAGCGGGTCCCGAGGGCCCGTTCTCGCTTCTGCCACGCAGCGAGCTGTCGAACCCCCCCAACCCAGCCATTTTCGAAGAGCCGGCCGGCACCTTCCTTGGCATGTCCGACGAGATGCTGCTGGAGCGCGTGCGCACGCAGCCCATCCTGGGGATGAAGCTCAACAAAGGGGGCTCGACGCTGTCGTTCCGGGTCGATCTCGCCGATGGCTCGCACGCAGCCTTCAAGCCGGCGCAGACCAACCTGCAGACCATCCCGCGCAAGGAAGTGGCGGCCTACCGGCTCAACCGGTTGCTGGGCCTGAACGCGGTGCCGCCAGCGGCGCCTCGCATGGTGAGCCGCGAAGAGATCTTGTCGCACCTGTATCCCGACAGCCAGACCGCCTTGCCGCGCATTCGGGCCGAAACCGTTTTCAATCCGATGGGCAAGACAGCGGGCGTGGTCATGTACTGGGTACCTGGGATCAAGGACTCGGACTTGGACACGCCCGAGGGCATCCAGCAGAGCATGCAGTGGCTGACGCAAGGGCAGCCCATTCCGGTCGACAAGCGCGCGCTGGCGGCCCAGCTTTCACAGCTCGTGGTCTTCGACTTTCTGACCTCCAACCCCGACCGCTACACCGGCGGGAACATGAAGACATCGGCCGACGGCTCACGCTTGCTCTTCATGGACAACACCATGTCTTTCTTCATCGAGCCTGAGGGCAACGAGCACACGCGCGCGATTTTGCGCCGGACACAGCGATTCTCGCGCCAGCTTTATCAGGCCCTCGACCGGGTCACCGTTCCTGCGATAGAGCAAGTCCTGGCCCAGGCGGGCCAGGATGAGTACCAGATCCTGACCCCGGGCGAGATTCGGGCGGTAGTAGCCCGGCGAGATCTGGTNNGCTCGCTGGCGCACGCCCTCGGGAACCGTGACCAGACACTGGGCGGGTTCGTCACGCAGGGTTTCGTACACACTCTCCAGGCTGATGGCCTTCATGTGCTCGCACAGCCGGCAGGGCTTGTAGAACTGCCGGTCAGGGTGTTCCAACTCCAGCCGCACCACCAGGCCGCACTCGGTGAGGATGGCCAGGCGCTTCTTCTCGGGATGGCTCTCGACGTACTTGGCCATCTGCGAGGTCGACATCACCTCGTCGGCGGCTTGCTGCAACTCGGGTTTCACTTCGCCGTGCACGATGACAACGGCTCCCGGATCTTCCTGACGGATCTGGGCGATATCGGCCAGGGTCATCTGCTGGTGAACGTGACAGGCGCCTTCCCAGGAGAAGACATTGCCGACCAGGCCCGCCCGCTCACCATCCCGGAGCAGGGGTTCGATGCGCGCAAGGTACTCGCGCGGATGGAACTGGTGCGGCTCCGGCGGGGGTAGGTACATGCGCCGGGTTTTGAGTGCCACCTGATAAGCGAGATTCTGGTCGGGCACGAAGAGCAGGTCCGGTACGCCCAGCCGCTCGGCGATCCTGACCGCGTTGGAACTGGTGCAACACACGTCGGACAGAGCCTTCACGCTGGCGTAGGTGTTCACGTAGGTCATGGTGGCGAAGCTACGCCCGAGCGAGCGCAAGAACTCCTGCCGCTCCTCGAGATCATCTACATCCATTTCCGCCAGTGAGCAGAGCGCCTGCTGGTTGGGCAAGTAGACTGGCACATCCGGGGCCAGGGTGGCGCACCCCTCGGCCATGAAGCGGACGCCGCAGAAAACCACCAGGCGTGACTTCACATCACGGGCGCGCACCGCCAACTCAAAGGAATCACCAACCGTATCCGCGACAGCCTGCACCTCGGGCACTTGGTAGTTGTGGGCAGGCACGAATGCGTTCTTTTCATGCTTGAGGCGGCGGATCTCGTCCCACAGCCAGATCACCCGGTCGGCCCGGCTCTCTTCCACCTGGCCCGAGCGCACCAGCTGTGCAATGTCGATATCGAACATCCAATTAGGTGTACCGCCCTCGCTGGAGGAACGCACGCAGACACATGGCGTTTTGCGGGCTGCGCTGGTAGCGTGGGGCGACCCCATGCGCCTGTTCGACCCAGACATCTGGACCGAGGTCACCGGCGGCACCATCGCCGAACGGGTGCGTAGACTGGTGCGCGTGACACCGCTCATCCCGGTGCCCACGCTGGGCCGCCGCACGGGCGCGGATGTTTGGCTCAAGCTCGAGTCCCTGCAGCGAACCGGCTCGTTCAAGTTGCGGGGGGCTGCGGCGTTCGTTGCCGGGATGAGCCAGGCAGGGAAGAAGCGGGTCATTGCGGCCTCGGCCGGCAACCACGGTCTGGGTGTGGCACTGGCCTCCCGCAGCTTCGGTGTCGAGGCCCAGATACTGGTCTCTGCGCAGACGCCCCAAAACAAGCGCGACGGCATCGTGGCACTGGGCGCGGCGTTGGAAGTCGTGGGTGGGTCCTATGACGAGGCCGAAGCGGAGGCCCGCAAGCGCGCGGCGGCAGACCCCTCGCTCAGCTTTGCCTCGGCTTTCGATGACGACTGGATTATTGCGGGCAACGGCGGCGTGCTGGCGCGCGAGATCTTGGCCCAGCTTCCTGACGTGGACACGGTAGTGACCCCGGTGGGCGGCGGCGGCCTTGCTGCTGGCTTGGGGGTGGAAATGGTCCCGCGCGGAATTCGCGTGCTGGGCGTCTCGCCCGAAGCCAACTGCGCGATGAAGCGTTCGCTGGAGGAGGGTCGGGCCTTCACCCAGTACGAGGGCGGCCCCACTCTGGCCGAGGGCCTGGAAGGCGCGGTCAGCGAGCGCACCTTTGCCATGGCCAAAGACTATTTCCCCGAGGTCGCTCTGGTGAGCGAGGTGGGGATGCGGCAAGCCATCGTGTACGCATACCGCACCCTCGGCATCGTGTGCGAGGCCTCGGCTGCGGTCGCGCTGGCGGGCCTGCTGGAAGACAAACTCCCGGTGCAAGGCCGTCGCGTGGTGGTCCTGATCAGCGGCGGCAATATCGAGAGTGACCTGCTCGACCGGATTCTCGCCGGCTCTTTGCCGAGGAAGCGCGAGGGCTAGAGCACCGAACGGTTGCCGGACCGAGCGAAATCGCGGATTTGCGTCGCGTCCCTTCGTTGCTCGTCGGTCAAATACGTCGAGTATTCTCCCTCCTCGCGCCTCGGCAGGGCTATCTCTGCCGTTCCGCCGAGACTCGCGCGCGCTTCTCGGCGGCTCGACGCAGATCCCTGGCGGTCGGTCCCGCGCCCAGGTTGTCGCGCGCGTCCTCGCCGTGGCTGGGGCCGATGATGTCGCGGAGATAGGCCTCGTACTGGAAGGTGTCCGAGTGCTTTTCGTTGTGGCAGTGCGCACACACCGCCTCGGGTGTGCGCGTGCTCAGGGCCAGAGGCTTCTCCAGCCCGCGCTTCTCCACGTGGATCGAGCCGGGGCCATGGCAAGCCTCACATTGCACGTTTTCCAGGCCCCTGCTGAACCCCAGACTCGATCCGCCCATCTCGCCGTAGCCCGTGACGTGGCAACTGACACAGTCGCCGTGACCTGTCTTGCCGACGGCCTGCAGGGTCTTCCATGCGTGGGCGTGGGCCGTGCGCTTGCAGAAACGGGCCGCCGCCTTGTGGCAGCGTACACAAGAAACATCACCCGAGAAATGCGCCCGGCCTGGCTCGGCAGGCGGCGGTGGTTCTGCCATCCGTAGGTTGGCGGCGCCCACCGCCTTGTCGAGCTTCCGCATGCTGGCGGCCAATGCTGGATCGCGGGCCAGGCTGCGTCGGATGGGCAAGAGCTGGTTGACGAAATACGAGCCCTGGGCCGGCGCTGCCCAGGTCGTGCTGGCCAGCTGCGCAGCCTCGGCGCGTAGATTGTCGCGCTCCTCGCGCTTTGCGGCCACGAAAGCGGCATCACTGGTGGCGTCGCTTTCCCAGCGCGCCAGATCGGCATCCAGCTGGCGAGCCTGGCGATCGATCTCCTCGGCGCGCAAGCGATTCGCCGCCGGTCCACCGGCATCGCGGAGTGATTCTCCAGCGGGCCGCGCCTCACGAAGAACGATCTCGAGTCTGCCCAGCCGCTGCATCTCCGAGCCTGGGACCAGAAGGAAGGCACCGCCGACCCTCTCAGCGCGCGGAGATCCCTGGCCCAGTTCGTCGCCCAGCACGACGAAGTCAACCGCCGCCTCACGCGCCACTGCGCGCGCCTGCCGGCGCTCGAGCGGCGCCAGCGCGATCACGATCTCGGCGCCAGCCGCGCGCAACCGGTCGCCCTCAGCCCGAGCTGCGCTGACCGGATCCTCCGCTTGTAGTCCTTTCTCACGCGCGAGGGCTGGATCGACCAGGCCGAAGACGCCGAATGTGATGCCTCCCACCAGCCTGACACGCGACGGCTCCACGAAAGGAAGGCTGTCGAGGTTGGCGGCCAGGCGTCTAGGCTGAATCTTGGCGACTCCGCGTACAAGGTCGGTTGCCCCGAGGGCCGAACCACCAAAGGGCAGGCGGGTCATCTCTTGAGCCAAGAAGCTCGCTACCAGGTCGGCGGCCTCCTGCTTGCGCGATGGAATCTCGCCTGCGGGGTAGGTCAGATTGCCGGCGTCAACCAGAAGGGCTGCGCCAGCCGGTTTGGCACTGCGGACGAGGGCGGTCACCCGCGCGATGTCGCCCAGGGGATCGCTGGTGCAGCCACAAGGTTCAAGCGCGCCTTGGGTTTGTGCGGTGTAGAAGACGACAGCACGGCGTTCACGCGGGCTGGCGAAAGCAAGGCCGCTCGACTGCAAGAAGTGAGCTGCGAACAAGACTACCAGGAGGAGACTTGGGGGGCGTGCTAGCATGAAACAAGAGGAAAATCCCACAGGCTCAGCCGGCTGTCACTGTGAGTAGCGGTCTCTAACGCGTACAGGCTGAAATAACTCCGCAGCGAAAAGAACCAGCTTCGCCTTGACAATCGCATGCGTTATAATCACTCTCACCCCCTCGGCTCAGTTCGAGCCCACGAGGATCCAAACAATATGGCCGTCACCCTACGACTCACCCGCGGCGGAGGAAAGAAGTCCCCCCACTATCGCGTTGTGGCCTCGGATCGCCGGAGTCCCCGAGATGGACGCCTGATCGAGCAGGTTGGAATCTACGACCCGCGGCGCAGCCCGCCCGAGGTCAAGTTCGACATGGCCCGTGTCGAACACTGGTTGGCTGCCGGGGCTGTTCCCAGCGAGACCGTCGGCCAGCTCATTCAGAAGGTCCGGCGCGCAGCCGTAGCGGCGCCAACCGAGTAGTGCTCCCGTGACAGAGGGCGCCGAGTCCCCCTCCTCAGGAGGTTCCGAGAAAGCGCCTCCGCTGCGCGAGTTGGTGCTCTATCTTGCGCGCGCGCTGGTGGAGCACCCCGATGAGGTGGCGGTTGAGGAGATCGAAGAGCCGGATGCCACGGTGTTCGAGTTGAAGGTGGCAGAGTCAGATCTGGGGAGGGTCATCGGCCGCCAAGGTCGTACCGCCAAGGCCCTTCGCACCGTCCTTTCTGCGGCGTCAGCCAAGATGAAGCGGCGTGCGATCTTGGAGATCCTCGAGTAGCGCGGGGGTCCTCCGCTGGGCTCTGCTCTTCACGGCGTACCTTCCGAGGGTCTGCCCTTTGGAATCCTGGGGCGACCGCACGGCACTACCGGCGAGATCAGTCTTCGCCCTTTTCACGCGAGAGGCTGGTCAATGGACGCCGTCGCACTGCCGCTGCCGGTGACAATTGGGGGGTTGCCGGGGTCTGAAACCCCGGCCACGGTCACAGCGGTTCGGCGGATTGTGGACGGATTTCTGCTCAGGCTTGAGGGCGTCTCGACGCGAAAGGGAGCGGCGTCTCTGACCGGGCGGCAGTTGTCGCTGCCCAGGGCGGCTCTTCCGCCGCTGGGCGAGGGCGAATTCTATGTGGAAGATCTGCTCGGCTGCCTGGTCGAGGATAGCCAGGGGCGCAGCCTCGGCGTTGTGCGTGGCGTTTTCTGGAACGGGGCCCACGACGTTATGGTGATTGACCACAAGGAGATGGGCGAACGTTTGCTTCCTGCCATGCCCGAGTTCATTGTGTCGATCGACACTTTGGGCAAGCGCGCGGTGGTCAACCCTCATGAGTGACGATCGGCCTGACGCGAACCACGTCGTCTCCAAGACGACGCCCCGGCTGGCGATCGAGATCGTCACTCTGTTTCCCGAGGTCTTCGCCCCTTTTCTACAGGCCAGCCTGCTGGGAAAGGCCGTGGCCAGCGGCCTGATCGCCGTCGCAACGACCAACCCGCGGGACTTCGCGCCCGGACGCCATCGTCAGGTCGACGATTCGCCCTACGGTGGTGGCCCCGGCATGGTGCTACGCCCGGACCCCGTGGCGGCGGCCATCGATGATGCGGAGAATCGGCGCGGGCGAGCCCATCGGCTTTTGCTCTCACCTTCCGGGCGGCTGTTCGATCAGCGGTGCGCCGCAGACTTGGCGGCCCGCGGGCGCATTATGCTGATCTGCGGTCGTTATGAGGGCGTGGACGAGCGGATCGCCCAGCTCTACGCCGACGAATCGGTGAGCATCGGGGATTATGTGCTGGCGGGCGGTGAGGTGGCGGCCGCCGTGATCATCGAGGCCACTGCACGCCTGGTGCCAGGAGTACTGGGGTGTGGGGAGTCGGTCGTGGAGGAGTCGTTCGCCGCCGGCCGGCTGGAGTTTTCCCAGTGGACGCGGCCTCCGCTGTTCCGAGGGCTCGGCGTCCCAGAGGTGCTGCTTTCTGGGAACCATGCCGAGGTGGCGCGTTGGCGTCGGCGAGAAGCATTGCGACGCACCATGTCGCACCGTCCAGATCTGATCGATCGGCACCCTTTGACCGAAGAAGAAAGGGCCATGCTCGCGGAACTGGATGAGTCCTAGTCGCGTGGGGAGCCGGCGGGCTTTGCCCGCCGCATATGAGGCCGAGCGAAGCGAGCGGGG
>PMZX01000183.1 GCA_003170035.1 Myxococcales bacterium | reverse complement strand
CCCGGGCCGATAGCGTTGGAACCTGTGGCGGTTCAGGCCCCCGCGCCGATTCCGTCGGAGCCTGCCGCCGTGAAGACACCCAAACCGGGTTGGTGGCAACCCGCGGCCGCCAAGACGCCCGCGCCGATTCCGTCGGAGCCTGCCGCCGTGAAGACACTCGCGCGCGGTTGGTGGCGGCCCGCGGCCACCAAGGCGTCCGCACCGATCGCTTCGAAACCCGTCGCCGCGAAGACACCGGTGCCAGTTTGGTCGGAACCCGCGGCTGCCAAGACACCGGTGCCGATAGCGTCGGAACCGGTCGCCGTGAAGACGCCCGTGCCGATCGTATCGGAGTCGGCCGGCGCAAAGACCCCCGCGCCGATTCCGTCGGAGCCTGCCGCCGTGAAGACACCCGCGCGCGGTTGGTGGCGACCCGCGGCCACCAAGTTGTCCGTACCGATCGCTTCGAAACCCGTCGCCGTGAAGACACCGGTGCCGATTCCGTCGGAACCCGTCGGAGTGAAGNNTCGGAGTGAAGACACCGGTGCCGGTCTGGTCAGAGCCCACGGCCGTCAAGACGCCGGTGCCGGCTCCGTCGGAACCCGCAGCCGTCAAGACACCGGTGCCGATTCCGCCAGAGCCCGCGGCCGCCAAGACGCCGGTGCCGGTCTGGTCAGAGCCCACGTCCGTCAAAACGCCGGTGCCGGCTCCGTCGGAACCCGCAGCCGTCAAGACACCGGTGCCGATTCCGTCAGAGCCCGCGGCCACCAAGACGCCCGTCCCGACTACGTCCGAACCCGAGACGGTTGCTGCCCCCGTGCCGAGCCCGTCGCAACCGGCGACTGCAAAGACGCTATTGATGGGTTGGTGGCAGCCGCCGGCGGCAAAGGCTCCCGCGCCGATAGCGTCGGAACCCGTCGGGGTGAAGACACCGGTGCCGGTCTGGTCAGAGCCCGCGGCCGCCGAGACACCGGTGCCGATTTCGTCGGAACCCGCGACTGTTGAGGACCACGCGCCGGCGCCACCCGCGGCGCTGCCGGAGGCGTCTCTCATTGCGGAATCCCGCCCGCCGACGGAGGAGCCAACGCCGCCCGAGGCAGAAGCGGCATCGAGCGAGACGCCGTCATCGGATGTGCCGCCAGCGTACGAGCCACCCGCAGCCGTGGTGACCACGTCCCAGCCAGACGGTCCGTCGCAGGCCCAGCCGTGGCTGCTGGCTGCGGACGCAACACCCCCGCCGGCCGAGACGCTTGCTGCACAACCGGCGAGCCCGCCGGTCGAGACGGTTGCTGCGGCCGGCCCGCCGGTGGAGACGCCTGCCGCACAACCGGTCCGCCCGCCGGTGGATGAACCCTCGCCAGTTCCGCTGGAGACACTTCCCTCGGGCGTGCTGAAGGAGGAACCGCCGCCGATCCCGCCCGAAGCACGGACGCCACCCCCTGTGTCGGAGTTGCCGAGTCGGGGTCGCATGTCCGCGGCCGAGGAGTCCGATGCCACCAGCCGGCGGCGCGCCGTCCAGGGCGGGAGACGCACGTTGACGCCAGGGCCGCGCCGGATGTTGACGCCGCCGCCGCTTCGGACACACTCGGTCACGGCCGCACCCGCGCGATCTGCGGTCGTGCGCGGCGGCCCCTGGATTCGCTACGCCGTGCTCGGCACCCTGGCCGCCTTGGCCATGTGTACGCTGGTGGTGCCTCTGGCGGTCAGACCGCACTCACCTGCAGCCGTGCGCGCTCGCGTCCTCGTCGTCAAACCCGCGGCCGTCCTGCGCTGGTTCGATGGCACCGCGCTGGTGGAGATGTTGCCCGGCCAGGTGTTGAGCTTCCCTGCCGGCGGGAAGGTGATTCGGCTCGCGTCCCCGGGAACCCCGCTGCAATCCGGCGATGTGGTGGCCGCAACCGACGCGGCCAGTCCGGCGCTGGCTGATCTGGCCCGGTTGCAAGAACGGCTCGCCTACTTCCAGCAACTCAAGGAGGGCATGCAAGATACGGCCGACGAGAAACGGGCCGCAGCCGCCCGCGCCAGGGTCGAGTCCAGCGCTGGGTTGGTCGGGCAAGCGCAGGTGGCGCTGTCACGGGTCGCCGTGATGGCTTCGGCGCCGGGCCAAGTCGAGAGGACTCTGGCCACTCTCGGTCAGACAGTGCGGGCCGGCGCGCCGGCGGTGCGCCTGCGGTCCGCGGGTTGGCGCGCCGCCTTTGAATTGCCACGCACGTTGGTGGCGCGCGTTCGTAAGCAAGGCTTCTGTGTGGCCGAGGTCGAGGGGCGGCCGGTTGCGTGCAGCCTCGTGCCGGACGGTGGCGACGAAACCCACCTGGTCACGGAGCTGCCGCCCGAGGCGGCGACCGCGGCCGGCCGACCGGTGCGTCTGGCGCGCGCACGCCTGGCCGATGCGTTTGTCGTGCCGGCCTCAGCCCTGTCACACGTGGGCGACAGCGATCGCGTGCTGGTGGTGGCGCCCACGGGTCGGGCCGAGGCGCGGACCGTGGTGGTGGCTGATCGAATCGCGGCCGATGCCGTCATCACCCAGGGCCTCGATGCCGGCGACGCCATCATCGTCGAGACTTCCCAGCCCATCGGGGCCGGGGTGCGGGTGCGGATCACCGAGGCAACGCGCGAGTAGCTGCCGCCCCGGCAACGCCACGGCCACGGCCACGGCCACGTCTGCGACCACGACCTTCTGCGGTTGTCGCGGGATTACGGCGGCTCACGCGGATGGCCAGGACGTGCTAGGTTTCGCCCCATGTTCAAGGGAGTCATCACGGCACTGGTCACACCATTTCGCGGCGACGCCGTCGACGAGGAGGCCCTGCGCCGCCTGGTCGACGAGCAGATCCGCGCGGGCATCGACGGATTCGTGCCGGTGGGAACCACCGGCGAGTCGCCCACGGTTTCGGTTGAGGAGCACATCCGCATCATCAAGATCGTGGTGGAAGAAACGCGCAAGCGTGTGCCGGTCATCGCGGGTACGGGCGCCAACGCGACCCGCGAGGCCATCGAGCTGACGCGCGAGGCGCGCGCGGTGGGCGCCGACGGCACCCTGCAGGTTACACCCTACTACAACCGGCCTACCCAGGACGGCCTCGTCCGTCACTTCAAGGCCGTGGCCGATGCGGTCGGGTTGCCCGTCGTGGTGTACAACGTGCCAGGCCGCACAGGGTGTGACCTTCTGCCTGAAACGATGGAGCGCCTGTGTGAGGTGCCGCTGGTGGTGGGCATCAAGGAGGCCACCGGTTCAGCCCAGCGGGCGGCGCAGATCATTGCGCGCGTGGGCGATCGCATGGTGGTCCTGTCAGGCGATGATGCGACTGCGTTTCCGCTGTACGCTCTCGGCGCGCAGGGCTGCATCTCGGTCGTCTCCAACGTCGCGCCGGCTGACATGGCGGCCATGTGGGACGCGGCGGCCGCGGGCAACTGGAACAAGGCGCGCGAGCTGCACTACCGCGTCTTCCCGCTTTCGGAAGGATTGTTCATCGAGGCCAACCCGATTCCGGTGAAAGCGGCGCTGGCCATGATGGGCAAGATCTCCGACGAGATCCGCGCGCCGCTCTACCCGATGGCTGGGGTCAATCGCGAGAAGGTGCGCAAGATTCTCGCTGACCTCAAGCTCATCTGAGGAAGAAGTCATGGCCGAGGCTGTACGGATCGCCGTGTTCGGGGCCGCTGGCAAGATGGGGAGTGCCATCGTGCGCGCAATTGCCGAGACGCCAGCCGCGCGTCTAGTGGCCGCGGTCGAGCGCCCCGATTTTCCGTCGCTGGGCGCGGACGCAAGCCGCCTGGCGGGATTGGCTGAAGGCGGAGTGCGCGTGCAGGCGGAGCGACCAGGTCGGGGCGCGGCCGATGTTTGGATCGATTTCTCTGCACCCGGCGTGGCCGTGGCCAACGCCAGTGCCGCGGCCCAGGCTGGCGCGGCCCTGGTGCTCGGCACCACGGGACTGTCCGGCCAGGACAAGGACGCGATCGCCTCCGCGGCGAAGAAGATCCCCGTCGTGCTGGCACCCAACATGTCAGTGGGCGTGAACGTGATGTTGCTCCTGGTGGCAGACGCGGCCCGCGCGCTGGGGTCTGCCTACGACATCGAGATCGTGGAAACACACCACCGGGCCAAGCGCGACGCCCCCTCGGGCACCGCCTTGCGCCTGGCCGAGGCGGTGGCCGAGGCCACGGGTCGCGACCTCGGCAAGAGCGCGCGCTACGAGCGCCATGGCGAGATCGGACCGCGTACCGCCGACGAAATCGGAATCCAGACTGTGCGCGGCGGCGACGTGGTCGGCGATCACACGGTGTTCTTTCTTGGGCAGGGCGACCGCATCGAGATCACCCACCGAGCTTCCTCGCGCGAAGCCCTTGCCCGCGGCGCGGTTCGCGCGGCGCTCTGGCTGCACGGCCGAGCGCCCGGGTTTTTCGACATGCGCGACGTGCTCGGGCTGAGGTAGGCGGTCCCGCGCGCCGAGGCGGCGCTCTAGGGAGCCGATGAGTCGGATCGACGTGTTGCCTCCCCCGTCGGCACTATACACCGTGAACACTCAGCGTCGGTCGCGATGACCTGCGGGTGCTTCCAGGCTGCTGGTGGTGAGAATCAGCCAGGCCGCAAGCGAATCTGTCAGCTCCTCAACACCCCCGGCGCGCCGATGCGCATCGGAACATGCCGTGGGCATTGGTCCCGCGTTTGCAAATCCCCTTGTCACCATGCGTTCAATTGCAATCAGTTCCGGAAAACCATCTCGCGGAACAGCCTGGCTCAGCGGGGCGCTGCTACTGGCAGGGGTGGCGGCCCTAGTCGTCCTACTGCGGCGGGTTGGCGCCGAACAAGTCCTACGCAGCATCGAACGGGTCGGTCCTGGATTCTTGTTGGTCCTGCTCGCGCCTTTTGTGGGAACGATTCTGCATTGCTGGGGCTGGCTGGTGCTTGTGCCCAAGTCGCTGCGTCCCCGACCGGCGATCGCGGCAGCTACCTATGTGGCGTCCCAGGCGGGCAACGAGCTGGGCGCTGGTGTGGCAGGAGAGCCGCTCAAGGCGCTGGTGTTTCACCCGAATGTGCGCGGTCGCACCATTGTCGCGCTGGCGCTCGACAACGCCACCTTCATCGCGTCGACGGCACTGTGCCTGGCTGGCGCGGCGTTTCTCCCCTGGGCCTCCGCCTCCCCGGTGGGCGCGCGCGCCTGCGCCTGGGCTGGCGCGACCAGCCTTGCCGTCGTGCTGGGCGCCGTGCTCCTCATCCTGGTCGCACCCCTTCGCCGGTGGGGCGCGGGATCCGGTCGCGTGGCCCGCTTCGTGCGTGTGCTGGATGCCACTCGCACAGCCTTGCTTTCGCGGCCCGGGCCAGTGCTGGGAAGCGTGCTGCTTCATCTGGCAGGCAAGCTATGGATCGTTGCCGAGATGGCGTTGATACTCGCGTTGCTGGGCTTGAAGCCAACCCTCGCGCCGTGGCTGGGCGCCGCATCGGTGGTGGCCTCGGTGCTGGGCGCTGCCATCCCCGGCCAGATGGGAGTGGTCGAGGCCGCCGTGTTCGCCACGTGTGCCGCATGGGGCGTGGATGCTCCCACGGCCATGGCGCTGGTGTTGTTGCGCCGGCTGCGAAGTGGACTCTGGATTGGCCTTGGCCTTTTGCTCGCCAGAACCGTCCTCGCGCATGGAAAGAGCTGCCCGGACCCGATCCGTCGTGAGGGGCGCGAGCGCCTGACGTCGGGCTCGCGATCGGCCGGCCTGGCTGAGATGCCAGCACGATCCGCCATATCCACTCTGCGAATCCGGCCGATCTTGAATACGCCCTGGGCGTGAGGATCCCATATCCGTTACGGCAATCGACTGATTACTCTCGATGCGAGGCCAGCGTCGGCCGTCTTGCGACGGCCGCTGGTATAGGCGCGGATCAAATCTTCCCATTGGCGCGCTTCCGGGCGACAATTGCGACCCATGGCGCGCTCCCGCTCCCCATCTGAAGACGGCTCGGTGCAGGACGTAGAGAACCCGCGCGCAGCCATGCTGGACTCGCTGCCAGCCGAGGAGGTGGTCAAGCTGCTGGTCGAGGAGGACGCCAATGCGGTCAAGGCGGTCCGGGCGCGGGCCGCGGCGTTGGCTTCGGCGGCGCAGTTGATGTCTGACAAACTTGCGGCAGGGGGACGCCTGGTCTACGTGGGCGCGGGGACGGCTGGCCGGCTAGGCGCGCTGGAGGCGGCCGAGTGCGTGCCGGCCTTCGGCCTGCCGCCCTCGCTGGTGGTGTCCATTATCGCCGGTGGCCCGCACGCCCTGGCCCGCGTGGCCGAGGCGGCGCAGGACAGCCCGCGTGAAGGTGACCAGCGCATGCGGCGGGCGGCGGTGGGGCCACAGGATGTGGTCTGTGCCATAGCCGACGCCGAGGTCTCGCTGTTTCTGCAGGCCGCACTGGACTACGCGCGCTTCAGGCGCGCGGCCATCATCTTGCTGACCTGCGCGGGGCCGAACGCTTCAGCCGAGTCCCTGGCTGACGTCGTGATCGACCTTGCCTTGGGGCCCGAGCTGATCGCCGGCTGCGCGCGACTCAAGGCCGGCACGGCTATCAAGCTGGCTCTCGAGGCTGTTTCCACTGCCGCGTTCGTGCGCCTGGGCAAGACCTACGGCGGCCTCATGGTCGANNCTGATCAAGAAAGCGGGTGGCCGTGCCAAGGTTGCGTTGGTCATGCATCATGCGCGGGTGAACGCCGCTCGCGCCAGGGAGCTCCTGATCCAGCACAAAGGCCTGCTGCGGGCGATTATCGGTGACGTAGATCTGTGACGGCCAGGGCCGAGTGCTCAGGGGTGGTCACGGTTGTGCCTGATTTCTCATCCCTAGAGCCCGAACACCACAGGCAGTAGTCGGCGGAGCCCACCGCCCAGAAGCGGCACTGGTCGCCGAACACGGTGACGCCCTGGCAGCGCTTCTTGTGGATCTCCTTGATGCTGGCAGCCCGAGCCGCCTCGCCAGTGGGCCGGGGCAACGGGTACCGGGGCCGCCCTGCTTGCTCGCACCAGTAGCAGAATTCACTGTCCGACAACGCCCAGAACCGGCATGGATCGCCGTAGCGGGTCGCGCCCTTGCAACGGGTTTTGCTGCAGGGCTCGCTTTCCACAGGAGCCGCTGCCGGCGCAGGCGTGGAAGATCTTCTGGCTGCAGGCTGCATGTCGGCATGCGCCTGGCGCGCACCTGCCGACTGCGGTCGCTCTGCGCTCGAACTCTGACGCCTCGATTCCACCTTCTTGCGCATGAACCGCACTCTAGCCCGAAGGTGCCGACGAATCCATCGCCGTCTACTCGCGTGGGGGGCCGAAGGGCGGAGCGAACCCTCTCAGTCCATCCGCGCTTTGCGGCGTCGTTCGATCCACAACAGCGCGGCCGGCAGGGCCAGGATCGCCGCGGTGATGCACGCCAGTTCGCCCAGAATGGCCATGGCGCCAAAACCCTGCAGCGCCCGGTTGCGCGCGGCGAGCAGCGAGCCATAGCCGACGATGGTGGTCCACGAGCAAACCGCGACCGCCGCGCCCGTCGAGATCACGGCGTGGATCATGTCGCGATCCTGGCGATAGCGTACCGCCACGTTGAGGCCATATTCGGCGCCGATTCCGAAAGTGATGGGCAGGGCAATGAAGTTCAGGAAGGTAATCCTCACCCCAAATAAGCCCGCCACGCCCAACATCCAGCTCACGCCCGCCAGCAGCGTCGCGATAGCTGCGCCCGCCGACGACAGGGGTCGCATGATGAGCAGGATGAGGACAAGCACGGCGAGCAGGGCGGCGGCAGTGGCCAGGGGGCCATCGTGCAGGACCGAGCGGATCATGGCGGAGAAGACCACGGCGCTGCCCGAGGTATCGATGGTCTTGCCGTCGTCCAGGTTGATCACCTGCAGGACATGGGCAATGCGCAGAAGGTCCTTGCCATTCCACACCGACAGCCCTTGCTCGACCGGGTAGACCAACACAACCCGGCCCACTGTCCCATTCGCCTCGGTGAACGGCCGCCGCGCCAGCGCCGGCAGCTCCTCGGGGGTGAGCAGGTGCAGGCGGGTGGGTGGGTCGAGGGCGTCGATCTGTTTTCGCTCGTCAGCCGTCAGCACGTCGAGGGCGGGGTCGTGGGTCAGCTTGCGGATCTTGGCCAGCAGCTCGAGCTTGCGCCCCTGCACCTCGGGCGTGCCCGGCAGAAGATCGTACACGGTGACGATCTGACCGATGACCCGCTTGTAGCCGGTGGCCCGATCCTGCTTCTTGATGGCCCGGCGGATGGACTCGGTCTCGGCCCGTGAATCGGCCAGGACGATGGTGGGAGAAGGCCACCGGCCGAAGAGAGACTCCATGCTGCGGTTGAAGGCCTGGTCATCCTCGGTGGAATCCAGTTTCGCGTTGAGCTTGCGGAAGTCGTACTCGAAGGGCGCGTCTACGAAGTGCAGGAGGCCGTAGCCGCACAGGGCGGTGAGCAGGCCGGCCACCAGAGTGACGGCACCGGGGTGCTTGCCGAGCAGCGGCCGCAAGAAGGCGAGGCTGAATGGCGGCTTATCCTGCTCGCTGCGGTTGCCAGTCTGGCGGTCGATGACAAAGAACAGGGCGGGCAGGACGCTGAAGGTGAGCAGCCAGCAAAAGATCTGCCCGAAGGCCGCCATCACGCCGAACTGGTAGAAGCCGCGGAAGCTAGTCAGCATCAGCGTGGCGTAGGCGGCCGACGCACACACCGCTGCCACTCCGGTGCCGCGCATCACGCCAGCCAGGGCTTTCTCTAGGGCTTCATGCGTGGCCAGCCCTTCAGCGCGCAGTTCCTGGTAGCGGGAGATGAGGATGATGCCGTAGTTGATGCCGTTGCCCAGGATGATCGAGCCCAGGAACGCGGTCGACGAGTTGACGTAGCCGAAAAGCAACTCGGCCATGGCAAAAGCCATCACCGTGCCGATCACCGCCGAGACGCCGACCAGCGGCACGGCGCGGAAGCGACGGAAGTAGACCCACAGCGAGGCAGCCACGATGAGCAGACAGGTGACCGTGACCCACACGATGTCGCGTTCCACCGCCGCGCGCGTGGCAATCAGGGTGGCCACCGGGCCTCCCACGTGCGCCACCATCTCGCTGTGGAACCCGCGCGGGTCGTTGTCCTTGATGATCTGGTGGGCCGCCTGGAAGATGGCCTCGCCCGCTCGCTCGCCGAACACGCCCCCGGGCGGCAAGGCCGCCACCCAGACATAGGTGCCGTCCTGGTTGCTGAACACGCCCTCGGGGAAGCGGTCGTTCAACCAGTCCCGCTTGGTCAGGCGGTCCTTCATCTGCTCGACCGTCTCGTCGTCGCCCAGATCGACCAGCAAGGGATTCTTGCGCTTGGTGATCTCGTGGCGCAAGCGATCGCGGATCTCGGTCAGATCGGCCTCGCTGGCGTAGAGCCACTTGTTGTCTTTGAAGAACGAGCGCAGGTCGCGCACGTTGTAGGCGACGAACTCCACCACGCTCTTGGGCAAGGCCTGCAGCTTGCGTGTCACAAGATCCGCGTAGCGGAGGTTGGCGGCGCGGTCGGGCGAGCGGATACCGACGAGGAGCAGGGACATGTCGCCCATGCGCTCTTGCGTCTTGGTCAGTGCCACCACGCCGGGATCGTCGCTGGGCAGAAGCTCGGAAAACGACGTACGCAGATCCAGGTGCGAGGCCAGCAGCGCGGCGACGATGAACAAGACGGCCGCCGCGGCCAGGATTGTGCCGGCGCGGCGGGAGACAAAACGACAATAGCGGGCAGTGAACGACTCGTGCGGGGCCATCGACGACAGTAACGTACCCGGCAACCGCGACGGGCACAACTCTATCGGAACAAGGATACGAAGACCGTATGCGAGTCAGGCAGGGAGGTAGTACCGGGGTTGGCCCAGAAGTAGCTGGCCGCACCCAGGCCATAGTCACCTACGGCCAATGATGGCCAAACGGGCACGAGTACGGATTTCCTCGCCAGCTCTGTCGTCGGCTGCCAGTCATTCGCCTTGCCAGCCAGCTTGCGCCGAGCTTCGACCGCAAATTCGTGTGTGGGGGTGTCTTTGGTTTTCTTGAGCCAGAGCGCCAGAACGTTGCCGGCGCCATCCACCGCAAGCGAGGGATAGGGCAGCGTTTCCGTGGTCTCGCTTGCGTACTGGTTGTTTGGGATCGACAGGTTGTCTTGCTCGAGCGGCAGAGGCGCGGTCCAGTTTCCGCTCACCGTGCCTTCCAGGGTCCACACATTGTACGAGGTATCCACCCACTGGGACCAGGCCACGGTCACAGTCCCGTCCTCTGCCACGACCACGCGCGGATAATAGAGGCCCACGTTCCCAATGTTTCGCGCCGCAGTCCACGTCTTCGTGGATGGCGAGTAGGAGCGCAGCATCGCGCCATTGCTGTCGCCCCACACCACCACGCCCTGTCCGCTCCGGTTCACCGCAACAGCCCGCTCCTCAATGTTGTTCGAGACGTTGCTGTCGAGCAGTATGTACGGATCCAGAGTCGTTCCCGCAAAGGTAGCAACCGCAACACTATCGTTGAGTTGGTCGTCCATTTGAGTAAAAAGAATGATGCCGCTGCCTTGGTCGCTGATCGCCACACTCGGGTTCGGGTAGGACGGCGACGAGACGTCAGGCTGAGCGGCTAGCGCATCCGGGCCCGCCGTCCAGGTCGTCCCGTCGTAGTAGGCCGAGTAGAGCGTTGGGGTGTAGTGGTTATCGGAGTCCCACACCGTGAAGGCCAGGCGGGCGGTGCCATTGCGAGCCACGGCCAGGCTTGCCTCCGCCACCTGTCTATTGGGAGTAATGCGCGCCGGTGTCGACCAGGACACGCCGTCGGTCGATTGCGACGACCGAACGCCGAGCAGGGTCGTGTCCGTCGGCTCGTAGTGGAACCAGGTCGCGGTGACATGGCCTGCGCCATCCACGCCGATCTGCGGATCCCGGGGATCACCGTTGCCGTTGTCTTCCAGCGTCTGGGTCTGCTCCCACGAAGTGGTGGTTCGGTTCCAGCGCCGCACATTCACCGCCGCTGCCACCCAATCGATCCACATCACGTACACATGCTCCTTGACCGGGTCGACCGCCACCGCGAGCGCATTTGGGTAGCCGACGCTGGAGCCGAGGGGATCCTGTGGATCGTACTGGGCATTCTCGACCGGCTGCCAGGCAGGCCCCAGGAAGCTGTCCCCGCCCGTGTCGGCGCCAGCCACGACCGCATCGGTTGGTCGTGGCCCGTCCTCGACCGCATCGGTTGGCTGTCGCGCATCCGCGCCAACCTCGGTTGGCTGCGGCACGTCCGCGCCAGCGTCGGCGACATCGGACAGTTGCAGACTGTCGGACGACGGCTTGACATCGATCGGTTGCACCACGTCGGACGACGGCCCGACATCGACCGGTTGCGCCCCATCGGACGGAACAGGAGCATCGGGCGCCGCTGCCTCCGCTCCTGGTTCATCGATACGCGCGTCCGCAGTCACGCCGGCTTCGGGCTTGCCCGCTTCAGGTCCCGCTGCCAGGTCGGGTCCGGGTCCGTCGCTCGGCAAGGCGTCGGCCCCGCCATCGACGATGACCGGGACCGCCTTGAGAACCACCGCAATGGGTCCAGTGGCCTTGCCTGCCTGAATTTTGATCCCTGCCAACGGCGCGGTCGGGGTCGCAGTCACTGTCCCTTGATAGGTGCCCTGCACATCGAGGGTATCGTCCCCGGCTGCCGGGGCGGGTAGCAAGAGTGTAGCCTTGAGCGTGCCACTCCCTGACCAGGGAAACTCGCTGGTGAACTTGGCGGTCCCGCGGCTGACAACAATAGCAACCGTGTCAAGGACGACGGTGCCGGGCTTGATCGCGCTGGTGTCCAGGGTGACATTGACCAGCACGGCGGTTCTATCGTCCTTGGAACAGGCCACCAAGCAAAGGCCGGCGGCCAAGAACAGCGTCGGGAATGCAAGGCGGGCTCGGAGCGAAAGCATGGCTAGTGACCTCCCGAGACAGCAGTCTTACAGACACGACCCGTGCAGTCGTCGGATGACTTGAGCACGCCGCCGGCATACAGGCCGCCGACAACAGCGGCAGCCACCACGCCTGCGGCCACGCCCCAGAACCAGCCGCGTTTGTAGAAAGGCGGTGACTCAGGCGCGGGGGCGGGTTTCTCGGCGATGAGCTGCGTCTCGGTCGCAGGCTGCGCGGGCTGCAGGTTCGGGGTGGGCGCCACAGGCGGCAGCGCGGCTGCCGCTGCCTCGGTCGGCCGCGCGGGCGCCTGCGCCTTCTCGGCCGCTTGCCGCTCCTTTAGGGCCTCCATGTCGGCGATATAGCCTTCGATCTCCTTCTGCTCGTTTGCCGGAAGATTCTTGGCCTTGTTGAGGTAGTCGCGGAAGGAATCGATCGC
>PMZX01000066.1 GCA_003170035.1 Myxococcales bacterium | reverse complement strand
GCAAGATCACGTACAAGTTCTAGACGGAGCCGGGTTTATGCGCCTTTGACCGCGCACGCCCTCGGGGAGTACGCTGTGCTGTGGAGGGCTTGATGGGTCGAGTAGTCATGTACCGAAGGATTTGGCAAGGGACACTGCTCCTCGTCGGGTTGCTTTGCTTGTTTGCCGGCTGTGGCTACGGGGCTGGGGGAAGAGAGACAACCCTGGCCGCTCTTCAGACCAAGACCCTAGCCTTGACAGTGTACTGGCGCCGGGCGTCGTCTAGCGACCCGACACGAATGGGGCAGGCTTCACTCGCGCTGGGGTTCGCGGACGTGGGGAAATGGGAAGGTGACGCATGTCCGATTGTTCACGCATCCGCAACCTTCGGGGGCGTGGTCTTGAACGAACGGCGCGAGGGCGGCGTAACGCACTGTGCGATCAACGACGACCCAGCATGCGGTCAGCAGTGTGGGAATGTCGAATGGTTGGGCGACGTAACGACACTCTTGCAGAGTTTGCCAGCAACTGTGGACGTGGTTGTCCGGGAGAGGAGTGGTGAGGCCGTCGTGACCGTTCGGAACCCCGCGCCCATGGCGACAGTGCAGGTCCTGGACTTGGTCGAAGGGCAACAGGTGCACAACGGCGACTCCTTTCATGTGCAGCTTCAGCCGCAGCCACCCGCGACACTTGAAGATGTGCAAGCCGGTTTCTATGTGACGCTGATCGAAGGTGTGGGCGAGCTCAGTCTCCCGGCCTCACCTGACCTCGCGGCTGGTATCGGTGTCTGGCGTGTCGACGTGCTACCGCAGCAGCTGCCCGCCGGGGCCGTGACGATCCTGTTCTCGTTCGGAACATCAAACATGCAGTTCGATTCCTGCCCGAG
Organism: Myxococcales bacterium; assembly: GCA_003170035.1. GTDB lineage: Bacteria > Myxococcota_A > Polyangia > Fen-1088 > Fen-1088 > Fen-1137. The sequence goes on along the minus strand of PMZX01000066.1, from coordinate 2,068 downwards.
TGACTTCACCTGCTCTGGAATTTCCGGTGTGGACTTCGGCGAATTCGCACTGCAGTACGTGCCATGAGCAGCATGAAATGACGTTGTAGGCGCGAGCCAGGGAATCCGAAATCCGGACCTGGTCACGCCTACAAATGAGCGAACCTCGAATCCGTAGCGTTGGCTCGCCCAAGGGGTGCAAAGCATGGCGGGATGGTTGGAACCCCGCCAGTAACCACGGACGTCGCGGCCCTCGCGGCGGCAGAGCATCCCGCTTGCGTGGCAGCGCCGGTCGATGCAGGCTGGGGGCTCGCGACGAAGACACCCCACGGAGGTTCTCATGATCGGCATCATTGGCGGCACGGGACTTGGCGATGCGCTCGGCACGGTAGGCCAGGGCGAGACACATGACATCGACACGCCCTTCGGCCGTCCCTCAGCCCCCATCCTCACCACCCAGGTGGGCGGCGTTGCGGTGGCCCTGCTGTCCCGGCACGGCGAAGGCCATCTCCTGAATCCTTCCAGCGTGCCCTACCGGGCGAACATCTTCGCGCTCAAGAAACTGGGTGTGACCCGCATCATCGCCAGCGGCGCGGTGGGCAGCTTGCGTGAGGAGATTGCGCCGCGCGATCTGGTGCTGCCCGATCAGGCCATCGATCGTACCTATCGCCGGCTGGGCACCTTCTTCGAAGGCCTGGCTGTGCACGCGGAGATGGCCGCACCCTTTTGCCCGGCCATGCGCGCGGCGCTCACCAACGCGGCGACCGCGATCCCGGTCAAGGTCCACCTGCGCGGCACCTATGTGTGCATGGAGGGCCCGCAGTTCTCCTCGCGCGCCGAGAGCGAGATGCACCGGCAGTGGGGCGGCGACCTGATCGGTATGACCCTCATGCCCGAAGCGAAGCTGGCCCGCGAGGCCGAGATCTGCTACGCCTCNNTGCCTGCCATCGCGTCGCTGCCCAACAATGCGTGTACCTGCCAGCAGGCTTTGAAGCTGGCCATCTGGAGCGACCGGCGCAGGATCCCGCGCGAGGTGCGGGATCGCCTGGCGCCACTGACCGCGAAGTACCTGGACTAGCGATGAACGTCGCTGGTATTCCATATCGCACCATCCGTCTGCACGCCGACGGGTACTCGGTCGAGGTCATCGACCAGACCCTGCTGCCGCACGAGTTCCGCCTGGCGCGACTGCAGACCTGCAAGGACGCGGTCGACGCTATTGCCGACATGGTGGTGCGGGGAGCGCCCCTCATTGGCGCCACAGCGGCGTATGGCATGGCCCTGGCTCTGCGGCAGGACGCGAGCGACGCGGGCCTGGCGCGTGCCCATGCGCAGCTTCTGGCTGCGCGGCCCACGGCAGTCAACCTGCGCTGGGCCCTGGANNGCGCAGATCTGCGACGAAGACGTGGCCCTGTGTTCGGCCATTGGTGAGCACGGCAAGCGCATCATCGAAAAGATCGCCGAGCGCAAAGGGGCGAGTCCCGTCAATGTGCTCACTCACTGTAACGCCGGTTGGCTCGCGACCGTGGACTGGGGCACGGCCCTGGCGCCAGTCTACAAAGCGCATGATGCCGGAATCGCGGTGCATGTGTGGGTGGACGAGACGCGGCCGCGCAACCAGGGTGCTTCGCTGACCGCCTGGGAGCTGGGCCAACATGGTGTGCCCCACCATGTGATCGTGGACAATGCCGGCGGCCACGTCATGCAACACGGAGCGGTCGACGTTTGCTTCGTGGGCACGGATCGCACCACGTCGACCGGCGACGTGTGCAACAAGATCGGCACCTACCTCAAGGCGTTGGCTGCGCAGGATTGCCAGGTGCCGTTCTATGTTTGTTTGCCCAGTCCCAGCATCGACTGGACCATCCGCGACGGTGTGGCCGAGATCCCGATAGAAGAACGCGGCGCCGACGAGGTGCGCCTGGTGCGCGGGCTGGGGCCCGACGGAAAGCCNNTGGTCACCGAGCGCGGGGTGTGCGCAGCCAGTGCCGATGGGCTGGCCCAGCTCTTCCCCGAGCGCGCCGGCTGCGGGTGAGAACGGCACCTTCGGCCAGTTGAGGCACGCAAGGCCTAGTGCCTCCGGTCAGAA
>PMZX01000344.1:175-7369 GCA_003170035.1 Myxococcales bacterium | reverse complement strand
GAGTGCGTCATGAGTGAAGGGACGAGCCTGAGTCAGGTCATCGATCAGGTTTCGAAGGACAAGAATATCGACCGCAAGATCCTGGTCGAAGCGCTTGAGTCGGCGATTCTGACCGCGGCCAAGCGCGCCTTTGGCGAAGAGCGCGAGATGGAGGCCAAGTTCAACGACGCCACCGGACGCGTTGACCTGTTCCAGATCATCATCGTGGCCGACCCGGTGTCCAATCCGGCCAAGGAGATCTCGCTGGACGAGGCCAAGCAGTTCAGCCTGCAAGCGGACGCGGGCGACGAGCTGCTGTTTCAGATCTTCTTCGACGAAAAGGACCAGGCGCGGGCCGAGGAACAAGACGCCAAGTATGGGGCCTTGCTCAAGCTCAACCGGGCCTGGAAGACGTTCGGCCGCTTCGCTGCGCAGACCGCAAAGCAGGTCATCCTGCAGCGGGTGCGCGAGGCCGAGCGCGACAACGTGTTCAACCAGTACCGCGACAAGAAGGGCGAGCTGATCTCGGGCATCGTGCGGCGCTTTGAACGGGGCAACATCGTCGTCGATTTGGGTGGCGCCGAGGCGGTGCTGCCGGTGCGCGAGCAGGTACCACGCGAGTCGTTCCGGGCGGGCGACCGCATCGTGGCCTATGTGGTCGAGATCGACAAATCGGCGCGCGGCCCGCAGATCGTCATTTCGCGCGGGCACAAGGGCCTGCTGGAGAAGCTCTTCGAGATGGAGGTCCCGGAGATCTACGACAAGATCGTGCGGGTCGAGGCCTCGGCGCGCGAACCGGGCGCCCGCTCGAAGATCGCGGTCAGCTCGCGCGATCGCGACGTGGATCCGGTGGGCGCATGCGTGGGCATGAAGGGCTCGCGCGTGCAGGCGGTGGTGCAGGAATTGCGGGGTGAGAAGATAGACATCGTGCCCTACGACAACGATCCGGCCCGCTTCGTGTGCAACGCCATCGCGCCGGCCCAGGTCTCGCGCGTGATGATCGACGCGGCCAACCACACCATGGAACTGGTGGTGGCTGACGACAAGCTTTCGCTGGCCATCGGCAAGAAGGGCCAGAACGTGCGCCTGGCCTCGCAGCTCACCAACTGGCGCATCGACATCCACTCGGAGACCAAGATGCGCGAGGCGGAAGAGCGGGCGCGTGCCTCGCTGGCAGCCATCGAGGGCGCCACGCCCGAGATCCTCGAGGCGCTGCTCCGGGCAGGCTGGGGCTCGGCCGAGGCGGTGTCCAGGGCCAATGCCGAGGAACTGGTTGCCTCGGCCGGAGTGGACAGTGCCGAGGCGGCCGCTCGCCTGATCGCGGCGGCAGGTCGGGCGGCAGCGATCGAGGAGCAACGGCGTGCCGAGGACAAGGCGCGTGCCCAGATCGCAGCGGCGGCCGTACCCGAGGCTGTGGCGCCTGAAGGGACGACCTAGCGGAATACCATGGGGCGCATTTGCGAAAGAACTTGCATCGGTTGTCGGCGCGTGGTCCCGGCCAGCGAACTCGTTCGCCTGGCAGCGCCCGACGGGCGCGTGGCGGTCGCACGACGGCGAGGCGGTGCAGCGACGTCGCGGCAGGGACGCGGGGCCTGGTTGCATCCCAGACCGGACTGCGTGAACGCGGCGGTCAAGAAAAGGGCTTTCGGCCGGGCTTTCCGCGGTGGGGTCGACGGTCCGGACCCCGCCCAACTCCTGACGGATTTGCGCATGGCGATCGGGGCTTTGTCCCAAGAGCAGGGTGAATGACCATGATGAGCGGATATGAACGCAGAGATCCTGGCCCAGAACCGGCGGGCATGGCCGTGTCCGCGGCGAAGATCCGCGTGTACGAGCTGGCCAAAGAGTTTGGCATGGCCCCCAAGGATCTGGTCGCCAAGGTCCGCACCCTGGGCGTCGAAGTGGCCAACCACATGTCGAACCTGGAAGGCGCCGATGCCGACCGGGTCCGGCGAGCGATTGAGCGTGAGCGCCAGGAGAGCTTGGTCGAGGAACGCCTGAGCGACACGGTGATCCGGCGGCGGTCGCGCACGGCGGGGGCCGCCCGTCCGGCGCCGGCGCGGCCTGCGGCCTCCCCTGCGGCTGCTGCGCCGCCCGTGATGGAGACCCCTGCGCCACCACCGGCCGAGGCGCCACCGCTGGATGTGCCAGCCGGGGTCGCGCCTTCCTCCGTAGTCACGCCGGGCGAGCCGGAATCGACGGCGCCGGCGGCAGAGGCCCACGCCCACGCGACGGCCGAGGACATGCTGGAGGCGATGCTGGCCGAGGCCGAAGAGCCTGCCGGCACTGCCCCAGCCGAGGTTTCGCCTGAGGCGGAAACTGAGCCAATCCTGGTGTCGGGCGAGGCCAGCCTGGTGACGCCGGTCCCGGTGCCGGTGAAGATTCCGCAACCGGTGGTGACCGGTTCGGCCGCGACTGGGCAATTCATCCAGTTGCCCGGTTTGGGTTCCCGCGAAGGCAGCGTACCCAAGATCGAGATCAAGGACCGGGACGAAGAACTGCGCCGCATGGGACGCGGCAGCCTGATCTCGCGCGGCCCGGGTGGCCGTGACTGGCGCGCGCCGGGTGCCCCTGGGCAGCGGCCAGGTGGGCCGCCCCGCAAGAAGGTCGCGATGGCCGGCAAGAAGCTCAAGCAGACGCTCATCACGACGCCTGCAGAGCACAAGCGTGTCATCCGCATGGGCGAGACTATCGGGGTGGCTGACCTGGCCCAGAAGATGGGGGTCAAGGGCAACGAGGTGGTCAAGAAGCTTTGGGCGCTCGGCATGATGGGCGTGAACATCAACCAGAACATCGAGCTCGACGCCGCCAGCTTGATTGCTACCGAGTTCGGCTATCAGGTCGAGTCCACCGCCTTCAACGAAGAAGAGGTCATCTCCGAAGGACAGGTCGAGGACAATCCCGAAGACCTGCAGCCGCGTGCTCCGGTGGTCACCGTCATGGGACATGTGGACCACGGCAAGACCTCTTTGCTCGACGCCATTCGCAAGGCCAACGTCGCGGGCGGCGAGGCCGGCGGCATCACCCAGCACATCGGGGCCTATCGCGTTCACACCGCGCAGGGCGACGTTGTGTTCCTGGATACGCCTGGCCACGAGGCCTTCACCGCCATGCGAGCGCGCGGCGCCCAGATGACGGACATCGTGGTCATCGTGGTCGCGGCCGAGGAAGGCCCCATGCCACAAACCATCGAGGCCATCAAGCACGCGCAGGCGGCCGAGGTGCCCATCCTGGTGGCCATCAACAAGATCGACAAGCCGGGCGCCAACCCGGCCATGGTCAAGACCCGCCTGATGGAGCAGCAGTTGGTCGCGGAGGAGATGGGCGGCGAGACCATCTATGTCGAGGTGTCTGCCAAGACCAAGCAGGGCATCGATCGGCTGCTGGAGATGCTGGCCCTGCAGGCCGAGGTGCTGGAGCTGAAGGCCAATCCCAAGAAAGCGGCCAAGGGTCACGTGGTTGAGGCGCGTCTGGATCGAGGCCGCGGCGCCATCGCGACCGTGCTGGTCAAGGAAGGTACCTTGCGCGTGGGCGACCTGGTGGTGGCCGGTGAGACGTATGGAAAGCTGCGCGCCATGCTGGGTGACAAGGGCCAGAACATCACCGAGGCTCCGCCCTCCACGCCGGTCGAGCTGCTTGGCCTCGACGGCGTCCCCGACGCAGGCGAGAACTTCAACGTCGTCGCCGACGAGAAGTCGGCCAAGGCGCTGGTCGAACACCGGCGCGAGCAACGCAAACGCAAGGAAGCGGGCAGCGCCACGCGCGTGTCGCTGGAGAACATCCTCGACAAGATCAAGGAGGGCGAGGTCAAGGAGGTGCGCATCGTGCTGAAGGCCGATGTGCAGGGTTCGGTGGAGGCGATTTCAAATGCCTTGCGCAACCTGTCCACGCCGACGGTGGGTGTGAACGTGATCTCTGCTGGCGTGGGCGGCATCACGGAGTCGGATGTGACCCTGGCCAAGGCGTCCTCGGCCATCGTGGTCGGCTTCAACGTGCGCCCTGCGGGAAAGTCGCGGGCGCTGGCCGACCAAGAGGGCGTGGACATCAAGCTCTACCAAATCATCTACGACGCCATCGACGACGTGAAAAAGGCCATGCTGGGCATGCTCTCGCCGGTGACCAAGGAGAAGATCCTGGGCCGGGCCGAGGTGCGCCAGGTCTTCCACATCACCAAGGCGGGTACGGTGGCCGGTTGCACGGTGGTCGAGGGCAAGGTCACGCGCCGGTCGCACGTGCGCCTGATTCGCGATTCGGTGGTGGTTCACACCGGTCGGCTGAGTTCGCTGCGTCGGTTCAAGGAAGACGCCAGTGAGGTCACGCACGGCTACGAGTGCGGCATCGGCATCGAGAACTTCGGCGACGTCAAAGAGGGTGACGTCATCGAGGCCTTCGAGGTGGAGTCCATCGCGGCGGTCTTGGACCAGCCCACCTCCGCACCGCCCGCGCGAAAGTAGCAGAGGTCCTTCCCACCGGCATGACCGTTGGTATCGCCCGTATCACGCTCTTCGTTCCGGAGAGCCATTCTCTGAAGGAGAAGCGGATGGTTCTGCGGCGAGTGAAGGATCGCGTGCGCAACAAGTTCAACGTCGCCATCGCCGAGGTGGACGAGCAGGATGTGTGGCAGCGCGGGGTGGTGGGCCTGGCGCTGGTGGGCAACGACCGTCGCTTCGTGGAATCGGCGCTGGACGAGGTGGTGCGCTTCGTGCGCGATCTGGCCGAGACGACCGACGTGCAACGCGAGCTTCTGACCTTCAACCAGCCGTTGGCGGAAAACGACCTGGGATGGAAGGGCTAGCGTGAGTCAACGCACGGAAAGGGTGGCGGGCGAGATCCGGGAGATTCTCGGGGAGATGGTGGTGCGCGGTGCGATCAAGGATCCGCGCGTGCGCGACGCAGGCCTCATCACCATCACCTACGTGCGCATGACAGGAGATCTGCGCCAGGCGCGCGTGTTCTTCACCGTGCACGGCGCTGACGATGCGGCCCTGGAGAAAGTCCGCGTAGGCCTGCAGAGCGCAGCCGGGTTCCTGCGCCGGCAGGTGGGCGAGCGTCTGAGACTCAAGTCGACGCCCGGGCTGGAGTTCGAGGTTGACCGCGTGCTGGACCAGGAGGCGCATATCGAGCAACTCCTGCGAGAGGTGGCCAAGAAGGAGTGAGCGTTCTCGTCGTCGACAAGCCGGTCGGCCCCACATCCTTCGCGGTGTTGCGCAGGGTGCGACGTGCACTCGTGCGCAGCCGAGGCGGGGCGGAGCGCGCGCCCAAGCTGGGCCACGGCGGGACGCTCGACCCCATGGCATCGGGCGTACTGCCGGTGTGCGTGGGCGAGGCCACCAAGGTCGTTCCTTTCTTGCTTGATGCCGACAAGGAATACCTGGCGACCGTGCGCTTCGGCGTGGAAACCGATACCCTGGATGCCACCGGGAAGGTGGTGTCAGAGAAACCGATTGGCGACATGGACGCCGTTCGGCTGGAGGCGGCTTTGGCGAGTTTTCGCGGCGAGATCGAGCAGGTGCCCCCGATGTTCTCGGCGCTCAAGCACCGCGGCCAGCCGCTCTATCGCTACGCGCGCGCCGGCCTGACGCTGGAGAGGCCGCCCCGGCGGGTGAAGGTGCACGAGCTCTCGCTGCTGGGGTTCGAGCCACCGGATCGGGTGCGCTTGCGCATCCGCTGCTCGAAGGGGACCTATATTCGTTCGCTCGCCGCAGATCTGGGCCGCCAGTTGGGAGTAGGGGCGCACCTGGCCGAGTTGCGCCGGACGGCATCGGGTCCTTTTGTTCTGGGCCAGGCACTGTCCCTAGAGACCATCGACGCCTGGGTTGACGAGGGCCGCGCCTTGCCCTTCGTCTCGCTGCGTGACTCGCTGGCCCACCTGCCGGCTGTGACGGTCGGCGAGGCGCTGGCAATGCGCCTGGCGCGTGGCCAGCGCGTGGGTTGGGACGAGATCTCCGTCGAGAATGGCCCGGTATGTGTGCTGCTTCCTCCGGACGTGGTGATTGCCGTGGTCGACCGGGGCGAGCAGGGGGCCGTGCGCATCTTACGCGTGTTCAACGTCGGTTGACTCTTGGCGCGCAATGTAGGAAATTAGGTTTAGAGAAAAAGCAAAAGTTACAGAAAAGAGCGTGATTGCATGGCGCTAGCCGCAGTTAAGAAAGCAGAAGTTGTCAAGAAGTACGCCAGGGGTCCGGCTGACACCGGATCCCCCGAAGTCCAGATAGCCCTTTTGTCTGAGCGTATCGCCTATCTGACCGAGCATTTTCGCGAGCACACCAAGGACCACCACTCCCGTCGTGGCCTGCTGATGCTGGTCGGACAGCGGCGCCGGCTGCTTGACTATCTGAAGAAGAAGAACATCAAACGCTACCGAGACGTGATCGTTTCGCTCGGTATCCGCAAGTAGGCCCGAAACTTTCCCATGGTGGAAGGCGGGCGGTGCGCGATGCGCCGCCCGTCTAGAAAACAGAGGGCCCCGGTGCTTGCGTTCATCCTTCTTCCCGCCGGTTCGAGCTGCGTTCAGCGCAGATTCGATCTGGACCTGCGAGATGAGGGACGAAGCCACAGGGGCCGCTAGAGAGGAGCGAGAACAATGTTTGTACGTGAAGGCGTGTCCCTGGGTGGAAAAGAGCTCTCGATTGAGGTCGGCCGGATGGCCAAGCAGGCCGACGGGGCCGTGGTGGTGCGCTATGGCGACTCCATGGTGTTGGTCACGGCGGTAGGAGCCGCCACGGTGAGACCCGGCATCGATTTCATGCCGCTGACCGTCGACTATCTCGAGAAGACTTCAGCCGCGGGCAAGATCCCAGGCGGCTATTTCAAGCGCGAAGGACGGCTGACCGAGACCGAGGTGCTGACCTCGCGGATCATCGACCGACCCTGCCGGCCGCTCTTCCCCAAGGGATGGCGCTTCGACACCCAGGTCATCGCCATGGTCTTGTCGACCGACCGTGAGAACCCGACCGACGTGTTGGCCATGACCGGCGCCTCGGCGGCGCTTCACCTCTCCGATTTGCCCTGGGCCGGTCCTTTCGCCGGCGTGCGCGTGGGGCGGGTCGGCGGCGAGTTCATCGTCAATCCGACCTTTGCCCAGCGCGAGGCCTCAGAACTGGACCTCACCGTGGCAGCCAGCCGCGACGCTATCGTGATGGTGGAGGGCGGGGCCCAGCACGTGTCCGAGGAAGTACTGGTCGATGCGCTGATGTTCGCGCACAAGGCGGCGCA
>PMZX01000344.1:0-169 GCA_003170035.1 Myxococcales bacterium | reverse complement strand
AGTTGGCCCAGCCCAAGATCGAAGCCGCCATGGCCATCCGCGAGAAGCTCGATCGCTATGCGGCCCTGGATGCGGTGGGGAGCGAAATTCTGGAAGTAGCCAAGACAGAATTTTCCGAGCGTGACTCTGAGATCAAGGAGGTCTACGAGTCGGCCAAGAAGAAGCACCT
>PMZX01000114.1 GCA_003170035.1 Myxococcales bacterium | reverse complement strand
CTCCCGGCAGCGGCCCCCCCAACTGGGTCCAGAAGTTACCATCAAACCGCAGCACGCGATCTTGGTAGACCGCGTAGGCCAGGTTGGAATTCACAACGGCCACATCCCGGACAGACTGCGCGCCGCTGCAGGATGCAACTGCGCCATCAATGAACTCTATGGGGCAACCAAAACCGGAGTACCCAGGAAGAGTCGGTGCGTTATACACAATAAGCGGTCCGTTCACGAATCCCTTCAAACCAACTCCCCCCCCCCACAAAAGCTGGTCACTTGGCAAGATGTTGTCCCTTGGCCAGGTGTACGTCGTGTTCCAGCCTGATCCGGTATTGGCCGAGATCGTCGGTAGCCCGCCGAGGGTGCCCAGCACGAATACCCCACGGGCGTCGCTCCATACCTTCAGGAGACCGCCCCACGGCGTCGAATCTGAGCAGAAGGGCTGAGAGCTTTCTCGCCACAGTGGGTGCGCACCGCTGCCGCTTGAACCACTGGCACCGCCGGAAACTGTGCCCCCCATGGATACCCCGCCAGTGGGTGTACCACCAGCCGCCAGGCCGCCGGAGCCCAGAATGCTGCCTCCATCCGGCTGCAATCCTCCGCCAGCTTGAGCACCGCCCGCCCCAGAGCCGCCCGTGTTCTGCTCGGATGTTCCAGCGCTGCCGCCGACAGTGCCCACTGTGGGAAGGCTACCCAGCATCGTGCGACCTCCACAACCAAGACCTCCCAATTGTGATGTAAACAGCAACAGGCCAAGCACGCCGCCCAAAGGAAAACCACGCACGCTTGTCGTCAGGCGCCTCTCGATATTACTGATCTTGCGTATTTGCATTGGTTCTAGAATTGGTGAAACTGTGAACCATCGAACCACAGCAAGAAGTTCTCGCCACAAGCGTAGTCCAAATAGCGCCGATCCCACATGGCTACGAATACTTCCTGCGCTGAACGCCCCCAGAGGCCAGTGAAGTACCCCGGATAGGCCGTAAAGTCCGTCCCTGCGGGAGGCTCGAGCAGCACGTCGACGGAACTACCGTTCCACCTTCCCATTTCCCAGCCGGTGATGAAGTACACGATTCCATCTGCGCCCCACAGTTTGCCTATGGTCGCACCTGGCGCTAGGAGGGAGCCTGTGAAAATGACCTTCCACCCCTTGCCATCGTAGTGCACCAGTTGGCCAATTGAATTGCCCGTCCAGATGTCGGAGGCGCCAAAAGCCCAAACCGAATAGTAGTTGCCCGCGGGCACGTTGGGCAGTGCGGTCAGGGGGCCGTCTCCCGACCGCATGAGGATGGTCTGATTGTCACCGACCACCACGACGCTCTGGCTGTCAGCCCACACGGCCCGCAAAGAGCTGGTGGCTTCGCCGAACGTCGACCATGTTCCGGCCGAGTACTTCAGAAGACGCGTGCCATCGATGACATAGGCCAGATCACTGCCCGCAACGAACGCGCCGTTAGTCGTCCGCATGGCAGTTTGGAAAGCGAGGTTGCTGCCGTCCACAAAGTAGATTCCCGCCTGGTCCGCCAGAGTCCCCGACATCAGGAGCGGACCGCCGGGGAAGCCAGACCACAGGTCCATCACGTCCTCGATGTAGCCCGGGGTCGCCGTCGGCGGCGGAGCAAATTGATGGACGAGTTGCCAACCTGAACCGGAGTTGAACTTGAGGGACGCGCCGTCCTTGCCGCATGGAATGCCGGCGGGTTCGTTGCATCCTACGGCGAGCAAGGCGTAGACCCCGCGCGTGTCCGCCCACACCTCGAACCTGGGGCCCCACCCCTGATTGGTTTCACAGATAGGTTGGGTGCTCTGCTGCCAGCCTGGCGTTCCCAGCTTTGCCGTGAACGGGGGCACCCAGGCAGGGCGGGCTGGTCGCGTGTCGACCGGCTCCTGAACTGCGCCAGTTCCACCGGCTCCATTGCCACCTGATGCGCTGCCGCCCAATGCGCTGGTTGCTCCACCCGTGCTCACTCCGCCCGCGCCACCGGCCGCTCCACCTGTCATCGAGGACTGACTGCCCAGACCGCTGCTTCCGCCCGGGCCAGCGTCGCGGACAGTCCCCTTGCCTGTGTGCAAGGCGCCATGGCAAGCGGAGGCCACGAGACCGAACACGAAGGGAACGACAATCGACGTGCTTCGGGTCTTCATATTCGAACTCATGTTCTAGCTGAGGCAAACCTTTCCAGAATTCGTCTCATTGAAGGATGTAGCTGATGCCAATGGCCCCTTGGGCGTCCCAGGATGGCAACTGCGTGGTCGCCGCGTTGCCGGTCGTGACTGGATCGATTTGCGCGCTCTGCTCGCGCAGCCACTTGACGGCGCGTATGTCGATCCAAATCCTAGTTCGGCCCCAGGGCACACCCGCGCGGATCCCAGCGACCAGACCCCAAGTGGGCGACCAGTCGGATTGGTTTGCCACATAGCCCTGGCCCCAGGCGTAGCTCAACCCCGCCACACCGCCCAATTCCCCGTCGAGAATAAATCGTCGCCTCGCCCAGCGGGCGTCGAGGCCAACCCCGGCGGAAACCCGCATCCAGCGGGTGGTGCCGCCGCCGAAAGCCACCTCGCGGGCTGCGGGGACCGTGAGGTCGACTTGCCAGCCCAAGCCACTGCCACGCCTCATGCGGCCGAATTCCACACGAAGGCCCGGCACGATTCCGCCGGCGGTTGCCGCCGACAGGCCAGCGCCGATTTCACTGCGGCGAGCGTCGGCTCTGGGAATTGCCGTTTCTGGCTGCTTCACTGCCGGCGGCTGGATGACAACCGCGGAGGGCTGAAGCACAGGCGTGCCCGCTGCCTCAACTGGGAGATCCCCGGTCCAGGTGGTGATGACCAGAGCGAC
>PMZX01000497.1:7212-18583 GCA_003170035.1 Myxococcales bacterium | reverse complement strand
TTGTCGGCCGGATGCTAAGTGACATCGTGAAGGGGTCTAGACACACGGCGGTGGAGCTGTCGACCGCGATCTACGAGAGCGTGATAGCGCGTTTCGAGGCGATCAGACAAGCCTGGGAATCCAACCAACCCTTGCGGGTGCTCTACGGGCGCTGGTACGCACGCATCCGTGAGGCCCTACCGTCGCGCGATCTCGGGCCCTGGATCGAAATCGGATCCGGATCCGGCTTTGCGCGCGAGTTCATCCCGGACCTGGAGTTGAGCGATATCGTGAAGGCGCCCTGGCACGATCACTGCGTGTCGGCCGACAACCTGCCGTTTGTTGATGGATCGGTCGGCGCGCTGGTGCTGCTCGATGTGCTCCATCACCTGTCGGCACCCGCAAAGTTTTTTCAGGAAGCCGTGCGCGTTTTGCGACCAGGCGGCCGGATCGTGTTTTGCGAGCCATACATCAGCCCGGTGTCTTCTGTCGTGTGCCGACTCTTTCACCCGGAGCCCATCGACATGCACGCGCAGCCGCTGGCGGAGCATGGCGCTTTCGACAAGGACCCCTTTTCCTCCAACCAGGCCATCGCCACTCTGCTTTGCCGAAGAGCGGGGCTGCGGGAGATGGAGCAACGTTTTCCCATGCTGAAGATGGTGCGCTTCGAGCGCATGGCGGGGCTGAGCTATCCGGCCACCGGCGGCTACTCGCGCCCACCCTTGCTTCCCGTCGGACTCTGGCGCGTGCTACTCACGCTGGAGGATCGCCTGCCGGCCGTGGCGTATCGCCTGATCGGGTTTCGACTGCTAGCGGTTTTTGAAAGAAGTTAGTCGCGCGAGGGTTGGCGGGTCGGGGGCCGAAGGGCGAAGCGAACGCCTTGAGGGTTCCCATATCAGCGATTGGTCCACGAAGTGCACTCGTACAGCGAAAGCGACTGCGGCGCGAACATCGGCAGGCTGACCCGTCCCGCGGGTTTCAACAGGCGGCCGAGGGCCGTGGTGATCTGGGCCGGCGTGGTGACGTGGTATTCCTCGATGTTCCCGAACCCGAGCATGCGAAAGCATGTGGCCATGAAGCGATTCACCATGGGATAGCCCGCCACCAGGGTGCCACCGGGAGCCAGGGCACGAGCCAGACAGCGGGCGGCCGCGTCGGCGTCCGCAATATGCTCCAGCACCGACAAACCCACAACCACGTCGAAGGCGCCGGCCGGGACGGCGTTGGGATCCAAGAGATCCGCGACCTGGAAGGTGGCGCTGCACCCGGGCGTGACCAGCGATTCGAGACCGCGAGCCAGCCGCAGATCCGTGCCAACATACTCGGGGAAGCCGGCCGTCAAGCTGGGAACCAGGATTCCACTCCCGACGCCGATCTCGAGCACGCGCCGGCCACCATCGGGGATGAGACGGAGGCCCATCTGAAGGCGGTGGCGGTAGATATGGCCGACCACCGGCCGGTAGTAGTAGGGCAGGGGATCGAACTCATCGTTGGGCACCAAGACGCCCGCGGGTGGAAAACGGAACTTCACTGGACTCCTTCTGCGCGGTGAGTGGTGGGCGGGAGCGGTGCCGCCACTATACCGTTCGACGTGATTTTTGGCCCGATGATGAGGGAGAATGCTTCCGGGAAATCAGGATATCGGCCTTCGACCAGGGACTGGAATTCGCGCTGCTTCTCCGCCAGGCCTTCGGCAACCTGGAGTCCTCGAAGCTGAACGAGCTTGAGGCGAATCTCCCGGCGGGCTTCCTCGCTGGTGGCCACGGCGTAGGCCTGCTCGAGGTGGCGGACCGCCAGGTCCTGGCTTCCCTGGCTGGTCAGCATGCGGGCCACCAGGTTGGGGATGAAATAGGGCACGCCCTCGAAGAGCGCGGCTTGTCGCAGAATCTCGACGCCTTGCTGACGCCAGCCGGGGATGCGGGGGTCGTCGGGACTCGCGTCGTTGGGCAACTCGTAGAGCAGGTTGAACCCGAGCTGGAACGGGATTTCCCAGTCGAAGGGGAATGCTTGCCGGCCGCGCTCGAGGACCACGTTGGCGGCCAACACCATATCGGGGACAATGCGCTGGCCGCCGTAGATGAGCATGGCGGCCCCGGCCAGATAGAGACGGCGGAACTGGGGATCGAGGTCGATGGCCCTGTTCAGGTAGCCGGCGAGCCACTTGGTGGGCAGGCGCGCGTGAAGCTGGGTACCATAGTAGACGTTGGCCCGGGAATGGATTAGGTCCGCCGCCAGTTCGCTGTGGCCNNGGCCAGCGGTCATGCAGGGCATTGGCCCGGGACTGGCAGAGCAAGGCAATGGTCGCGAGAACGGGCACCAGCAAACCGATGGCGAGCACCGGGCCAGGCCTTCGGCGGCTCGGAGTTGGGTAGGAGGTGGAGTGCGACATTGGCGAGCGTCAGCCTTCGGTGGGTTGCGGGGTCTTGTCGGGTGAGTCGCTGCTGACGTCTGCTCCCGTGATGCCCAGCTTCGACAGCCGGTAGCGCAGCGATCGGAAAGACACGCCCAGCAGGCGCGCGGCTTCCGTGCGGTTGCCGCCGGTCCGCTCCAGCGCGCTGATGATGATGCTGCGCTCGAAGTCCTCCACCACCCGTTCGAGATCGAGCCCGCTCTCGGGCACGAACGGGGCACTGGCCAGGCTGGGGGCGGAGGCTGACAGGCCGCCCAGGGTCGGCAGGGCGTCGAGTGTGAGGCGATCGCCGGTGGACAGGATCACGGCCCGTTCGACGAGATTCTCGAGTTCGCGAACGTTGCCGGGAAAATGGTAGGCCATAAGCGCCTGCATCGCCTCTGGATCGACGCCCGCCAGCTTGCGTCCATGCTCGGCCGAAAACTTGCGCAGGAAGTGGTCGACCAGCAAGGGGAGGTCTTCGCGCCGCTCGCGCAGGGGAGGCAGGCGGAGCCGGATGACGTCCAGCCGATAGAAGAGATCTTGTCGGAAAGTCCCCTTCTCCACCTCGGTTTCCAGGTCGCGGTTGGTCGCGGCCACGATGCGCACGTCGATCTCACGTTCCACCACGCCGCCCACCGGCTTGACTTTGCGTTCCTGCAGGACACGCAGCAGCTTGACTTGCATGGGCACCGGCAACTCGGCCACTTCGTCGAGCAAGAGGGTTCCGGTGTGGGCGGCCTCGAACAGGCCCTGCTTGTCGGCGTGGGCGCCGGTGAATGAGCCCTTCACGTGCCCGAACAGCTCGGACTCGAGCAAGGTTTCGGGGATCGCCCCGCAGTTGACCGCCACGAAGGGCCGATCCGCGCGCTGAGAAAGTTCGTGCAGGGCACGGGCAGCCAGTTCCTTGCCGGTGCCGGATTCGCCGATGAGCAGCACGCTGGCGCGCCCGGGNNGTATCGAAGACCCGCTGCATGGGCGGCGATTTACCCAGCAGCCGGTCGAGCTTGTAGCGGCCCTTGATCTCATCGCGCAGGGCCAGGTTTTCGCGGGCCAGGGTGCGCCTTTCAAGGGCGCGATCGACCACCAGGCTGACCTCGTCGATCTTGAAGGGCTTGGTCAGGTAGTCGTAGGCGCCGGCCTTCATGGCCGCGATGGCGGTCTCGGTGGTGGCAAAAGCGGTGACCACGATGACCTGCGTGTCGGGATGAAGCTGCTTGGCCTGTTCCAGAACCACCATGCCGTCGACGTCCGGCATGCGCAGATCGGTGATCACCACGTCGAATTCGCGTCCTTTCATGGTCGCCAGGGCTTCGTTTCCGCCTGGCGCCGCCTCGACCCGATGCCCGGCGCGACGCAGATGGATGGCCAGGAACTCACGCATGGAGCGCTCGTCGTCGACGATCAGGATGTCGCCAGTGGGCTGGGTCATGGGCTCAACTCTTCTTGCGTGCGATGAGAATGAGAAAACCACCCAGGCCGCGCAGGCCGGGCCGATCGCAGACCGCGCGCTCGGCTCGTTCGAACAGCTTGGCCAGCGCGGGAATGTGGAAGACCTGCGAGAAGGGGGTGACCACGCGNNGTGTCCAGGGTGTCGTAGCGGGTGTAGACGTCACGATCGGTGGTCGACTCGGCGATGGGGGCGGCCCCGCCCAGTAGCTTGGCCAGGTAGCGCAGCGAACGTGGGTTGTAGAACTCCAGCAACAGGTGACCCCCGGGACGGACCACCCGAGCCAACTCGCGGAGCGCCTCGCGGATGGGTGGCACATGCGCCAGCACCTTCATGCTGTACACCAGATCCACCGACCGGTCCGGCATAGGCAGTGCGGTCAGCGAGCCCTGCACCACGGGCAAGCCACGGTGCTGCGCCAGCCCCAGCATGCTGCGGGACAGATCGAGCCCGACGGCCGTGCGGGCCACGCGAGCGGTTTCGGCCAGCAGCAGCCCCGTGCCACAACCTGCTTCCAGGACATCGAGCCCGGTTCCCAACCGGCGCACCAACTCCAGCTCCAAGTCGTCGATGAGGCGGTGATAGCCATGGTGGCGTTCGCGTTCGTAGGTTGGGGCGAAGCGATCGTAGTACTGCTGCGTCGAGTGGAGATCATCCATGGCGGGAGGCAGGATGATTATGCGTTTACTGCGGCTCGGACGCGAGAGTCTTGCGCGAGAAATTCGAAGATCCGGCTCTCACCACAGAGAGCACGTTGCAGCTTGATAGCTGCAACCAAAGGGATCAGGCCGACCACGACCACGACCACGACTACGACCACGGCCTCCTGCAGCGACGGCGACAGAATCGGATGGGATGGGGTCAGAACAGATCGGCCCAGGGACAGAGTTCAATGCCCCGTCGTGCGAGCCCCTCGCGCACCCGCGGGGACAGCAGCGCCGCCAGTTCGCCGCGATCGAGAGGGTCATCACTTTCGCGGGGCGCGCAGATGAGCTCGTGGATGCCAGGGCCCAGCCTGGCGAGGATCTCCAGAATGCGGATCTCGTCCAGTCGCCCGCGTTCGAAGTAGCCCCAGGTTGTCGGCCCGTGGCGCAGAATGCCCATCTGCCGTCGGTTGAACCAGGCCAGACCGGAAAGGGCAGCGGTGGTCAGGCTGCGCTGGATCTCCGTGAACCATGCCAGGGTCGGACGTTCCACCGCCGTGCGCACGCCGGCGATGGCGTACCGGCGCGCAACCGCTTCCACGGCACGACCCACCACAGGCAGAAAGCCCACGTGATGACAGGTATTCAGGTGGTCGATGGCCAGACCGGCATCGCGCAGGCGCCCCACCTGGGCATCAAACTCGCGTTCGATCTCGTCAGCGCGCGGCGCGGCCTTGGCCCAGGAAAGGAACACGTCTCGCACGTCGGTGGGAAATTGTTCATCCGGGCCGAGCAGAGAACGGACGCTGGACGGCCGCGCAATCGGTGCGCCGCCGGTCAGGGTGAGGTGAACGCCGATCCCCAGGGCCGGGTTGGGGTTGAGCTGGACTCGAATGGCTTCGGGGTCGGCGCAGTTGCCGATGACCGAGGTGCTGGTGACGATGCCTTCCCGATGCGCGCGCAGAGTCCCGCGCGTGATCGCGGCGTCCGCACCGAACCCGTCGGCGTTGACCACCAGACGGATGGCCGAATCCTGGGCTTTCATCGACCGTGCTTCTAGCCGATTTTTCGCTACAATCCCGCGCTATCCTGACAAACTCGCCTCCTCGTGATCCGCGCCGGCGGCGCCCTTGCGCCGGTATTCTCACCTTCCCTGGGCGCGTGGCCCAGCATCGTCTGGCCAATGGCTTGCGCGTATGCATCGTCGAGGCGCCCCACCTGCACGGGGCGGCCGTGGCCCTCTACGTGCGGGCCGGTTCTCGCTACGAGGGGGTGACCACCAACGGCCTCTCGCACTTCGTGGAGCACATGCTGTTTCGCGGCTGCGCGCAATACCCCAACTCGTTTGCGCTCAACCGCGCCATCGAGGAGCGCTGCGGAATGCTGATTGGGGAGACGGGACGCGACTATTCCCTGTATCAGGTTTCGCTGCACCCACGCGACCTGGGAGGCGCTCTCGACATTCTCGGCGACCTGTTTCTGGCGCCCTGCTTTTCCGACCTCGATCTGGAACGCGCCATCGTACTCGAAGAGATCCTCGACGATTTCGACGAGCGGGGCCGTCGCATCAACACCGACGATCTAGCGCGCGAGGCCCTCTGGTCGGGTCATCCACTGGGCTTCCCGATCACCGGGCCGGAGCGCAACATCCGGCGCTTCTCTCGTGCCGACGTGGTCCGCCATTTCCGGCGCCTGTATGGCGCACGCAACATGGTCCTGTGCGTGGCCGGGCCGGTACGGCCGGCGGCTGTGCTGGAGCAGGTCAAGCGGGCGTTTGGCCGATTGCCTTGTGGGCGGCGGCTGCAGCCCTCGCCGCCGCCTGCGAGTGTGAAGGGACCACGCTTCCGGACCGTGCCCACCGATTCGGCACAGGCCGAGATTCAAATCCTGTTTCACGCGCTGGCGGAACGAGATCCAGGCTCTGCCGCGCTCATCGCCTTGTTGCGCGTGCTGGACGACGGAATGTCCACCCGCCTGCACTATCGGGTGTGCGACCAGAAGGGTCTCGCCTATCACGTCAGCGCGGCCCTGGATCCCCTCTACGATACGTCGCTGCTGGAGATCGACTCTGCCTGTCTGCCGGAGAAGCTGCCCCAGTTGGCGAGTGAGATCATGGCTCTGCTGTCCGACCTGCGCACGACACTCGTGTCGGAGAAGGAACTGGCCAAGGCCAAGCGTCGCTACGCGCGCGACGTGGAGGCCGGGTTCGACGACCTGGAAGGTCTGTGTAGCTGGTTCGGGGGCACGGCGCTGTTTTTCGCGCGTCCACGCAGCCCAGCCGAACGCTACCGCCGCATGGCGGCCGTGAGCGCGGAGCAGATCCGTGCGGTGGCCCGCCGCGTGTTGCGGCCCGAGCGAATGGTGGCCGCGGTGGTGGGAAGTGTGGATCGCAGGCTATCTTCGCGGGTGGAACGGATCCTGCGGGATTCGTTTCGATAGTTGCTAGAGCAACTGCCCGCGCACCCAGGTCAGCAGCGCCGCGCTGCCGGCCGTGGGCGCCACGGTGCTCGGGAGGTAGCGCAGCAGCCAGTGCATGGTCCAGACCACAGTACCGCCGGCCGGGATCGACTGGTATGCGCCCTGCTGTTCGAACTCCACGTAGCTGTGGCCGACGTCGGCGTAGATCTCGACCTCCTTCTCGGCCGGCGCCGCCGCCGATGCGGGGATGTCAGTCCACTCCTTGATCAAGATCGGGCTCGACGTGCAATTGGGGTAGCTCCAGTTTCCTTGCAGGCCGGTCCCGCAGGCGATGTGCGCGGCCCAGCCCTCGAGCCCATCGGCGCCACCCTTCACGTTGGAGGTGGTGAAATCCGACGAATTGTACTTGAACCAGAGCACGCCCTGCGCACTGGTCAAAGGTACGATGCTGAAGCTGGCGTCGCCCAGCCTCACCGCCGGCTCGCTGTTGGGGAAGAACGTGAGCCCGCCCGGATAGACGCGCGTGATCTCCCAGGGCGCCTTCAACACCGCGGCTGAGTTGCCGTTGTGGATGGTGTACTCGATGGTCACTGCCTGATGATCGAGGTTGCCCCAGTAGCGCTTGGAAATGGAGAGCTTGTCGGTCCCCACCGGTCCGGTCATCGTCAGCACATTGCCACTTGCGCTCGGCATGTACGCCGAGGTGTCCATCTCGGCCGGCGGAGGCCAGTTCCAGTCGCTCTGCGGACTGGTCCAGAACACCGAGCCAGTGCTGGCCATGTTCTTGACGATGACATCGGTGCCGTCGATGCTGAAGGTCGCGATCTTGCCGGCCACCGCGGAGTCCACCTCGAAGATCGCCGTGCCGAGGGTGATTCGCCACATGTTCCCGCTCTGGGTCACGGGCGCCGTGGCGGCGAAGGCGTCGGCACACTGGCCCGAGGCGCAGCTTCCGCTGCGGCAGTCGTCGTCGATGTTGCACATCAGGCCGGACCCGCATTTCGTGCAGGTCCCGCCACCGCAATCCACGTCCGTCTCGGCGCCGTTCTGCACCTTGTCCGTGCAGCTTGCACCGGCCTCGCCGCCTCCACCGTCATCCCCGGTGGCATCCCCGCCGTCCCCGGTCATTCCGGGGCCATCCTGCGCGTCGCCCTGATCGCCGCCGGTCGCGTCGGTCCCGCCGTCAGGGGCCGAGGTTCCCCCACCTCCGCCGGTCGACAGGCCGCCGGTCGCTTCCCCGCCGGTGGCGCTGGAACCGCCGGTCGCATCCGACGTGCCACCGCCGGTCCCTGCGGACGAGCCGCCGGTCGCTTCCCCGCCGGTTGCGGTGGAAAGGCCGGTCGTATCCGACGTGCCACCGCCACCACCGGTCTCGGACGAGCCGCCGCTGCCACCACCCGTCGAACTGGAGCCGCCGCTGGCCGTCGAACTCGATCTGCCACCAGGGCCGCCCGTCGAACTCGTGCCACCGCCAGCGCCTCCGAGCCGGGAGCTGCCGCCGCTGCCTCCACTCCCCGTGGTGGAGGGACTGGGGGACGATGAACACCCGAGCGGCAGAGCCGCGAGGAACAGAAACGCGACAGACAGGCGAACGCTGATCTTGCGCATGTGAACCTCCGGCACTGGTGCTACAGCCGCAGTATACGCTCAACCCTGACCAAGGTTGAGGAAGGCGAGGGCGGAGTCGCCCCAGCGCCTACACCCTCGCCCGGCGCGTCCCAGGGCCTCACTTCTTGCGAGATTTCGCCGGCTGTTTCGCAGATTCGCCAGCTTGGCTCGCTTCAACGCCGATGACCACCTTCTCCTTGATCGGGCGACAGAGGGTTTCTTGGCAAATGACGAAGCCCGCTTCGGCCTGCACGTCGCCATGCCCGGCCGTGGCAGCGACTAGGCCAACATCGAAGCGCGCGGTGGAATCGGTGCTGGCCGCGAGATCTGCTCGCGAAAGGCGAGGCTTTTCGACGGTGATCCCGGGACCAGGCGTCAGCTTCAGGGTGAGCGGCGCCTCGGCATTGAGGTGCCAGCCTTTCTTGGTTGCGACCACCACAGTGGCGGTGGCCTTCTGGCCCAGGGTTGCCTTGACCGGACTCGGCTTGACCTCGTAGGCCTCGTCCGCGGCCCGGGCGGGGGTGCCGGCCAGGACCAGCCACGCCGCACAGGCGGCGGCAAGGCTGGTCGCGATGTTCGCCGATCGTGTCGTGCGCGGGAGCATGGATAAAGCCAGTTTATTGATCAGAGCCCGACTCGGCAAACCCGATTCGCGTGTTGCCCGAAAATCGGCTAACTTATGGGTATGCCGCCTCTCATCGACAAGGCAGAACGCGCGCGTCAGTTCGCGCGGGCCATCGCCTCCGATCTGGCGATGTACAACGAGGCCAAGCTGGCCCAGGGCATTCAAGCCGACACGCTCTTCGACCTGATGAAAGACGAGATCGAAGAGGGCCGTGCTCACTTCCAGTCGCGCGTGACGCCCGAGATCGCAGCCACCAGTCTCTTCGATCGCGCGTTGGTGGACATCCTGCTCAAGCAGCGCGGGCAGAACATCAAATCGAAGATCTGGTGAGCCCTGGTCCGCCCGTAGGTTTCCGACCGCACACCCTGGTGGTCGCACCTGGCGTGGCCGGACGGCGGCTGGACCTGGTGCTGGCAGCCGAGTTCCCCCAGGTTTCCCGCACACAATTCACCCGCCATGTGTCCGAGGGGGCGGTCACGGTCAATGGGCAGTTGGCGGCGCCCTCGCGCAAGCTGCGGGCCGGCGAGGTCATCGTGTGGACGCCGGCTGCGCCCCGCCCGAGCTTGGAGTTGCACGCCCAGGATATCCCTTTGCAGGTCGTGTACGAGGACGCATCGCTGGTGGTGCTAGACAAGCCGCCGGGATTAGTGGTTCATCCTGCTGCCGGACACGAGGACGGGACTCTGGTGAACGCGCTGCTTGCCCATTGTCGGGATCTGCGCGGGATCGGCGGCGAGTTGCGTCCCGGGATCGTGCACCGGCTGGACAAGGACACGTCGGGCCTGCTGGTGGTGGCCAAGGATGATGCGACCATGGCGGCCCTGGGCGCCGACTTCAAGATTCACCGGGTCAGGCGCGTGTACGACGCGCTGGTGGTGGGCCGGCCCCCGCGCACGGCGGGCAAGATCGATACCTTGCACGGTCGCGACCCGCACGACCGCAAGCGATTCACCACGCGGGTCAAGACCGGCCGCCGCGCCATCACCAACTGGCGGCTGCTGGAGGATCTGGGCCGGGCTGCGCTCTTGCAGGCCGAACTGGAAACCGGGCGCACGCACCAGGTGCGGGTGCATCTTGCGGCGCTCGGCTGCCCCATCCTGGGCGACAGCACCTACTGCCGATCGCCGCGCGACACCGCCGTGCGGGAGATCGCGCGCACCCTGGGGAGGCAGGCGCTGCACGCGCGGGTGCTGGGCTTCTTCCATCCCAAGACCGGGGCGTGGATGGAATTCCAATCCGAGCCGCCCGCTGACTTCTCGTCGGCGTTGGCCAGTCTGCGGGCTCTGGCGGCCGACGATCGAGCGAAGGCCGACTCGCGGCCACAATCCCCGAAGGGAGGTTGACATGGAGACGAGAGACTTTCATGTCGAAGGCGGTGCTTCGGTCCCGCTGCTGGTATCTGCGACAATCCCCGCGTCGTTTCGCCACGGCTTCACCACCCGCGCGGGCGGGGTCAGTGCGGCGCCCTATGCGACCTTGAACCTGGGTAGCAAGTGGGGCGATTCGCCCGACAAGGTGGCCGAGAACCGGCGCCGCCTTCTGGTCGCCTCGGGGGCGCGCGCGATGTTCGCGGTCTCGCAGGTGCACGGGACGCGCGTGGTGCGGGTGGCTGCCGGCGACGATCCTGAGGCGGTGAGAGCCGAGGAGGCGGACGGGCTGTGCGGCGATGGGGCGGGGCTTGGCCTGTCGGCTCACGTCGCTGACTGCGTGCCTGTTCTGATCGCCGATCCGCGCACCGGAGCGTGTGCGGCGCTGCACGCGGGCTGGCGTGGGACCGTGGCGGGCGTGGCGACGGAAGGCGTGGCGGCGCTGATTAGGGCATTTGGCTGCCGTCCCGAGGATCTGCGGGTCGCGCTGGGTCCTTGCCTTGGCCTGTGTTGCTTCGACGTGGGGCCTGAAGTCGCTGCTGCCTTCGAGGCGGCTTGGCCTGGCGCGCACGCGCAGGGTGTCGTGGTGGAGACGGCGGGCTTTCGGCCGCGCATCGACCTGCGCCAGTGTTTGCGCCTGCAACTCGAGGCGGCCGGCGTCCTAGCCGAGCACATCGACGCCAGTTCTGACTGCACCGCCTGTGATCCCGCCGGNNTCCCCTGTCCAGCGCGATGGCGCTCGCCCAGCCATGCGATGAAGGGTGGTCGTGGCCGTATACGTTGGCGTGGCCCTGGCCGGACACTTTCGACCACGTTTTCGGCCACGGCCACGGCCGCTGTCTTCGTTCGTCGGTCCTACAGTGAAACCGTCGGCCCGGACAGCCGGCTGCG
>PMZX01000497.1:0-7160 GCA_003170035.1 Myxococcales bacterium | reverse complement strand
TCGCCGCTCGATGCCTCCTGGGAGGCCTTGCCCTCGCACAGCAGGCGGACGGTGGCGGTGGGGATGACGCCGCGGCCGCCGGTGACGTTGAGGTAGTCGAGCTTGTAGGCGTCGGCCATTTCCTCGACGTTGGCCGCCTCCATCAAGGCCACCAGATCATCGTCGAAGATGGTGCCCTTCTTGTCAGCCAGGGCCTTGAAGCGCGGATAGAAGTCTTCCAGGTCGATGTCCTTTTCGGAGTAGCCCAGGCTCTCCAGTCGGTTCTTCACCATGTGGCTGCCCGACCGGCTGGTCAGGTTCATCTTGTTCTCTTTCAGCCCGATCGACTGCGGGGTCATGATCTCGTAGGTCTGCTTGGCCTTGAGNNAAGGCGTTGCTGCCCACCACCGCCTTGTTGGGCTGGACCGGCATACCGCACAGATCGCGCACCAGGCGGCTGGTGCGCATGATCTCGGCGGTGGCAACGTTGCAGGTCACATTCAGGTAGTCCTTGCGCACCTTCATGATCATCACGACTTCTTCCAAAGCCGCGTTGCCGGCGCGTTCGCCGATGCCGTTGATGGTGCATTCCACCTGGCGCGCCCCGTGCTTGACCGCGGTGATGGAGTTGGCGGTGGCCATGCCCAGATCGTTGTGACAGTGGACCGCGATGATGGCCTTGTCCACGTTGGGCACGTTGTTCATCAGGTTGTCCATGATAGCCGCGAAGATCTCTGGCGTGGTGTAGCCGACGGTGTCGGGAATGTTGATGGTGCTGGCGCCGTTCTTGATGGCGGTTTCCACCACCCGGCACAGAAACTCCGGCTCGGTGCGGCCCGCGTCCTCGGCCGAGAACTGCACGTCGTCGCACTTGCTGCGCGCCAGCTTCACGCTCTGGGCGACTAGAGCCAGGATCTCCTCGGGCGTGCGGCGCAGCTTCTTTTCCCGGTGGATGGTCGAGGTGCCGATGAAGGTGTGGATGCGGGGCCGTTCGGCGGGCTTGACCGCCTTGGCGCAGGTGAGGATGTCTTTCTCCACCGCGCGGGCCAGGCCGCAGATGGCCGGACCCTTGATCTCGCGGGCGATGGTTTCGACCGATTCGAAATCGCCTGGCGACGAGATAGGGAAGCCGGCTTCGATGACATCGACCTGCAGGGTGGCGAGCTGCCGCGCGATGCGGATCTTCTGCTGGACCGAGAGGCTGGCGGGTAGGGCTTGCTCGCCGTCGCGCAGGGTGGTGTCGAAGATGACGACTCTGTTCTTCATGATGGCTTGCACTCCGTTGTGAACTTTCAGATCCGGCGCGGCCGAGCATACGTCCGTCCGCCCGGCCACGCGAGGGTCATTTGGCGCGCAGGATGCGCGCCACGAAAGCGGGCCGCAGATAGAAGCCGCACTTGCCGATCTCGGTGGGCTCGCCGGTGGGGCCAAAGGCCCGGCGCCGGTCGGCGGCATTGCGTCCTTTGGGGCGGACTTGCAGGACTTGTCCCTGGTGGCCGGTGATCGCGTCGCCCCGGCCGCGCCGGAAGTACGTGCGCACGAACATCTCGAAATCCGCGCGCAGCAGGGCTTGCTCGTCGGGCGAGGGCGTCCACAAGCGCACCGCCACCACCCGGCGATCGCCGACCGAGCCCTGGTCGTTGATATGGAAACCCTGGGAGGGTTTCCATGCCTTCCCGCGATGGTCCGCGCCGAGCAAAGCTCGGCGGCTCCCCACGCGACTAGGAACCTCCAGCCCAACCCACAGCACCTGGCTCAGCTTCTGGCGCAGGTAACTGGTGTCCCAGGATTCGCCGGCGATGACGATGGGATCGATCTGGCAAACCGCGGTGGACTCGCGCGGGATCAGGTCCCGGTCCACCGGCACGGTCTTCAGCTCGATGCCCAGCGCCGCGAAGTCCTGACCGCGACCGGGACCATCGCCCGCCCCCAGTTCGCGCTCGATGATCTGACCTGACCAGCCCTTGGTTCGCACGCGGCCCGCGGGCACCGGCAACCCCAGGCCATCGGCCAACTCCGCCAGGGTCACGCCCACCAAAGCGCGCGCGTGTGCGAGCAGATGCTCTCGCTCGGCGGTCAGCGAATCTCCCGACAAGCCGCGACTAGAAGCGCCCGCGCGCGCTCAGGCTCAGGCCGCCGGGCAACCAGCCCAGGCTGACCGAGGTGTCTTCCGAGCTGTCACCGCCACCGCTGCTCCGGGACCAGATGCGATAGAGGAGAAAGCCCTCGGCAACGGCAGCCGCGCCAGCGATCCCGAACATGACGTACGAGGTGTACGCCGCAGGCTTGGCGCTGTTGCAGGCGGACTGAGCCTGCGCCAGGGAGCCAGCGTCGGCTTTGCTGTTGCAGTCGCTCATGTCGTTGCGCGCGATGATATTCGTGATGATCCCTGTGGTCAGGGCCGCGACACCCACGCCTCCGACGACCCACACCAGGAGGCGGCTGGTGCCACCACCCGCAGGGGCCTGTTCGGTCACCATAGGCGGAGGCTCGATGGGCGACGGCTTCCCGGGCTTCTCCGGGGGCGGAGCCACGGCTTCCTCCGGCTTCTCCGCGGTCGGTTCCGTGGCCGCTGGCTCTGTGCCGACGACGTTCTCTTTGACTTCCTTGATCTTCTCTTGCAGGTCCGTGATCTTGGCCTGCACCTCGTCCTTGTCCGGAGCGTCAGACTTCAAGGTCAGATAAGCTTTGTACGACTTCAGGGCCAGTTCCAGGTCGCCCGAACGCTCTGCCACCCGCCCGAGATTGAACGCTGTGAAGGCGTGGGCCACCATCTTCATGGAGCAGGCATAGGCCCGCACGGCCTCGACGTCGTTGTTGGCGTTCTCGGCCGCCTCGGCCCGTGCGAACCACTCCTTGGCCAAGGCCCGCCGCTCCTCAGTCCGATCCGGCGAGCTGGTCGGGCACTCGGCCGCGCGAACCGCCGAGGCGGAAAGCACGGTCAGGCCGCACACCAGGAGAGAAAGCGAGGACGGAAGTGAAGGGAAGACGCGCGAGTTTTTCATGGCTTTCACCAAAGCTCAAAATGGATTGAGCCNNCCATTATACCCGAATCAACGCTGCCAAATCGCATCATTGCACGTCGACACGATCGGCGCCAATCATCGGCTGGGGGCGGCCGCTCGTTCCGCTGTCCACGAGCCGTAGACGTTTGTGGGGGAGCCGGTGCGGCTTTTGAAGGTGCCTGACCAGAGCCCCGGTCCTGCCGAGGTGGTGTTGCTGCCCAACGCATCTGCGTGGCCGTCACCGTCGCGATCGACAAGCGGGGCCGAGCCGGACAGGAAGAAGTCGAGATCCTGTCCGTCCAGCGCAGCAAAGCTGGCGTCCAGCCGCTGCGAGAGGGCACCCAGGCCCAGCAGACAGGCCGGCCGCACGCAACCGGGCGCCTGGTTCACTTCGGCACACAGGAGCGAGTCCAGGGCATCGCAGCCTCGCACCAGGGTTCCGCTGTCGTTGCGCGTCGCCAGCTTCGCCAGGGCTTGGATGAAGTCGCCCACATCCATGTTCGCAACATTCAACCGGGGTGCGAGGCTGGACGCAGCGAAGGTGAAGCGGGCGGCCGATCCCAAGCGCAGCGTGAAACCGTGAGGGCTGATAACGAGTTGACCAGCGCGGGACACTCCGGACACGAAGGCGGCCTCGCGCACCGGGGGCGCCAGGGCGGTCATGGCGATCAAGGAATGGATGGCGGCATTTGGGAGATCGATGGCGGTCAGGTCATGGTCGATGTTGAACAGGTTTGGGGCGCCGTTTGCGATCACGGTGAGCGTCGACTCGACCGTGAGACGGGTCAACGCGCTGGTGAGCTCATCCGGCAGCTTGGTGAGGCGCAGGGTATCGAGTGAGGCGGGCGGGAACAGGGCGTAGACCTTGGCGTCCAGGCTGGGTCTTCCGGAGCCATCGAGCTGATTCGCACAGGTCCCGGACGCGCCGGCGCCTGCCCGGCGGTCCGCCAGAAGCGCGCCCAGGTCGCCCTCGCCCCCGGCGACCGGCTGGCAGTCGAGCGGATCCTCTGGGCTGGGGTCACTGAGCGCGTCGATGGTGCAGTCGAGCCACAACCGCGCGGGATCGCAGGCGTCGTTGGACAGGTCCTTCCATGCGTCTCGCGCGGAAACGGTTCCTGGCAGCGGCGTGGCGAAGGAAAATTGGGACACGGCCCGGAAGCTGCCCTCGGGTGAAGGGTAGAGTCGTGCGAGCGGCAGCAGAACGCGCATCGGCTGCTCGGCGGACAGGCTGGCGCCCAGCAGGTCCGAACATCCTTCAGCCACGACTCCTTCGTGCGCGTCGACGGCCAGACCCAGCACCGCGTGGACGCCGCCGGTGACAACGCTGGTGAAGATTGCCGACAGGTCGTCGTGGGACAGTGGCCGCACCTGGCGCATGGGAGGGGCGGGATGCGCCAGCGACAGGTTCGCGCACGAGGTGCCGTCGTAGAAGTAGATGTACGTCGTGGCGACGTCGGTGGGCGATTGGTCGAGAAAGACGGGCACGATCTCCACACTGGCAAGCGCGCCGGTCGTCACAAAGATCAGAATGTCCAACACGGGGGCGTCGCCAGCCGAGGCTTCCACCCTGAATGTCAGTGGGTTCTGCTCGGTTGCCCCTTGGCCGGCTATGACCTGCAGCGTGACCGCACCGTCACTGTCGGTGACGGCGCTGGAAAACGAAAGCTTCGCTCCCCCGGCGTCGGGCGCATCGGCATCGCCCAGGATCGAAAAATGCATTACCACGCCTGGCACAGTTTCCCCTTCCGGCCCGCGCACGTGGAACACCAGATGCCGGCTCTCACCCGGTGGGATAGCCACCGTGTCAGAGATCGACTCGACGGAGACCGGCTTTATGGTTGCTGCGTCCGGCAAGGGCAAGACAGCGTGGCTTGAGCACGCCAGGGCCAGAGCGAGGAACAGCACCCAGCGCCCGCGAACAAGGAAGTGTGCGGAGGAACCCATCGGCAGCGACAGAAATCAAAGGCTAGCACAGCTGGCGTTGATCTTGTCGGCCAAGGCGAGTAGACCGGGGCGAGAAGAATGCCCGAGTTCACCCACCTCCACCTGCACACACAGTACAGCCTGCTCGACGGGGCCATACGCCTCGACGAGCTGTTTCCCCGGTTGCTTTCGCTCGGGATGAAGCAGGTTGCCATGACCGATCATGGCAACCTGTTCGGAGCCCTGCAGTTCTACGAAAAGGCTAACAAGCACGGGGTCAAGCCCATCTTGGGCTGCGAGACCTACGTGGCCCCGGACCGGCTGGAGAAGACCGAGCGCAAGAGCCACCACCTGGTGCTTCTGGCCAAGGACAACGTGGGTTGGAAGAACCTCGCGTACCTCAACTCGATGGCCTACCTGGAAGGCTTCTACTACAACCCGCGCATCGACAAGAAGTTGCTGCGCGAACACCGCGAGGGACTGATCGGCATGTCCGCGTGCCTGGGCGGCGAGGTGGCGCAGACCATCATGCGCGCGGGGCCGGGGCCCGCCGAGCTTGTGGCGCGCGAGTACGAGGACATCCTGGGCAAGGGGAATTTCTTTCTGGAGATCCAGCCCAACGGATTGCCTGACCAGGAGAAGGTCAACGCCGAGCTCATCGCCATGGCGGCGCGCACGGGAATTCCGCTGGTGGCCACCAACGACTGCCACTACCTGGACCGTCAGGATGCGCGCGCGCAGGAGATCCTGATGTGTGTGGAGCAAGGGCGCACGCTGGCCGACGAGAAACGGCTGCACCACGACACCGACGCGTACTACCTGAAGTCGCCCTCGGAGATGGCGATGCACTTTCGCGACGTGCCCCAGGCGCTGGAGAGCGCGGCCCGCATCGCCGAATCGTGCAACGTGACCTTCGACCTCGGCAAGACCTACCTGCCGCGCTTCCAGGTGCCGGACGGCTACGACGCCGAAAGCTACCTGGCGGAGCTGGCGCAAGATGGGCTGGAGAAGCGGCTGCAGGCGTCGCATGCACGTGGCCAGAAGGTGGACCCCGATCAGTACCGTGCCCGCCTGGCGCTGGAACTGGACGTCATCCAGAAGAAGGAGTTCTCCGGCTACTTTCTCATCGTCTGGGATTTCATTCGTTTCGCCAAGCAGAACGGAATTCCGGTCGGGCCAGGGCGTGGTTCAGGCGCCGGCTCGCTGGTGGCGTACTCGGTGTGCATCACCGACATCGATCCCATCGCCAACAAGTTGCTGTTCGAGCGGTTCCTCAACCCGGAACGCAAGTCCATGCCGGACTTCGACGTGGACTTCTGCATGAACCGGCGCGACGAGGTGATCAGGTACGTCACCGAAAAATACGGCAAGAACAACGTGGGTCAGATCGTGACCATGCACCAGATGAAGGCGCGGAGCTGCATCCGCGACGTGGGCCGGGCCATGGGATTGCCGGTGGCGGAGCAGAACAAGGTGGCCACCCTGATCCCCGAGCCGGTGCAGGGCAAATCGCCGCCCATCAGAGAAGCCATCGAAAAGGAGCCGCGGCTCAAGGCGCTGTACGAGGGCGAGCACCGCGAGCTGCTCGATATTGCAATGAAGTTGGAAGGGCTGAACCGCCACGCCGGNNACCCAGTTCGACATGAACGACGTGGCCAAGGTGGGCCTGGTCAAGTTCGACTTTCTCGGGCTGAAGACCCTGACCGTGATCCAGACCGCGGTGGCGCTGGCCGACGCCGACCGCAAAGCGCACGGGGAAGCACCACTGGACATGGCCGCCATTCCGCTGGACGACGTCGAGGTCTACCGGATGATCTCCGCCGCTGACGTGACCGGGGTGTTCCAGCTTGAATCGTCGGGCTTTCGCGACCTGCTCAAGAAGCTGAAGCCCGACTGCTTCGAGGACATCGTGGCCGCGGGGGCGCTGTACCGGCCCGGACCCATCGAGGGCGGCATGGTGGACGATTTCGTCGAGCGCAAGCACGGCCGCAAGAAGGTCGAGTACCCGCACCCGGTGCTGGAGCCCATTCTCAAGGACACCTACGGGGTCATCGTGTACCAGGAGCAGGTCATGCAGATCTCGTCGGCCATGGCGGGCTATTCGCTGGGCCAGGCCGATGAGCTTCGCCGGGCCATGGGCAAGAAGAAGGCCGAGGCCATGGCCGGGGAAAAGGCCTGCTTCTTGGCTGGTGCCGCGGCCAAGAACATCGATGCCAAGATCGCCGAGGGTGTGTTCGACCTGATGGAGAAGTT
>PMZX01000450.1 GCA_003170035.1 Myxococcales bacterium | reverse complement strand
ACCTCGCTGCTCATCACCTTCGCTCTCGCGCCCTGGTTCATTCGCCGCGCCCGCGAGCGACAACTGGGCGAGATCATCCGGGACGACGGCCCCACCACTCACGTGGCCAAGCAAGGCACCCCGACCATGGGCGGCGCCCTCATCATCATGGCTCTGGTCACCGGGACGGTGCTGTGGTGCGATCTCACCAGCCCGCTGGTGTGGCCGGCGCTGTTCGTGACCGTGGGCTACGGCGCGCTGGGCTTCGTCGACGATTATCTAAAGATCACGAGAAGGAACAAGCGCGGGGTACCCGGCAAGCTCAAGCTGTTGGTGCAATTCCTGGTGGGGGCAGTGGCGGTGGGCTGGCTGTTCTTTGGCGATGCCCTGGACCCGTCGGTGCGGCTGCGGCTGGCAGTTCCGCTGCTCAACTTCGAGCGCCATCCCCTGGAGATTTCGGCCCTGGCCTATGCAATCTTCGGGCTGGTCGTGATCGTGATGGGCACCTCCAACGCGGTCAACTTGACCGACGGGCTCGACGGACTGGCCATCGGCCCGGTGATTGCCTGCGCCTTCACCTTCATGTTGCTCAGCTATGCCGCGGGCCAGACTCTGTCAGGCTTCAACATTGCCCACTACCTGGGCATGGCCCATGTGCGCGGCGCAGGAGAACTCACCGTCTTCTGCGGGGCCATCGTGGGCGCCAGCATCGGATTCCTCTGGTACAACACGCATCCGGCGCAGGTCTTCATGGGCGATGTGGGCGCGCTGGCCCTGGGCGGAGCCATCGGCTTCGTCGCGCTGGCGACCAAGACCGAGCTGTCGCTTCCCATCATCGCCGGTGTCTTCGTGGTGGAAGTGCTCTCCGACGTCATCCAGGTCGGCTACTACAAGATCACCAAGAAGCGCATCTTCTTGATGGCACCCATCCACCACCATTTCGAGAAGATTGGCTGGCCCGAGTCGCGCATCGTGGTGCGCTTCTGGATCGTCTCCTTCTCCTGCGCTGTCCTCGGACTACTCCTGACCCTGAAGGTGCGCTGATGCAACTCTTTCAGCGCGCCCTGCTTGGCAAGAAAGTCCTGGTGGTGGGACTGGGACGCTCGGGCGTGGCTGCCGCCCGCCTGTGTGCGGCCCGCGGCGCCCAGGTCACCGTCACCGACAAGCAGACTGCCGAGGCACTGGGCGCCACGCTGGCCCAGTTGCCTCCCGCGGCCAAGCAGGAGCTGGGCGGGCATCGGGCCGAAACCTTCCTCGCCGCCGACCTCATCGTGTTGTCGCCCGGCGTGCCTGTTTTGCCCGAGGTCGAAGCCGCGCGCAAGCGAGGCGCCACGATCACCGGCGAGCTGGAGCTGGCGTCGTGGTTCGTGGACGCGCCCATCGTGGCCATCACGGGAACCAACGGCAAGTCGACCACCACGACCTTGTGCGGGGCCATGCTTGCCGCCAACGGCCGGCCCACCTTCGTGGGTGGGAATCTGGGCGTGCCTCTGGCCGAGGCGGTGGGCACGCCAGCCGCCGAGCAAGCCGGCGCGTGTGTGCTCGAGGTGTCGAGTTTCCAGCTCGAAACCGTGGAGTCGTTCCGACCGCAGGTGGCGGTTCTGCTCAACATCACGCCCGACCATCTCGATCGCCACGGCACCCTGGATGCCTACGTGGCGGCCAAGGCGCGCATTTTTGCCGCACAGACCGCGGCGGACTTCGCGGTCCTCAACCTCGATGATCCGCTGGTCGAGGCGGCGGCCAAAGGAACGCGTAGCCGCTGCGTGCTGATCTCGACCCGGCGTGCGCTGGTGGTGGGCGGCTGGATCGAGAGCGATGCCCTGTGCGTGCGCCTGGCAGGCGGACCAATCGAATACTATCCCGCGCACCTGCCGGGATTGGTGGGCCGGCACAACCTGGAAAACGCCCTGGCCGCGCTGGTGGCGGCGCGCCTGGCCGGCGCCCTGCCCGCCGAGGCCCGTCACGCCCTGGTGACCTTCCGGCCGCTGGCGCACCGGATGGAGCTGGTGGGCGAGCTGGACGGCGTCTTCTTCTACGACGATTCCAAAGGCACCAATGTGGGCGCGGTGGTGGCGGCGCTCGATCGCTTTCCCCGCCCGGTGGTCCTGATTGCCGGCGGCCGCGACAAGGGCGGCTCGTACGAGCCGTTGGCCAAGGTCATGAAGCAAGCCGGTCGCGGCGCGGTGCTGATCGGCGAAGCCGCGCCCAGGCTGCGCGAGGTCCTGGCGCCGGTCGTGCCGGTCGAGCTTGCACGCACCATGGAAGAAGCCGTACTGCAGGCGGCGACCATGGCCCGCAGCGGAGATGCCGTACTGCTGTCTCCCGCCTGCGCCAGCTTCGACATGTTTCGCAGCTACGAGCATCGCGCCGAGGTCTACCGGGCCGCGGTCAAAGATCTCATCATCCACAGGAGCGGC
The DNA here is from genome assembly GCA_003170035.1 of Myxococcales bacterium. GTDB lineage: Bacteria > Myxococcota_A > Polyangia > Fen-1088 > Fen-1088 > Fen-1137. The sequence goes on along the minus strand of PMZX01000450.1, from coordinate 961 downwards.
GAGCGCGGTGTGCTGCCGGAGGAGACCCCATGAGCTTGCGCGAACGCGTGACCGGATGGGCTGGGCCTAGGCGGGCGACGCTTGTGGGCGGCGGCCCCCTGTCGCAGGGGCCCGACCGCTTGCTGGTCGCGATAATCCTGGGCTTGACCGGGTTTGGAGCGGTGATGGTGTTCTCGGCGGGGGCGGCGTTCGCGGCCAAGACCTATGGCGACTGGACCTACTTTCTCAAGCGCGAGGGCGCCTACAGCGCCGCCGGCCTGATTGCCTTCGCGATCGGCATGCGGCTCGACTACTCCATCTACCGCCGCCTGGCCTATCCCCTGCTGTTCCTGTCCATGGCCATGCTGGCCGCGGTGTTGAAGGTGGGGCCGGCGATCAATGGGGCCGTGCGCTGGTTCCGCTGGGGCGCGCTGTCGTTCCAGCCGTCGGAGCTGGCCAAGTTTGCCCTGGCGCTGTACCTGGCGGTGCTGCTCGCGCGCAAGGCCGAAAAGGTCAAGGACTTCCGCATGGGGTTCCTGCCGCCCCTGGTGATGACCGGGATCTTCCTGGTGCTGCTGCTCAAGCAGCCTGATCTGGGCACCGCGGTCATCATGGGAGTCACGGCCCTGGGCCTGCTGTTCGTGGCCGGCACGCGTACCAGCTACATTCTATTGTCGGTGCTGGTGGCTGCGCCCATTGGATGGAAAGTGTTCATCGCGGGCGAGCCCTGGCGCATGCGGCGCTTTCTCGCCTTCCTCTATCCCTGGCAGTTTCGCCGCGACACCGGCTACCAGCTCTACGAATCGCTCATCAGCGTGGGCTCGGGAGGTCTTTGGGGGCAAGGGCTGGGCCAGGGCCACCAGAAACTCTTCTTCCTGCCCGAGGCCCACACCGACTTCATCCTGGCCATCATCGGCGAGGAGCTGGGCCTCGTCGGTGTGCTGTCTGTCTTGCTGGCTTTCACCGTGCTGGTGTGGCGCGG
>PMZX01000454.1:11616-11951 GCA_003170035.1 Myxococcales bacterium | reverse complement strand
CGACAGATCGAAATCGCGTGTCACCCGGAAGCAATGGCAGCCCACCGCGCGGAAGCCAGGAAACAGCTCGCCCACGTGCATGGCGATCACGTCCTCGAGCAGGACGAAGGCGGCCCGATGAGGCGATGACGGTGGGATCTCCACCAGGCGTTTCAAAACCGCCGGCACCTGCACGACCGCGAAGATGCGCGAGCGGCGTGCCACGCGCTGGCGCTCCTTGCGCAGGACAATGGCCAGGTTGAGGCTGCGGTTGCGCAGCACCGGAAAGGGATGGCCCTGATCCACCGCCAGTGGCGTGAGCACCGGCCACACGTTGCGACTGAAGTGCGCGTTCA